>NC_010625.1:1587410-1904893 GCF_000020045.1 Paraburkholderia phymatum STM815 | reverse complement strand
CCGAGCGCGAATCCCCGCAAGCGGCATCGCATCGTTTTCTTCTGTCGCTTGATGCGTGATCGCCCCGTATCGATTACCTCATGTTGTGACATTTACCAACGCATCGCATCGGCAGCCGACTGTGCATCGCGATGTCGATTTGCCAACAGGTTCCTGCTGATCCCATCCTGCGCGCTACTCACGCGAAACCGCGCTGTAAGGTACATCCATTGCTGGCGCTCAAGAGCAGGACAATGCCTGCACAGTCGTATCTCGCGAGCGCTTTCCATGCACGATGTCGTCCCTCCTTCCTCGACGTATTCAACGGATCGCTTCGCCGCGCCCATCACCCGAATCGCGGCCGATGCCTACACGATTCCGACCGACGCGCCCGAAGCCGACGGCACATTCGAATGGCATTCGACCACGCTCATCGTCGCCGAGGTCGACGCAGCGGATGTCACGGGCATCGGTTACACGTACAGCGACGCATGCGTCGCGACGCTGATCCGGCAGACGCTTGCCGAGGTACTGCTCAGCGAAGACGCGTCGCAGTTGGCGCGCCTCTGGCTGCGGATGCAGCGCCGCGTGCGCAACATTGGCCGCGATGGCGTCGCGGCGACGGCAATCTCGGCGCTCGACTGCGCGCTGTGGGATCTGCACGCGAAGCGCCTGAATCTCCCGCTGGTCAAACTGCTCGGTCAGGCGCGCGACACCGTGCCCGTCTATGGCAGCGGCGGCTTCACCACTTACACGGATTCGCAGATGCGCGAACAACTGCGCGCATGGGCGCATCGCGACGGCTGCCGGTGGGTCAAGATCAAGATCGGCAGCGAGCCTGAGCGCGATCCCGCCCGCGTGCGCATCGCGCGCGAAGCCATCGGTTCAAATGTGGGTCTGTTCGTCGATGCGAACGGCGCGTTCGACAGCAAAACCGCGCTCCGCCACGCCGAGCAATTCGCGCAATACGGCGTGCAGTGGTTCGAAGAACCCGTCTCGTCCGACGATCTCGCCGGACTGCATGCAGTCCGCCGCGCAGCGCCTTCGGGAATGAACATTGCCGCCGGAGAATACGGCTACACGTCCGACTATTTCCGGCGAATGCTCGACGCATGCGCCGTGGACGTGCTGCAAGCCGATGCCAGCCGTTGCGGCGGCATCACAGGTTTCATGCAGGCTGCGCACCTCGCGAACGCCTTTCATGTGCCGCTGTCCGCGCATTGCGCGCCCGCATTGCATCTGCATGTCGCGGCAGCCGTGCCCGGCTTGTGCCACCAGGAATGGTTTCATGACCATGCGCGGATCGAGTCGATGTTATTCGACGGCGCGCCGCGTGTCGCCGATGGCTGCATCGCGCCGGATTGCACGCGACCGGGATGCGGCCTGGAACTGAAGCGGCAGGATGCACGCCGCTTCGCCGTCGATACCTGATGAATGCGAGGACGCACACGATGATGCGCAAAAATCCAGATCAACCAATCGGCCCGCGATGACGAGAACGATGCTCAGCATGCTCGGCGCGCTCTGCGCCGCCTCCGGCGCGATCGCGCTGGCCAATCGCAGCGGCACATCGCAAACGACGCGTGGCCGTCCTTCGATTGCGCCGCGTGCCGCGTACAAAAACGCATCACTCGTTCACATCGACGCCGCGCGCGCCTTCAATCACAGTTCCGCGTTGCTTGCGTTTTCCGCTCTCGCCGATAGCGCCGTCGAGCATTACCGCGGCTCGTTCGAGAACCCGGCGATGTACACGCCGCTCGTTTCCGCCAGCTGTTCGCTGATGGCGGGATTGCACGGCGGCGCCGACCGCACGCCCGCCGCACACTCCGTCCGGCATGCCGTCTACTACACGGCTGCGGCGGCGGGCGTCGCCGGCACGGCATTTCATCTCTACAACGTCACGAAGCGTCCGGGCGGGTTCAGCTGGCACAACCTCTTCTACGGCGCGCCATTGGGCGCACCGATGGCGCTCCTTCTGTCGGGCGCGCTGGGCGCCATCGGCGAGCGCCTGCGCAACGAGCCCGCAGTGGATCCGCGGCTGGGCGGCATGCCCGCAGGCAAAGCGCTCGCGCTCGCGGCGGCGATCGGGCTGGCAGGCACGGTTGCCGAAGTCGGGCTTCTGCATTTCAGGGGCGCATTTCAGCATCGCGCGATGTATGCGCCCGTCACCGTTCCACCCGTCGCCGCCGCGATGCTCGCCCACGCCGCGCTATCCGGGCCTCGCGAGCACTGGCTCACGCGCATCGGGTTGCGCGTGACCGCGGCGCTGGGCGTCGTCGGTGCGCTCTTTCATGCACGCGGTATCGCGCGCTGCCAGGGCGGCTGGCGCAACTGGTCGCAAAACATTCTGGGCGGCCCGCCCCTGCCCGCGCCACCGAGCTTCACGGCGCTCGCGCTGGCGGGCCTCGCGGCGCTTCGCATGAGGGAGACAGAACATGAATAACGCCTCGTCTCTTCCTGTCTATGAAGACTATGACGTGCTCGATAAACGCGACACGCCTTCATGGGACGACGCCACGCGCACTGTCATCGACAATCGGATCGGCATCTCCGACGAACCCGCGTGGTGCACGCCCGAGCAATGGCGCACGTTGCGCGCGCTGTGCGCCGTGATCATTCCACAAGCCGATGACGAGCGCGCCGTGCCCCTCGCGGCGCTGGTCGATCGCAAGATCGCGAAGGGCAAGAGCGACGGCTATCGCCATGCGCGTCTGCCCGCGTTGCAGGACGCGTGGCGCATCGGCCTCGCGGCGCTGAATGACGAAAGCATGCATCGGCACCGCGCCGCGTTCTCCGATCTCGCCGAACGCGAGCGCATCGGCCTCGTGCAGGCGCTGGAACACGGCACCTTGTCGCGCGACACATGGCAAGGCATGCCGCCGCAACTTTTCTTCACGCAGCGCGTGCTGCACGACATCTGCACGACCTTCTACTCGCATCCGTCGAGTTGGAGCGCGATCGGCTTCGGCGGCCCTGCGAATCCGCGCGGATACGTGCGCATGAGCTTCAATCGCCGTGATCCGTGGGAAGCGCGCGAGACGGGGACCGCACACGGCGGTCAAACGATGCGGGAGAAGCAGCGTGCTCGATGATGCGCTTCGTCAGCCTCGCGGCCGTCAGGGCCGCGCACCCGACGTCTTCACACGCGGCGGCTGGCTGCCCATGCGCGAATATCCGCGGCATGAAGAAGTCGACTTCGCGATCGTCGGCACGGGCGCGGGCGGCGGCACGCTTGCGTGCCGGCTCGCGGAACAGGGCTTCAAGGTCGTCGCCTTCGATGCGGGTGCATGGTGGCGTCCGCTCGAAGAATTCGCATCCGACGAAACGCATCAATCGAAGCTGTACTGGACCGACGAACGCATCGTCGATGGCGACGATCCGCTCGTGCTGGGCGCGAACAACAGCGGAAAAGCGGTCGGCGGAAGCACCGTGCACTTCGCGATGGTGTCGCTGCGCTTTCGTCCCGAGTGGTTCAAGTCGCGTTCGCTGCTGGGCTACGGCGCGGACTGGCCGCTCGACTGGCAGGAGATGTGGCGCTACTACGCGTACGTCGAAGATGCGCTGAAAATCTCCGGACCGGTGCGTTATCCGTGGGGACCGAGGCGGCCTCGCTACCCGTATCGCGCGCACGAAATGAATGCCGCCGCGCTCGTACTGGCGCGTGGCGCGGACGCGCTCGGCATCGACTGGTGCCCGACGCCGCTCGCGACGCTTTCGGCGCCGCGCGGCAAGGCTCATCCGTGCGTGTATCGCGGCTTCTGCGTTTCCGGTTGCGCAACCAATGCGAAGCAGAGCGCGCTCGTCACGTGGATTCCGCGCGCCGTGCACGCGGGCGCGGAAATCCGCGACCTCGCGATGGTCGGCCGCATCGACGTGAACCCGGATGGACGCGCAACGGGCGTGGAGTACTTCCGGGAAGGAAGCTGGCAGTTCCAGCGTGCGCGTCATGTCGTCGTGGCCGGATATGCGATCGAAACGCCCCGCCTGCTGCTCATGTCGGCCAACGAGCGCTTTCCCGATGGTCTCGCCAACAGTTCGGGCCTCGTCGGCAAGAACCTGATGGTGCAGTCGAATCAGGCCGTGTGGGGCACGCTGGACGACGAAATTCGCTGGTACAAAGGGCCGCCGTCGCTTGCCATTACCGAGCACTGGAATTACACGGACAAGGGCAAGGACTTCTTCGGCGGCTACGCGTACATGAGCCAGGGGCCGCTGCCCGTCGTCTGGGCGCAGACGCAGATCGGACGAGGCATCTGGGGGCAGCCGCTGCTCGACGAAATGCAGCGCTACAACCACCAGGCGGGCCTGAAGATCGTCGGCGAAACACTGCCGCAGGAGCGCAACCGCGTGACGCTCGCCGACGAGAAGGACCAGTACGGCCTGCCCATCGCGCGTGTCACATGGAGCTATTGCGATAACGACCGCCGGCTGATCGCGCATGCGCTCCGCTTCATGACGGATGCGCTCGACGCCGCAGGCGGCAGGCAAATCTGGGCGCAGCTCGACGACACGTGCCATCTGAACGGCACCGCGCGCATGGGCGACGATCCGTCGACGAGCGTCGTCGATGCGGACTGCCGGAGCTGGGACATCCCCAATCTGTGGATTTGCGACGGTTCCGTGTTTCCGACTGTGGGCGGCGTGAATCCGTCGCTGACGATTCAGGCCGTCGCCTGCCGCACGGCGGACAGGATTGCGACGCTGGCTTCGCGCGGCGAGTTGTAGATACGGCGCAAGCGCAGCAGGTACGACTTATTCGACTTGGAGGGCACACTCGTGCGCGGAATTCGTCAACCCGAAACAGTGGTCATCACGGGCGCAACGGCTGGTGTGGGCCGCGCCGCCGCGCTCGAATTCGCGCGGCATGGCGCCGATGTCGCGCTGCTTGCGCGCGACTCCGACGCGCTTCACGAAACGGCTCAGGAGCTAAGGGCAGAAGGCGTGCGCGTGCTGTCGATCAAGGTCGACGTCAGCGACGCCGACGCGGTCGAGGCGGCGGCTGCGTCGATCGAAGCGCGCCTCGGACCCATCGATGTCTGGGTCAACAATGCGATGGTCACCGCGTTTGCGCCCATCGACGCGCTCGCACATCGAGACTTCGCGCGCATCACCGACGTGACGTATCACGGTTACGTGTGGGGAACGATGGCCGCGTTGAAACGCATGAGCCCGCGCAATCATGGCGTGATCGTGCAGGTCGGCTCGGCGCTCGCATACCGCTCCATTCCGCTGCAATCCGCCTACTGCGGCGCGAAGCACGCGATACGCGGCTTCACCGACGCGTTGCGCTGCGAACTGCATCATCGCAAAAGCCGCATTCATGTGACGATGGTGCAGATGCCCGCGCTCAACACGCCGCAGTTCGAATGGGCGCAGAACGAGATGCCGCATGCGCCGAAACCCGTCGCGCCGATCTTTCAACCGGAGGTCGCGGCACGCGCGATTTACTGGGCCGCGACGCACCGGCGCCGCGAAGTCTGGGTAGGCTCGTCGTCCATCAAGGCAATCGTCGCGAACGAGTGGATACCCGGCTGGCTCGATCGCTATCTCGGACGGACGGGAATCGGCGCACAGCAGGACGACACGCTTCCTGCGCGGCACAGGCAACCGTCGAACCTGTGGCAGCCCGTCAGCGGTCTGCATCGCGTGCACGGACGATTCGATGCGCAGGCCTCGTCGACGAGTCCCGCACTCTGGCTCGACACACATCGCGGGGTTGCAATGCTGGCCGTCGCGGGCCTGGCAGCGCTTTGCGCGAGAGCAGCGCGACGGCGCATGTGACGCTGCCTACACGCAATGCTCGTCGATCCACTCCTTGGCCCACTCCGTTGCGAACGTGATCGCTTCTTTGCCATCCACGAAGTGCCCCGGCACCTGGAACTCGTACGTCTCTGCGGAAATATCTTCGGCGCCTGGCCGATAGATGCGCACATTGGCGACGACGTTGCCGTCCGCGACGCCGGCCGTCACGCCGAGGGTGCAAGAGGAATAGGTAATCTCCATGTTTCTGCTCCCGGGGATTCGTCGATGAAGTTGGGCGAGCGCACTGAACTCTGGCCAAGGCTCAGCAATCGACATGCCATTGCGCGACGGAGCGAACTGCTCGCAGCGCAGCCAGTCGCCACTGACGGGATATCAACAGGCATCGACGCACGCGATGGTTGAATTGAAATCGGGCACAGGCTCACGACGGCCCTGTCCGCAAGGGGTGGGTTTCGGTCGGTACCTGTCGTCATGCGTCACGCAAACCGAGCAGGAGCGCACGAATTCAGACAGTGGCCTTCGGGCAACGGGACGTGAAGGCGTAGCTGTCTACCCGCTTGCGCAAGCATTTTTGCACCGTTACCATGAAACCATATATACGGTTTCCGACCGTGCGGACGCGGGCTGACCGCGCCACCCGCAGACCACCCCGCAAAACATCACCCGCCTGCGCAGCAAAGGGGGCGCACCATGTCCGACAAGCATCTATCGAGTCAGTTCGACGCTGCGCTCAACATGCTGTCCACTCATCTGCTGGCGATGGGCGGCATGGTCGAACGACAGATCACCCGTTGCCTGACACTGCTCGACGACTACGATCCCGCACTGGTCCAGGAAATCCGCGACAGCGAGCGCGAACTCAACGCGCTCGAAATTGAAATCGACGAAGAAATTCATCGCGTCATTGCGCGCCGGCAACCTGCCGCGCGCGATTTACGTCTGTTGATGGCGATGTCGAAGTGCGTGACGAATCTCGAACGCATGGGCGACGAAGCGCGCAAGGTGTCCAAGCGCCTGCGGCGCATCGATGAGAACGGCGGCACGTCTTCTATCCCGCTTGCCGAATTGCGCAGTTCCGGCGAAATGGCGGCATCGGTGCTGAATCGCGTGCTCGATGCGTTCGCGCGGATGGACGCCGTCGCCGCCGCACAGATCGTGCGCGACGACAAGGCGATCGACGAGGCATTCCGCGCGTTCGTCCGCAGGCTCGTGACGCAGATGAACGAGACGCCTCAAACCGTTTCCATCGCGCTCGAATATCTGTTCATTGCGAAAGCGATGGAACGGATCGGCGATCATGCGAAGAACATCGCCGAATTCGTCGTATTCGTCGTAAAAGGCCGGGATGTGCGCCACATTCCGCTCGGTGAACTGGAGCGCGAGGCACTGGCCAGCTGAGCGAGCACGGGGAAGCATTTCTCGTACCGGGTTTGCCGCGAGCCTGACGCAGCGTGTCGAGCCGTTGGTAAAAGCTACAATTTCCGCGCCGCCGCCAGCGGCGCAGGGGACTCGCGCCCGGGATCTCACGCGAAGCAAAGCCACGCGTGAATCGGGAATACGCGATGCGCGTTTGTGCTCATCGAAAGCCGGAAACGTTCGATGAGCCGCGTACTACTGGTCGACGACGACGCCAACCTGCGTGACGCGCTGAGCGCTGTGCTCGACAGCGCGGGGCACGATGTCATCATTGCGCATGATGGGATGGAGGCCGTGCGCCTCGCGCCGATCTCCCATCCGCAGATCATCGTGTCGGACGTCATGATGCCAGAGATGGACGGCCCCACGATGGTGCGCGAACTGAGAGCCATGCCTGGGTTCCTGCAAGTGCCCGTCATCATGATGTCTGCGCTCGTCACGACGCCAGCTATTCCCGTCGCAGCGATGCTTCGGAAGCCGTTCGCACCCACGACATTGCTCGACGTGATCGCCAGGTTGAGCGCGCTCATTGAGCAGACGCAGATGGAAGACGGCGACAATGCCTGCGCCGTGCGCACGTGCGATGCACGCATCCGCCGTGGTGTCGAACTCATCGGCGACCAGGAGAAACGCGTGCACAGGCTTCGAAGCCTTGGCTTCGACACACGCCTTGCAGAGCAAGTGCATGACCGCATGAAGGGAAGTGTCGACGCGCTCGTCCTGTTCAGACGCATTTTGTGATCGCTTTCCGACGCAGCAGCCTCCGTCTCGTTCACCCATGCACCGATTTATCCACGATAACGAACACGACACGCGCGACCCTCAAAGGAAAGCACCGTGACGCATATGAATAGCTCGATTGCTTTCTTGTCCTGACGGTTCGTGTCGACAAGAATGAGCGCTCAACGACGGCTCCCCTCATTCCCATGTCGACAGCTCCCAGCCTGCAACTCGATTCCGCGGCGCTCGCCGACGAATACGATCGGCTCGGCATCCGCCAGTTCAATCACGGTCTGCAACTGCTCGACGCGCTCAGCCTGCACGAAGGGGAGCGCGTGCTCGACGTCGGTTGCGGCACGGGACGTTTGACGGAGTCGGCTGCGCAGCGCGTCGGCGCCCAAGGCGACGTGCTCGGCATCGATCCGCTGCCGCTGCGCGTCGAGCGTGCGCTGCAACGCGCGCAGGGACGTTTCGCGGCGCGCGTCGGGCGTGCCGAACGCCTCGCGGACATCGACGACGCGCACTTCGACGTCGTGTATCTGAACAGCGTCATTCACTGGATACCGGACCAGCCACAAGCGTTGCGCGAAGCGTGGCGCGTGCTGAAACCCGGCGGCCGCCTTGGCTTCACGACGATGCCCGCCGACGTTCCGCACGATCTGCATCGCGTGCTGCACGCGCTGATCGCGGATGACCCGCAGTCGCAACGCGTGGAGATCGGCGCACCGAACCCGCTCACGCGCGACAGTGCGGCAAGCCTGTTGTCGTCGCTCGGCTTCGAGCTGACGCTCAACGAGATTCGCACCATCGACGATGCCTTCGATAACGTCGACGACGTGCTGACATTCAGCCGCGCAAGCTCGTTCGGCAACTTCCTGTCGTCACTGGAAGAACCGGACGTCGCGCAGTTGCGCGAACGCCTCGCCGACGCGCTCGAGGCCCATCGCGGACCGCGCGGTCTGCACCTGACTCGACGCATGATCTTCGTGACGGCACGCAAACCGCTTGCGCATTGAAATTCGCGCGACACCTGCATTTGCGCCGCCTACTTTTCCGACCGCATTCCACGTTCATTCAATGGCCAATCGAACCCGACGTACCTTCACGCTCGTGAAGTCCGTTCTGCTCGCCACCGCGCTCGCTTTCACCGTGCAGCAGGCGCACGCCGACAAACCCGCCGTGATCCGCATCGGCGTCGCGCAACAAGGCGCGGGCGATCCGCCCACGTTCGGCGGCTCGCCGGCTGCGACCGTGCACCAATTGCAGCTGGTCGAAAAGGAATTTGCCGCCGACGGCATCAAGGTCGAATGGCTCTTCTTCAAGGGCGCGGGCCCCGCCGTCAACGAAGCGATCGCCGATAAATCGCTCGACTTCGCGTTTCAGGGCGATCTGCCCGCCGTGCTGGGCCGCGCGAACGGGCTCAAGACGCGCATCCTGCTCGAATCAGGGGTGCGCGTCGGCGTGAAAATCGCCGTGCCGCCCGACTCGCCCGTGCAGTCGGTGAAGGACCTGAAGGGCCGGCGCGTGTCGATCTTTCGCGGCACCAACCTGCAACTCGTCGCGGACAATGTGCTCGCCGCCAACCAGCTCGACGAACGCGACCTGCGCGTGATCAATCTCGATTCGGCGAGTTCGCTGGCCGCGCTGTCGTCGAAGGGCATTGACGCGTCGGTCAACGACTATCACCTGTACAAGCTGCGCGACCAGGGCCTGGCGAAAATCATCTACGAGTCGCAAAAAGACGGCCCGCAATTCACGCGCCAGTCGCATCTGCTCGTGATCGATGACTTCGACCGCGCGCATCCCGACATCGTGCAACGCGTGGTGAATGCGTTCGTCAAAGGCGCGCAATGGTCGTCCGACGAAGCGAACCGCGATGCCGTCTTCAAGTTGTGGGCGAAGAGCGGCGTGAGCTATGCATCGTGGCAGGCCGAATTCGCCGATCAGCCGTTGAAATCGCGCAATTCGCCGCTCGTCGATCCGTTCATTGTCGCGCGCTACAAGGCTGTGGCGAGCGATGCGCTCAAGCTCAAGCTGATCCGCCAGCCCGTCGAAGTCGACGGCTGGTTCGAGACGCGTTATCTCGACAACGCGCTGCGGGCGCAGTCGCTCGAACACTACTGGACGCGTTACGACGCGCAAGGCAAACCACTCGGTTAACGGAGGCCGCAATGAGCAAGGCGATAGGCCAGTGGTCGACAATTTCGAAGCGCGCCACGCGCAGCCAGACAAGCGCGGTGCCGGATACCGCACAGCCGCGCGTGCGGGCCGTAGCGTGGCATCTCGCGCCGTGGCTGCTGCCCGCCGTGTTGTTCGCGCTGTGGAATGTCGGCTGTGCGCGCGGCTGGATCGCGCCGCAAATCCTGCCGCCGCCGCAGTTCGTATTCGACACACTGCGTGAGCTCGCGGCAAACGGCGATCTTGCGCGTCACACGCTCGTCAGTCTGCAACGGGTTCTCGTCGGCTTCGGCGTGGGCGCGCTCGGCGGCCTGCTGATCGGCGCCGCGCTGGGCCTGTCGCGCACTGTCGAAGGCTACGTGCTGCCCACGTTCAATGCGCTCGTGCAGATTCCCGTGCTGGGTTGGCTGCCGTTTCTGCTGCTGCTCGTCGGCGTGGGCGAACCGCTCAAGTACATCCTGATCGCGCATGCCGCACTGGTGCCCGTCACATTGAGCACGATGCAGGGCGTGCGCAATACGCCCGCACCGTTCGATGAAGTCGCGCGCGTATTCGGCTACAGCCGCTGGCAGCGCGTCATACACATCGTGTTGCCTGCCGCCGTGCCGACACTCGCAACAGGCGTGCGGCTCGCTTTCACGAAAGCATGGCTGGCGCTCGTGGTCGTCGAGCTGGTCGCGTCTTCGGAAGGGCTCGGCTATCTGATCGTGTATGGCCGCCAGCTCTTCCAGCTCGATCTGGTGATGGCTTCCGTCGTGATCGTCGGCGCGATCGGCTTTGCGATCAACCGCCTGCTCGATACGCTCGAAGCACGGCTGCGGCGCGGCCAACCATCCGCCTTTCGCGAGTGAATCATTCGATCGGGGAACACGTCATGTCCTTCACGCGTTCGTTGTCGCCGTCACGCATTTTCGCGCCGCGCAAAGCGGGCGGCCCGCCGCCATGCAGTTGCGATGTGCCCGTCAAACGGCCGCTCAGCGCTGCCGTCAGGAAACGTCTGTCCGCAATCAATTGGCGAGGCTTCGTCCTGCCGCTCGCCGCGTTCGCGTCGTGGTGGATCGTGTCGGCCTTGCATGTCGTGAAGAGCGGCTTGCTCGTCAGTCCCGTCGATGTCGCGCATACAGCGTGGCAGCAGATTCAGAGCGGCGCGCTGCTGCGGGCGCTGTCGGCTTCGCTGGCGCGCGAAGCAAGCGGCTTCGTGATCGGCACGGCGGGTGGCCTGCTGCTGGGCGCGGCGCTCGGCTTCTCGCGCATCGCCACCCGCCTGATCGGTCCGACCTTCGATACGTTCAAGCAGATTTCGCTGTTCGCGTGGATTCCGCTGATCTCCGTCTGGTTCGGTCTCGGCGACATGGCGAAAGTCGTTTTCCTCTCGCTTGCCGCGCTGCTGCCCGTCGCGGCGCACACCTGTGACGGCATTCACGCCGTGCCGCCGCGCTATGTCGAAGTGGCGCGTGCGTTCCGCTATTCACGCATACAGATGGCCCGCCATGTGATCTTGCCCGCCGCGCTGCCGTCGATTTTCACGGGCATCTATCTGGCGTTGATCTACTCGTGGCTCGCGACGCTCGGCGCGGAGTATCTGCTCGTCGCAGGCAGCGGAATCGGCAACACGCTGATCGACGGCAGCGAGCAGTTCAGGATGGATCTCGTGCTGTTCGGGATCATCGTCGTGGGTTTCACGGGCTCGGCGCTGAATGCACTCGCACGCAGCATCGAACGGCGCCTGTTCGCGCGGCGCGGCCGCCCGTCGCGCGAGCCCGCCGCTGCATGACGCAACCACTTCATCAGGTAACGCATATGACGACGACAGCTTTCGAAGGCATCCGCATTCGCGGCGTCAGCAAACGCTACGCGCAACAGGGCGACGCGAGCGGCGCGCTGCTCGTGCTCGACGACATTTCGCTCGATATCGCGCGGGGCGAATTCATCAGCGTGCTCGGTGCGAGCGGTTGCGGCAAGTCGACACTGTTACGCCTCGTTGCAGGACTCGACAGCGACTATCGCGGCGACATTAGCGTCGATGGCGAGCGCGTGCGCGACACGTCGCTCGAACGCGGCATCGTGTTTCAGGATCACCGGTTGTTTCCGTGGCTGACTGCGGAACAGAACATTCTCGCCGCGTTGCGCAATGCACCGCTTTCGCAGAAGCAGAAACGCAAGGCCGTCGCCGAGCATGTCGCGCTCGTGGGCCTCGAGGGTTTCGAAAATGCGTATCCGCATCAGCTGTCGGGCGGGATGGCGCAACGTGTCGCGATTGCCCGAGGACTCGTTAACCGGCCACGCGTGCTGTTGCTCGACGAACCGTTCGGCGCACTCGACGCGCTCACGCGCGGCCGTCTGCAAAACGAGTTGCAGCGCATCTGGCAGCACGAACGGATCACGATGATTCTCGTCACGCACGACGTCGACGAAGCGATCTACCTCGGCGATCGCGTCATCACGATGGCGCCGCGTCCAGGCCGCGTGAAGCGGATCGCGCCAATCGATCTGCCGCGTCCGCGCGAGCGCGGCGATGCGCGCTTCGTGCAATTGCGCGAGCAGATACTGGCCGATTTCACGGAGCGGACAGCGTCCGATGCGAATGGCACGCCCCGAGACGGTCATCGCGCGATCGTACATGAACCGCGCATCGGCGAATGGCGTCTTGCCTGGTGACATCCGAAGCAAAGCCCGATTTCTATCGACGTCGATCAAGGACATGACAGTGAGCGAAGCACGAACCCAACAACGGCAGATGAACCTCGGCGCGTTCCTGATGGAAACGGGACACCACATTGCCGCCTGGCGTCATCCCGACACGCACGCCACCGGCGGCCTCGACTTTGCGCACTACGCGGACCTCGCGCAGATTGCGGAGCGCGCGAAGTTCGATGCGATCTTTTTCGCCGACAGCGTCAGCGTGCGCGACACCAATCTGTCTTCGCTGTCGCGCACGGCGCGCGCCGATCACTTCGAGCCGTTGACGCTGCTGTCCGCGCTCTCCGTCGTCACGAGGCACATTGGCCTGATCGCCACCGTTTCCACGACCTTTAACGAGCCGTACAACGTCGCACGCAAGTTCGCCTCGCTCGATCATCTGAGCGGCGGGCGTTCGGGCTGGAACCTTGTCACGTCGAGCACCGAAACGGAAGCGCACAACTTCGGCTTCGACCAGCACCCCGACCACGGGCAGCGCTATGAGCGCGCGAAAGAGTTTCATGACGTGGTGACAGGCCTGTGGGACAGCTGGGACGACGACGCGTTTGTCCGCGACAAGGAGAGCGGCATTTACTTTGATGCAGACAAGCTGCATGTGCTCGCACATCGCGGCAAGCACTTCAAGGTGCGCGGACCATTGAACGTCGCACGTTCGCCGCAGGGACGGCCCGTCGTGATCCAGGCGGGCGCATCGGAAGCGGGCAAAGAGCTCGCGGCGCAGACAGCAGAAGTGATCTTCGTCGCGCATCAAACGCTCGACGAAGCGAAGGCCTTCTATCGCGACGTGAAAGGGCGGCTCGCGCGCTATGGTCGCCGCCCCGAGCATCTGAAGATCATGCCGGGCATCTTTCCTGTGATCGGCAGGACGCAGCAGGAAGCACAAGACAAATTCGACGCATTGCAAAACCTGATTCATCCGACCGTCGGACTGTCGCTGCTGTCGAAGATGTCGGGTGGCATCGATCTGTCGGCCTATTCCGTCGACGGTCCCGTCCCCGAACTGCCCGAAACCAATGGCGGCAAGAGCCGGCAACGGCTGCTGCTCGATCTCGCCCGGCGCGACAATCTGACGATACGTCAACTGTATCTGCGCATCGCGGGCGCACGCGGACACCAGCAGGTGACCGGCACGCCGCAGAGCATCGCGGATCAGCTCCAGCAATGGTTCGAAGAAGAAGGCGCGGACGGCTTCAACATCATGTCGCCGTGGCTGCCGGGCGGCCTGAGCGAGTTCGCCGAACTCGTCGTGCCCGAGTTGCAGCGTCGCGGCCTGTTTCGCACCGAGTATTCCGGCAATACGCTGCGAGCACATCTCGGACTGCCGCGACCGGCGAATCAATTCGCGGCTCGAGAAGCGCCGGTTGCACAGACTGCCTGAATTCAATCCAGTGATGCGGCGTTTCGAAGCCGCATCTTGTCACGCTAAAGGCGCCCTGGACGCGGATCGGGAATAAAGCCGTCGCGGTTTGGCATGCGGATCGACGCGAGCGAATGCGCGTCCAGACGCGCGTCGTCGGGGACGATGCCGTTCTGGTTCAGAATCCATGCGCTGACGGCATACACTTCGTCGGCACTGAGCGATTGCGGCGCGTTGTACGGCATCGCGCGGCGGATGTAGTCGAAGAGGGTCGTCGCATACGGCCAGTAGCTGCCCACCGTGCGCTTCGGGTTCGCGCTCGCGAGCGTGCCGCGTCCGCCGACCAGCTGATCGCCGATCGACCCCTCCCCTTTCGCGCCGTGGCACGCCGCGCATTTGGCCGAGAAGATCTTGCCGCCCATCGCGACATCGCCGCTGCCTGCGGGCAGGCCGCGGCCATCGGGCGCGACGTCGATGTTCCATGCTGCGAGGTCGGCGTCCCTGATGGGCGTGCCGATCGCATCGGCTGAACGACGCAACGAATCGTCCAGCACCGTTGTCTTCGATCCCGTCAACGAAGCCGAGCACGCCGTCAGCAATGCCGCCGACAAAAACACGCCAATGGCGCGGCGGGTCGGCCGGGAAGCGCTGAACACAGGCTTACGCATTTTTCACACTTCCATCGGCGTCGACGCGCCACGAGTGGATCCCGTTGTAGTGGTAAACCGAGTCCAGGCCGCGCGCCTGCACCAGCGCGTCGCGCGTCGGCTGCACGTAGCCGGTCGAATCCGTCGCGCGCGACAGGATCGCAGCCGGCTCGCCGTTCCAGACCCAGCCCGATTGAAAGCGCGTCAACGCCCGATCGCGTGCTGGCTCGTCGAGCGACGCGTCTCGCCATGTCTTGCCGCCATCCGTCGATACTTCGACCCGGCGAATCGCACCGCGCCCCGACCACGCCAGACCCACGATCGGATAGAAACCATGCACCGTCAGCCGATGCCCCGCAGAAGGCCGCGTGATCACCGACTTTGCATCCATCTCGAACACGAACTGGCGCGCGCGTCCGTCCGGCAACAGACCCGTGTATTTCGACGTTTCCTCGCGCGTCTCCAGCGGCGCATCGACGATCTTCAGACGCCGCAGCCACTTTATGTTCGTATTGCCTTCGAAGCCCGGCACGATCAGCCGCAACGGATAACCGTTCTCCGGCCGCAAACGCTCGCCGTTCTGTGCATAGACGACGAGCGCGCGATCGAGAATGCGATCGAGCGGCAGACTGCGCGTCATCGACGACGCATCGGCGCCTTCGGCTAGCAACCATTCTGGCGAGCGCGCATCCGCCGACGCCGCGAGTCCGCCCGTTGCTTCGAGCAAGGTCGAAAGACGCACGCCCGTCCATTCGCAGCAAGACAGCAGTCCGTGCGTGAGCTGCACGGGCAACCCGCTGGGCCCTTTCCATTCGCTCGCGGTATTGCCCGAGCATTCGAGAAAATGAATGCGCGACTCGGACGGCAGCCGCAGCAGATCGTCCATCGTGAATAGCTTCGGCTCGCGCACGAGCCCGTGCACCGCGAGCCGGTGCGCATCGGGATCGATGTCGGGCACGCCCGCGTGATGTCGCTCGTAGACGAGGCCGTTGGGCGTGATCGTGCCGTGCAGGTCCGCGAGCGGCGTGAGCGACGAAGCCGCGCCCGGCATCGGCCACGCACGCGCCGCGCGGCGCACGACGTCGGCTTCGCGCGGCGACGGCTGCCCATAGGGATGCTCGAGAATCGGCGCGCCTGGCGTTTGTGTCCACGGCTCGACACTCAGCGGACGCAACAGCGCGGCCGCCTTCACGTTCGGCGCAACGAGCGCGGAAATGGCGAGGCCGCCGAGCATCCGGCGGCGTGGCAAAGCGGGCGCAGTCTTCGAATCAGGAATCGGCGGATTGGACATGAGAGAACCGTGTAAAGCGCGATCGGGCGGCGGGTGCAGAACGACGCCGCGCGCCGTCGAGCAGACGCGTCGCGACGAACTGCAGCGCCGAGCACAGCAGTAGATAAACCAGCCCGACGAACAGGAAGATCTGCACGGGATACACCATCAGCCGGTTGTTGACCTGGTTCGCGAGGAACGTGAACTCGGGCACGCCCACGATGTACGCAAGCGACGTGTCCTTGGTCAGCGACACCCACTGGTTCACGAACGACGGTGTCATGATCCGCACGGCCTGCGGCAGCAGCACGTAGCGCAGCGTCTGCCAGCAGGTGAGGCCGAGTGAAGCCGCCGCCTGCCGTTGCCCTGCGCCGACAGCGGCGATGCCTGCCTGCACCGAATGCGACAGATAAGCGCCACCGACCAGCGCCAGTGCGCAGACCACGGCCGCGAGACCCGGCACGTCGACATGGAGCAGCATCGGCATCAGGAAGAACGTCCAGAAGATCAGCATCAGGACGGGAATGGCCCGGAAAAAGCCCACGATTGTCACCAGCGCGAGATGGGTCGCTCCGCGCGTCATCGACAATGCGATGCCGGCTGTGAGACCCGTCACGGCGGACAACAGCGCCGACATGACAGACATGATCAGCGTCAACGCCGCGCCGCCCAGCGGTCCATGCGGAAACGTGCCGAGCATCAGATAGCGCAGCGTCGGCAGCCAGTCGACTTCCCTCATACGGCACCCCGCGGCCCTGCGTGCGCGCTGCGGTGCTGCCACAGCAGCAATGCGACTTCGATCGCGGCAATCGTCGCGATGTAGAGCACAGTCGCGGCGCCGAACGCCTGGAACGTCTTGAAGGTCTCGGTATCGATCTGCCGCGACGTGTACGACAATTCCGCGAGTCCAATCGCCATCGTCAGCGATGAATTCTTGACGATGTTCATGTATTGCCCCGCGAGCGGCGGCGTCGCAATGCGGATCGCCTGGGGAAGGATGACATGCCGGAAAGTGGCGAACGGCGTGAGTCCCAGCGCGGCCGCCGCCCGATGCTGCCCGCTCGCGACACCGCGTATTCCGGCGCGGAATTCTTCGCCGACAAAAGTCGTCGCATAGCATGTCAGGCCCACCCAGCCCGCGACGAACTCGAACGGCGGCCATGCGAGCGTGAACACGCCCAGCGAGATCGCATGCGGCGCGTTCAGCCATTCCATCATGGATCGAGGCAGCAGCGTCGCCGCGCCGAAGTACCAGAACAGCAGTTGCACCAGAAGCGGCGAGTTACGGAACACGAGCACATAGAGCGACGCCGCACGAGCCACGACGCGGCTGCGTGCATTGCGCGCCAACGCCAGCGCAAAGCCCAGCAGCGTCGCCGTGACGATCGCGCATGCGCAGAGCAGCAATGTCAGGCCGAAGCCGTGCGCGAGCCATGCGACGTACTTCGGTTCCAGCCACCCGTTCATCGCGCGATCAGCTCTTCTGCGGGTCGCCGATCTTGAACAGACGCGGCAGCGGCGCACGGCTCGCCGGGCCGAACCACGCGTCATAGATCTTGCCTGCCGTGCCGTTCGCTTCGAGCCCTCTGAGCGTGTCGTCGACCAGGTTCAGCAGACGCGTCTCGCCCTTCGGCACGCCGACACCTTCGTAGTCGTTCGAAATCGTGAACGCGGAAATCTCGTAGCTGCCTTTATCCGGCACGTTCGCGAGCAGCGCGACGAGCTTCGGCCCGTCCTGCGTGATCACCTGCACGTTGCCTGTGCGCAGCGCAGCGAATGCGAACGGCGTGTCGTCGTAGGCGACGATCGTCGCGCCCGGGAATTGTGCGCGAACCTGCTGTTCGTTCGTGGTGCCCTTGTCCGCGCCGATGCGCAGGCTGTTCAGCTGCTGCGGCGTTTTCAGCACGCCCTTCTTCGCAATGAACTGCGTGCCCGACGCGAAATACGGCGTGCTGAAATCGACTTCTTTCTTGCGCTCGTCGGTGATCGTGAAGTTAGCGAACACGAGATCGACCTTGCCCGACTTCAGAAACGCGATGCGGTTCGCGGGATTGGTCGGCTGGATCTCCAGCTTCACACCAAGCTTGTTCGCCACGGCGCGCGCATAGTCGACATCGAGCCCGACAATCTGATTGCTCTTCGGATCGACAAAACCGAAAGGTGGATTGCTGTCGAAGGTCGCGACGCGCAGCACGCCTGCTTTCTTGATGTCGTCGAGACGGTCGGCGCGCACAGCGCTGGAGATGGCGAGCATCAACCCCATGATGACTGCCCCAGCGAATCGGATTTTCATGTTTGGGCCTTCCGATAGTTATGCGTGTAGCAAGTTGCCGCGACTTTAGCAACGCGCCTGCGCGCGACGAACCAATAAATCGTCACGAGCAAAGCGGTACACGTCATATGCGCTGTCTACGCAGCGCTTTATGTCTCAGAAGCGTCCGTCGTCTTCAAATGACCATTTCGGCCGCCGCGCCGAGCGCTTCACCCGCATTACTGCGTTCTGCAACGCCGTGCCACTGTCATCGGGCGCGATCTGCGGTTCAGCACGGCTTTTCTCATCGAACACTCCCGAAAGATCCTCATTCTTCTCTAATTTCCCAGCTCTACGATGCATCTAGTCCACTGACGCATCGTCAGTCACAACGCGAAGCACATTCCGCCTAAAGGAGTTCATCATGCCGCTCGCAGCCATCATTCAAGGCACGCCGATCTGGGTCTGGGTGCTGCTGGTCTTTCTGCTCTCACGCGGCTTCAAGGCCATGAACAGCGGCACCGCGCCGCTTTCGAAACTCGCCATCGTTCCCCTCGTCTTCACGGCGTGGGGCATCCTGCATCTGATCGCCGACCCGCTGGCGGGCTGGTCGTCCGTCATCGTCTGGGTGGTGTGCGCGCTGGCGGGCATCGCGGGCGGCGTGTTCATCGCGAAGCGAACGCGCTTCATCGTCGATCCCGTCGCGAACACCGTCATGTTGCCAGGCTCGGTGTTGCCGCTGGTGCTGATCGTCTTCACGTTCGCAGCCAGGTTCTGGCTCGGTGTCCAACTGGCGACCGCGACGAGTCTATCGTCGCTCGGTATCTGCGTGCTGCTGAGCGCGGCGGTGTCGGGCGTCGTCGCAGGCGTGTTCGGTGGGCGCTTCCTCACCTACTGGAAAGCGATGAGCGCACGCCGCGTCGTTCAGGCATGCTCACAAGGCGCGTAAGCGCTGACGCGAAGTTGTGAGTCGCGCATCCGTGGGGCACCCCGTCTCGGCCTGCGACGCCAGGAAATGCCGCCAGACTTGTTACTCCCGGCGTTGTCTTTTCCGGTCCAAACTGTCTCTCGACACATAACAGGCGATACCGCCGCGCCTCATCCACGAGGCGCGGCAGCCTGTTCAAATCAGGAGGTCGCACAAGCCATGTCCACATCAGACCAGAACGGAAAGAGCAGCGAACAGCCCGCGATGCACACGCCGCCCGTGGTGTCGCAACAGGAGTGGGAAGCTGCGCGTCAGCAGTTGCTCATCAAGGAAAAGGCCCACACCCGCGCGCGCGATGCGTTAGCCGCCGAGCGCCGCCGCATGCCCTGGATGGCCGTCGATAACACCTATGCGTTCGAGGGGCCGTCGGGCAGGCTCAGTCTGCTCGACCTGTTCAATGGCAGGCGTCAGCTGATCGTCTATCGCGCGTTCTACGAGCCGGGCGTCTACGGCTGGCCCGAACACGCGTGCCGGGGCTGCTCGATGGTGGCCGACCAGGTCGCCCATCTCGCGCATCTCAACGCACGCGATACGACGCTCGTTTTCGTCTCGCGCGCGCCGCAGGCGGACATTGCGCGATTGAAGGCGCACATGGGCTGGCAGATTCCGTGGTTCACGATCACGGACAGCTTCGACGCCGATTTCGGCGTCGGCGAATGGCACGGCACGAATGTGTTCTATCGCGACGGCGAACGCGTGTTCCGCACGTATTTCATCAACAATCGCGGCGACGAACAGATGGGCGGCACGTGGAATTATCTCGACATCACGCCGCTCGGCCGGCAAGAGGTCTGGGAAGACTCGCCGGAGGGCTATCCGCAGACGCCAACCTACAAATGGTGGAACTGGCACGACAGCTATGTCGACGACGCGCCGCCTGACCGAAAGTGGGTGGAGGTGTCCGATGCAGGCGAGGCGGCTTTCAGGCACAGGCCAAGCGCCTGACGCAAAACGGCCGCAGCACGCCCGTGCTGCGGCTCGCCGCGCGAATCGCATAGCGCGAATCACATAGCGCGATTCAGACTCGCAAACGTCTCGCCCCGTTCGACGAGTTCCACCAGCAACGGCGACGGCTTCCAGAACAGCGGATCCCGCTTTTCGAATTCGCGGATATCCGCGAGCAAGGCAGGCAAACCGATCGTATCGGCATAATGCATCGGACCGCCGCGCCAGGCCGGAAAGCCGAAGCCGTTCATCAACGTCACGTCGACATCGAGCGGCCGCAGCGCGATGCGCTCGTGTATCACGTTCGCGCCTTCGTTGATCATGGCGGCCATATAGCGACGCACGATCTGCTCGTCCGAGAACGCGCGCGGCGTGATGCCCGCGCGCTCGCGCTCGGCATCGATGATCGCCTCGACTTCAGGATCGGGCGTACCGGCACGCTGGCCTGCTTCATACCGGTAGAAACCGCGCGACGTCTTCTGGCCGAACCAGCCGCGCTCGCACAAACGATCGGGAATCTGCACGTAGCGCGCGTTGGGGTCGCGTGTCGACGCGCGGCGTTTGCGCGTCGCCCAGCCGATATCGCCGCCCGCGAGATCGATCACCTGATACGGTCCCATCGGGAAGCCCAGCTCGCGCACCGCCTTGTCGATCTGATACGGCGACGCGCCCTCTTCCATCAGATGATCCGCCGCCGCGCGATACACCGCGAGCATCCGGTTGCCGATGAAGCCGTCGCACACGCCCGCGCGCACGGGCACCTTGCGCAGCTTCTTCGCGAGATCGAAGGCGGTCGCGACAACGTCGGCGCTCACGCGCGCGGGCACGACGACTTCCAGCAGCTTCATGACGTGCGCGGGCGAGAAGAAGTGCAGCCCGATCACGTCCTGGGGACGCGCGATGCCGGCCGCGATCGCGTCGATGTCGAGATACGACGTGTTGGTCGCGAGCACGGCGCCCGGCTTGCATACGCGGTCCAGTTCCGCGAACACGGCCTGTTTGACCGCCATGTCTTCGAACACGGCTTCGATCACGACGTCGGCCTCGGCGAGCGCATCGTACGACGTGCTGCCCGCGAATCGTGCAAGCTTCTTCGCCTTGGCATCGTGCGTGAGACGTCCCTTGGCGATCAGGCCGTCGTAGACCTTGTCGACATGCGCGCGGCCGCGTGCGAGCGATGCGTCGTCGCGCTCGATCATCGTCACGGGCAAACCTGCATCAAGCAGCGCGACGGCGATACCTGCGCCCATCGTGCCGCCGCCGACCACGCCGGCGGAGGCGATCGGCCGCGGCTGTGCGCTGCGCGTTTCAGGCGCTTTCTGCACTTGCCGTTCCGCCTGGAACGCGTGGACGAGCGCCGCGCGCTGCGGGCTGTCGAGGCATTCGATAAACCGCGCGCGCTCGAAGCGCAGACCGTCTTCGAACGGCAATGTCAACGCTGCGTTGACGCAATCGACGATCTTTAGCGGCGACAGCAGGCCGCGCGATTTCTTCGCAGTATCCGCGCGCGCAACGGCGATCGCAGCCGCGCCCGCGTCCGTGTCGGCGAGCCCCTGCGCATCGCGCGTCCGCCGCACGGGCGCATGCTCGCTCAGCAACTGCTGCGCGTACGTGAGGCCTTCCGTGAGCACATCGTCGCTTTGTCCGACACGATCGACGAGCCCCATTTTCAGCGCGTCCTGCGCGCCGATATGCTTGCCGCTCAGCATCAGCGACAACGCCGCCTCGGCACCGATCAGGCGCGGCGCCCGCTGCGTGCCGCCCGCGCCCGGCAACAGGCCGAGCAGCACTTCGGGCAAGCCGAGTTTCGCGCCCGCCACCGCGAGCCGGTAGTGCGCCGCCAGCGCGATCTCGAGTCCGCCGCCCAGCGCGGCGCCATGAATCGCGACGATAACGGGCTTGCTGCATGCCTCGATGCGGTTGCACACGTCGGGCAGCGTCGGCATCTGCGGCGGCTTGCCGAACTCGCGGATATCCGCGCCCGCAATGAAATTGCGTCCGGCGCCGACGATCAGCACCGCCTTCGCCACCGCATACGCTTCGGCAGCCTCGATCGCGGCGACGAGGCCGCGCCTCACCTCCACGCCCAGCGCATTCACGGGCGGGTTGTCGACGGTGACGAGCAGCAGATTGCCGCGCAATTCGCAATTGACGGGCGCGGCGTCTGGTGTCGATGTCATGGGCTGTGTCTCCTCGTGCGGCATAAGCGGAATCGCACACGATTGTCCAGGCGATAAACTTAATTGACAATCGCAGCATCCATTGACAGAGTGTCAAGGAATCTTTGACAGTAACGCCGCCTTGGACGTCAACGCACTTACGCTGCTGGTGGAGATCATCGATGCCGGCAACCTCAGCGAGGCTGCGCGACGGCTCAAGATGACTCGCGCCAACGTCAGCTATCACCTGAACCAGTTCGAAAAGTCGCTCGGCCTGCAACTGGTCAGGCGCACGACCCGTCGCGTCGAGCCGACCGAGATCGGCCTGAAGCTCTACGAGCATGGCCGCGCGATCCGCAGTTCGCTGCTCGCGGCGCAAGAGTCGGTCTCGACGCTCGGCGAAAGCCTGCGGGGCCGCGTGCGTCTGTCCGTGCCAAGCGGTTACGGGCAACTGGTGATGTCGGCATGGCTGATCGCATTCAAGCGGAACTATCCCGGCATCGTGCTCGACGTGATGTTCGAAAACCGCGTGGAAGATCTGCTGCGCGATGAAGTGGACATTGCCGTGCGCGTGATGTCGGAGCCGCCGCAAAATCTCGTTGCGCGCGACATGGGGCCGGTGCGATGGGTCGCGTGTGCATCGTCGGCCTATGCGGCCCGGTATGGCATGCCAGCCGATCTCCATGCGCTGCGCACCGCGCCGCTCATCACGTCTGCGGTAGTCGGCCGGCAACTGCGCCTTGCCGCCTATCTGCGCGACGAACGGCACGAAGTGCTGCTCGAACCCGGCGTGATCTCCGAGAACTTTCTGTTCTTGCGCGAGGCGATTCTCGCAGGACTGGGCGTCGGGCTCGTACCCGACTATGTGGTGCACGACGACATCCGGCGCGGCGACGTCGTCACCGCGCTCGACCCGTGGCGGCTCAGCATCTTCGGCACGAACATGTACATGCTGTACATGCCGAACCGTCATCACACGCGTGCGACGGCGCAGTTCATCGAGTTCATGCTCGACGAGGCGCGCAAGGCAGGGCGCGGCCTGCCGTCGAGGGCGTAGCGCTAGACCTTCGCCGCGGTCTTGACGCGTTTCTTCACGTCGCGCGCTGGCTCCTCCAGCGTGTCGGGCGTCGCGTCGCCCGATGTGCTCGACAACGATGCGGCGCACACTGCATCGCTGGTCACGCGGCTTGCCGCGCTACAACGCGGCGCCGTGCACACGGCGCAGAAGAATGTCTCTGCTGCATCGTTCGGCATCATCGTCAATGCATCGCCGATGGGCATGCGCGCCGACGATCCGTTGCCCGTCGACGTGTCGCGCGTCACGGCATCGACCTTTGTCGGCGATGTAGTGACGAAGCCGCCGCCCACGCCGTTCATCGAAGCCGCGCGGGCACGCAGATGTTCACGCGCGTCTGCGATCGCATGGTCGAGTTCCTGCTGCACGGCGACGCATGAGCGCGACACAGCCGTCGCCGATAGCGCGCTCGATGCGTCGCAGTGCAGCGTCGATGAAATACCGTTCGAATGAATTAAGCGTCGCCCGGCGAACCGCGATGCGGCGCAACGAAGGAGACAGGCACGATTTCGGAGCAAGCGTCCCGCTGGGACGAAGAGGTCGACCTGCTGATATTCGGCGCGGGCGCGGCCGGCATGACGGCCGCGCTGATCGCGCATCACGAGGGACCAGGGTGCTCCTGTGCGAAAAGACCGAGGCCGTCGACGGCATCACCTCGACGTCGGGCGGCACGACGTGGGTGCCCGGCACGCAACTGAGCATCGACGCAGGCGTGCCCGATAGCGTCGACGATGCGCGGCGCTTTCTGCAATCGGTGGTCGGCGATCGAGACGGCGACGAGGCGCGCGAAGCGTTCCCGAAGCCGATTCGCTGATGCGCTGCAGTTCGTCTATAGCTGTTCTTTCGACATCGAACGGGCCGCAAGGCCCGTTTTTTGTAGCGCAATGTATCGGGAACGCGGGCGGATACAAACACATACACAGGCCGCGCGTCGCGACACAAGCGGGATACATCGGCGCGCTTCAATACGGTCATCGATTGTTTGCCCTCAACCACTCAACCGGAGCACGCATCATGGCCCAGATCGAAAAAGTACTGTACACAGGCAAGGTTCATACGACGGGCGGCCGCGAAGGCGCCGCACGCAGCACTGACGGCCGCCTCGACATCAAGCTGTCGACGCCGGGCGGCCCAGGCACGGGCACGAACCCCGAGCAACTGCTGGGCGCGGGCTGGTCGGCCTGCTTCATCGGCGCGATGGGCGGCGCGGCACGCGCGCTGAATATCTCGCTGCCGGCGGACACGAGCGTCGATACGGAAATCGATCTCGGCACCACCGACGGCGCGTATTTCATTCAGGCGCGTCTGAACGTGAGCCTGCCCGGGCTGCCGCGCGATGTCGCGCAGCAAGTGGTCGACCGCGCGCATCAGACCTGCCCGTACTCGAAGGCGACGCGCGGCAATATCGACGTAACCGTCACGCTCGTTTAAGCGTGCGATAAAGGGCAGCGCGGCGACCCCGCCTGCCCGATCCGGAACGGCACGCCGCCCAACGGCGGCACCTTCCTTTCCCTTCGGTCCCGAATCGATCGATGCCGTCTTGCATCGCGTCACGCGCGTGACGGATGAATTCCAGCACGCGGCGCGCTTTCCGAAGCAAGCACGCAAAGCGCACTGCGACGTGGTGCTCGCTGCGATCGCAGCCGACCGCACCGAACTGCCGAGAATGCGCCGCAGCCCAGATTCACGACGAATTGCTGCACGCGATGGAAGCGATCTGAATCTGCAGGAGATGGCCGCTCGCCACGCTCAGCGGTGACGGATTTCCGGCTTCACGCACGGGCGGCCAGCGCCTCAAGTAATAACAGGGCGTGCCGTTATGCAGTTGAGGCAACACACCGTCCGTTCTCTCTAGCCGCCGTCAGGGCCCGATATGCGCGTCGCACCCGCCGCAAGTGTTCGCTTGCTTGCTCCGACCACTTCGTCTTGTCATCGGATCGCGCCCAGGTTTTGCGGCAATCGTTTGCTTTCCGCCTATTCAACGCTCAGTGAGCAGCGCGTTTCCATGCGAGGCGCAGCTTGCGCTCGCGGGTGCGTTGCGCGGACAGGACGCCGCGACGGATTTTCTCCCCTTCGAACCTGATAGTGATTCTCACGTGCGACGACTTGCCCTTGCCTTTCTGCTATCCGGCCTGGTGACTGTCCTTTTTTTGTCGTTGTACGGTTGTCATCAGAAGGATTCCGCTTCGCCAGGCGCGGCTGCGCCGGCGAAGACGATCATCACCGCGCTGGTCTGGGCGCCCGACTGGCCCGAAGAGATGCTTCAGATCGCGGCCGCGTTCAGCAAGGAGAATCCCGATATCGGCGTGAATGTGCAGTTCATGGTCGGCAATTCGGTGGAGGCGAACATCAAGCCCCGTATCGCCTCGGGCAACCTGCCGGATCTCGTCAGCGTGAACCCGAATGCCTACTCGGCCGATCTGGCCGATCAGGGCATACTCGCCGAAGTCGGCAAGACGGCGGCATGGAATAACATGCTCGATCCGCTCAAGGGCGACTGGACGAGCCGTCGCCAGTCGAAGGCGTTTGGCATTTCGGGCGGCGTGGCGACGGTGTTGATGTACTACAACCAGGACATGTTCGAGAAAGCCGGCATCAAGGCGCTGCCGACCAATTTCCGCGAGTTCCTGGCCATCTGCGAGCAGCTCAAGCGCGCGGGCTTCACGCCTGTCATGTGGAACGGCGGATTTCCGAACATGCTGGGCAACGGTCCGTTCAGCTTCGGCTTCGCCAACAACGTGGTGGCGCGCGAGCCCGCCTGGAAAAAGAAGATCGACGACGGCACGCTCAATTTAAACACGCCTGCCGTCGCCGATATATTTGCCAAGATGTCTCTGATCGTGGAGCGCGGTTACGTGCAGGACGGATACATGGCGACGGACTACGATGGCGGCATCCGCCTGTTCAAGGAAGGCAAGGTCGCGATGGCTTTCCACGGCAGCTGGGCGGCCGGTCTGTTGCTGCACGGCAATCCGTTCCACGCGGGCGTCTTTATTCCGCCGTGGAACGCGCCCGGCAAGCGGGTCGTGCCCGTGATCGGCAGCGAAACGGGCTTTGCGGTGTGCGACACGCCCAACAAGGCTGCCGCCATGCGTTTTCTCGAATTCATCGCGGGCAAGGGCTTCGGCATTCTGCAGGCGAAGCGCCAGAACATTTCGCCGTTCAGGCAAAGCGCCGGTGCGATCGCAGGCGATCCGCGGATCGTCGAATATACGCGCGTCGTCAGTCGTTATCCCGTCACGGCCAGCCCGTACTATTCGGTGCTCCCGTCCAACTCCATCGAGAGCCTGCATCGTCTGATGCAGGATGTCCTCTTGAACCGGATCACGCCGAAGCAGGCCGCCCAGCTCCTCGACGCGTCAGTCAAGAACGAAGCAAAGATGCATTACAAATGAGCTCGATCATCGCATCACTGCAACGCGCTTTTGAATACCTGTCGCAGGATCTGCTGCGACGCGTAGAGATACGCTACCGGCTGATGACCGCGTTCATCCTGCTGTCATTGCTGCCCGTTCTCATTTCCGGCTACATATCGTACGCGGAGTCGACGGCGGCCATCAAAGAAAAAGCCGAGATCTTTTCGAAGGAAGTGGTCAAGCAGGTGTCGCGAAACGTCGTGCTGCGCATGGAGCAGGTCGAGACGGAGAGCAGCCTGCTCGTGCTGTCCGATCAGGTTCAGGCAGCGCTGATGAAAGTCGAAAGCGGCAGCCCGAAGGAACAGAACGAAGCGCGTCAGGACATGACGCGGCTGCTTCTGGACCACTACGGCTCAGTCGATTTCATCAACGAAAAGTATCTGCTCGACCAGCACGACCGGGTCATGGACACGCAGGCGTTCGCGCAACTGACACGCGGCGTGATGCGGTTCGTCAGGCAGGCGCTCCAGCACAACGGACGCCCGTACTGGGGCAGCTACGACAACGGCGTGGGCCAGCAGAACCTGGGGATGGTGCGCGCGGTTATCGGCAAGAGCAACAACCGGCAGCTTGGCCATCTGGTTCTGGTGATCCGTCCCGAACACTTCTCGACGATTTTCAACGACGTTGCATTGGGCACGGGCACGCAGATCTATGTGCTCGACACGAGCAACAACAAGCTGATCGTGCGCGCCGACGACACGCCCGCCGGCGCCGACGCGGCGGCCGAGCCCGGCCTGATCGACAAGATTACGCACAACAACGAGACGCTCGGCGAGCCGAATGGCTTCGTCAGCTTCGAAGGCAAGAACCGCGCGGGCTACTTCGCGGCGTATACACGGATTCCCGGCACGACATGGTTCGTCGTCAGCACGATACCCGAGAAGAAGCTGACGGCCGAGGCGCAATCCGTGCGCAACCAGATGGTGCTGGTCGGCATTTCGGGCTTCCTGCTTTCCATCTTCTTTGCCTACTTCATCTCGCACAGCATTTCGGCGCCGCTGAAGAACCTCGTGCGCAAGATGCACGACACGGGCAGCGATGCGGGCGCCGAATCCGAAGACCTCGCGCAAGCGCCTGTCGGCAGCGACGGCCAGGACGAGCTGGGCAGGCTCGAACAGCGCTTCGAAAGAATGCGCGCGGCAATCAGGCAGAAAATCCAGAAGATCAACGAGATCAACGCATCGCTCGAACAGACGGTGGCCGAGCGCACTGCGGAACTCGTCAGCCGTGAGCTGGAGTCGCGGACGCTGATCGAAAATTCGCCGGACACGATCACGCGCTACGACCGCGACCTGCGCCGCACGTATGCGAACCCCGCGTTTTGTTCGTCGGCGGGACGCAGTCTTGGCGAAGCGCTCGGCAAGCGGCCGTCGGAGATACCCGGCGGAGCGAACGCGCTGATCTACGAGCGCAAGATCGGCGAAGTGATTGCGAGCGGCAAGAGCGGGCAGTTCGAATTGCGCTGGCTCAGCAAGGACGGACAGGAGCAGTGCTCGCATATTCGCCTCACGCCTGAGATCGATCCGTCGGGCAAGGTGAACTCCGTGCTCGCGGTCGGCCGCGACCTGTCGGACCGGATGGCGTTCGAAGCGGCAATCTGGCAACAGGCCAACTTCGATACGCTGACACAACTGCCGAACCGCCAGATGTTCCAGAATCGTCTCGAACAGGAAGCGAAAGTCGCGCAGCGTTCCGGCCACCGGATGGCCCTGATGCTGATCGATCTGGATCGCTTCAAGGAAGTCAACGACTCGTTGGGACACGATACGGGCGACACGCTGCTGATCGAAGCTGCGCGGCGCATCACCTCGTGCGTGCGTGAATCGGATACCGTGGCGCGTCTGGGCGGCGACGAGTTCACCGTGATCCTGCCGGACATCGACAACTGCGGCAGTATCGAACGGATTGCACGAACGATCATCGAGACCCTGTCCGAGCCGTTCGCGCTCGGCCCGGACGAAGCGTTCATTTCGGCGAGCATCGGCGTCACGGTATATCCGGACGATGCACGCGAACTCGACGTGCTCTTCAAGAACGCCGACCAGGCGATGTACGCGGCCAAGAACGCCGGACGCAATCGCCTGAACTACTTCACGCCGGACCTTCAGGTCGCAGCGGAAAAGCGCCTGCGCCTGACAAGCGATCTGCGCACCGCTTTGCCGCACGATCAATTCCGGCTCTACTACCAGCCGATCGTCGATCTGTCGACGGGCGACATTTTCAAGGCCGAGGCGCTGATCCGCTGGCTGCATCCCGAGCGCGGCATGGTCAGCCCGCTGGACTTCATCCCCCTCGCGGAAGACACGGGCCTGATCGTGCCGATCGGCGAGTGGGTGTTCCGCCAGGCCGTGCAGCAGGCGAAGCTGTGGCGCCAACGCTTCCATCCGTCGTTCCAGATCAGCGTGAACATGTCGCCCGTGCAGATTCGCCAGGACAATCAGCTCGGCGCGCTATGGTCCGACTACCTGACCCGCGAAGGCATGCCGGGACAGAGCATCGCGATCGAAATCACGGAAGGCCTGTTGCTGCACGCCGATCTGAATATCGACGCGCGGCTCGCGACGTTCCGGCACGCGGGCATCCGCATTTCCATCGACGACTTCGGCACGGGCTACTCGTCGCTGGCTTACCTGAAACGCTTTGACATCGACTTCCTGAAGATCGACCGGTCTTTCGTGCAGAACCTGGGCTTCGACGCGGACAATCAGGCGCTATGCGAGGCGATGGTCGTGCTCGCGCACAAGCTCGGACTGAAGGTAATCGCGGAAGGCGTCGAGACCGTCGAGCAGCGCGACTTTCTGACGGCTGTCGGCTGCGACTTCGCGCAGGGCTTCCTGTATTCGCAGCCCGTCCCGCCTGACCAGTTCGAGACGCTCGTCTGGCCGCGTATCGAGGTCAGCCCGGAAAGCATCTGAAGCGTCGACGCGCGCCTTCGCGGTTGCAGTTCATGGCTGCGGCGCTGCCGTGTTCCGCGTTTTCACACGCGCAACCACGGCCTCGGCGACCTGCGAAGCAGCCTGCTCGATATCGGCCTGCTGATCGTTGCCCGCCATCGCGTACCGTGCCGCCACAACGTAAGGGTTCAGCTTGATCATCGCGCCGGGCGCGTGCTTGTCGGACTGTCCTTCGACTGTCTGATAGAGCGGCGTGGGAGATTCGACGGGCAGTCCGTCGATGGCGACGGCCAGTTCGATCTTGCCCTGTCCCGCGCCGAATCCTACGACAGCGCGCCGCACGCGGTTGCCTTCGTCGACGGCCAGAAAGACGCCGCGCACCAGCCAGCCTTGCGCGGGCAGCGGCCCGCCCGCCGGAAGACGGCGCGCGTCGATGCCGTCGTGCTGCAGGTCCGCGACGAGCCTGTCGGCCATGCTGGTGACCAGTGCCTGCGATTTTTTCTGCGGATCCTGCCCGGACAGATGCAGTGGCGACAGGCTGCCCGCGAACCGGCGCGCGCGGCTCACGCGGCTTTGATCGGGTGTGATGCTGGCCGCGTCGAGTTCGAAGTCCGACACGTAGACGACGGGCCCGGAGGCGCTCGTTTCGCCAGCTTGCTGCGCCGTGGCCAGTAAAGCAAATGCCCAGAGCCAGAACGCTGCAACGAAGCCCTTCAACCAACGATTGTTCATCGCCGTCTCCTGATCGTGGCGATCACGCCAAAACTGTTTGCGCCATCGACGAATATACGCCCGCCGAGCTCGATACACCGCAGAATCAGGCAAGACTTCCAGAGCTTTTGGACAGCGAAACGGCGCACTTTGCGCCACACTCCGACTCGCAAGCGCGTAACGCTGCTTATGGCTACGCAGTGCGCGTGCATAACCAGAACCTACTCGGAGTCATCGATGTCCACCACTCTGATTCTCAACGGCAAGTCCACGACGCTGGACGCCGATCCCAACATGCCGCTGCTCTGGGCGATTCGCGAAGTCGCCGGTCTGCACGGAACGAAATTCGGCTGCGGGATGGCGCAATGCGGCGCGTGCACGGTTCATCTCGAAGGCCAGCCGATCCGCTCGTGCGTGACGCCGCTATCCGCTGTGGAGGGCCGCCACATCACGACGATCGAAGGTTTGCAGGGCAAGCCGGCGAAGGCCGTGAAGGCCGCGTGGGTAAAGCTGCAAGTTCCGCAGTGCGGCTACTGTCAGTCCGGGCAGATCATGTCCGCTGCCGCGCTGCTCGCGCAAAACCCCAAGCCGACGGACGCCGACATCGACGCCGCGATGAGCGGCAACATCTGCCGCTGCGCGACTTATACGCGGATTCGCGCAGCGATCCACGATGCCGCCAGCACGATTCAGGGGTAAGCGATGACGACCGATATTGTTGACGTTCAGCGCCCGGCGCGGCGCTCCTTTCTGAAAGGCGCGGGCACGGTGGCCGCGCTCGCGCTCACCATCGGCTTCGAATGGACCGTGACGTCGCGGCGCGCGCTCGCGGCGCCAGCGCCGGGCGCGCCGTTCGCACCGAACGCCTTCCTGCGCGTCGGCGCCGACGACAGCGTGACGGTGATCGCCAAGCACCTCGAGATGGGCCAGGGCGCGTACACGGGCATTGCGACAATCGTCGCCGAAGAACTCGATGCGGACTGGTTGCGCGTGCGCGTCGAAAGCGCGCCCGCGGATGCAAAGCGCTATGCGAACCTCGCGTTCGGCACGATGCAGGGCACGGGCGGCAGTTCGGCGATGGCCAATTCGTGGATGCAGTTGCGCGACGCGGGCGCGAAAGCGCGCGCAATGCTGGTGGCGGCGGCGGCGCAGCAATGGAAGGTTCCCGCATCCGACTTGCGCACGGAACGCGGCGTCGTTTATCACGACGCGAGCGGCAGGCATGCGACGTATGGTTCGCTGGCATCGGCGGCCGCGGCATTGCCCGTGCCGGAGAACGTGCCGCTCAAAGACCCGAAGAATTTCAAACTGATCGGCAGTCGGGCGCCGCGTGTCGACGTGCCGCCCAAAACCGACGGCACCGCTCAGTTCACGCTCGACGTGACCTTCCCAGGCATGCTCGTCGCCGTGATCCAGCGGCCGCCGCAGTTTGGCGCGACGGTGCGTTCCTTCGATGCGTCGGCGGCGAAAGCGGTGCCCGGCGTCGTGAACGTCGTGCAGGTGCCGCGCGGCGTGGCCGTCGTCGGGAAGAGCTTTTGGGCCGCAAAGCAGGGCCGCGACGCGCTGAAAGTAGAGTGGGACGATACCCACGCTGAGAAGCGCAGTTCGGCGGACATCATGGCCGAGTATCGCAAGGCTGCCGACAAGCCCGGTCTGCCCGCGCGCACGGAAGGCGATGCGTCGAAGGCGATTCAGGGTGCGGCGCGCAAGATCAGCGCGAGCTACGAATTCCCGTACCTCGCTCACGCGCCGATGGAACCGCTCGACGCCGTCGTCAAGCTGACGGCGAACAGTTGCGAAATCTGGGCGGGCGACCAGTTCCAGACCGTCGATCAGGCGAACGCGGCGAACGTCGCCGGCCTGCAGCCGCAGCAGGTGAGCATTCACACGCTGTACGCGGGCGGCAGCTTCGGACGGCGCGCGAATCCGGGCTCGGACTATATCGTCGAAGCAGTGTCGATCGCGAAGGCGCTCGGCGCGAACGGCACACCCGTCAAGCTGCAGTGGACGCGCGAAGACGACATCCACGGCGGCCTCTATCGCCCGATGTACTTTCACAAGCTCGAAGCGGGCCTGTCGCGCGACGGTAAGCTCGTCGGCTGGCAGCATCGGATCGTCGGGCAGTCGATCGTCGCCGATACGCCATTCTCGGGCTTGATCAAGAACGGCATCGACGGCACGTCGGTGGAAGGCGCTGCGAACATCGCGTATGCGATTCCGAACATCTCCGTCGAGCTGTCGACGATGCGCACAGGCGTGCCCGTTCTGTGGTGGCGCGTGGTGGGCAGTTCGCACACGGCCTTCGCCGTCGAAGCGTTCATCGATGAAGCTGCGCATGCGGCCGGCAAAGATCCGTACACGTTCCGGCGCGATCTGCTCGAACACGAACCGCGTATGCGCGGCGTGCTCGATCTCGCCGCTCAAAAAGCGGGATGGAGCGACGCGCCTTTGCCGCCTGGCAAAGGTCGCGGCATCGCGGTGGCGGAAGCGTTCAAGACCTTCGTCGCGCAAGTCGCCGAGGTGTCCGTCGACAAGGACGGCAAGGTGAAGGTCGATCGCGTGGTCTGCGCGGTGGATTGCGGCACGGCGATCAATCCGGACGTGATCGCGGCGCAGATCGAAGGCGGCATCGGCTTCGGCCTGGGCGCGGCGCTGTATGGCGCGATTACGTTGAAGGACGGCCGCATCGAGCAGAACAACTTCGACGGCTATCGCGTGCTGCGTATGGATGCGATGCCGAAGGTCGAAGTGCACATCGTTACGTCGGCGCAGGCGCCCACGGGCATCGGTGAGCCGGGCGTCGCGCCTGTCGGGCCCGCCGTCGCGAACGCGATTTTCGCGGCCACGGGCAAGCGGGTGTATGCGCTGCCGTTCTCGACCGAGAATCTCGCTTGACGGCGAGCGTCAGCAAGACGTCAGGCACGGTCGCCGCATGTGCGGCGACCGCTCGCCTTGAGCGTCGCAAGAAATTAACGGGCGGCGCGCGCCCGTTATATCTCACTCAGTTTCCGAAAAAGACCGGCTTCGGATTGCCATCCGCCGATGCGGGCGCGCCCATCTGCATCGTGCCGCTCGGCGCGACACCGCCTACAGCCGTCTGTTCCAGCGGCTGCTGCCCGCCCGCCGATGCCTTCGCTTCGGCGGCCTGGATGTCGGCAGGATAGGAAGCGTCGTCTGACGAGGGACGATAGCCTGCCTGCTCGACGCGTTGCAGATCCTCGCGAACCTGCGCGCGCGTGACCTGGCCCTGCTCGGCCTGAGCAAAGGAAAGTGCCGGCGCAGCCAGCGCACACGAAACGACGACAGCCTGGATCAGTGCTTTCATGATGGTTCACCTGCATGTGAGTTCTTGACCAGCGCCGCATCCATAAAAAAGTCCATGAAGATGCGGCCCCAATGCCCTTCGCAGCGTTTCACTGCTTGTCGGTTTCGGCCCCGTCAGCCGTGCGGCCGCGGGTTCGCAAAGGGTTAACGCCATTGTGTGCACTGAGTGCTGACCTAAGCCTGTCCCTCAGATGACAAATCGGTCATTTACGCAATCGACATCGTTCCGGGCCGTTTATGCTCCCCCCAGGATGTCGAATTCGTAATGTCACAGTCACTTGAGAGTAAGTGCTCCGCCGCCACACTGCGATCCCATGAAATGTTCGGGCGCGATCCGCGTTCGGGCGCACCGGCAGATCATTGTCCAAGGAACCCGTCATGTGGATCGTCAAACTGGCCCTGCGGCGGCCTTACACTTTCATCGTGCTGGCCGTGCTGCTCTTCATCGTCGGGCCGCTCGCGATCCTGCGCACGCCGACGGATATCTTCCCGAACATCGACATTCCCGTCGTCAGCATCGTGTGGTCGTATAACGGTTTTTCCGCCGAAGACATGGCGCACCGGATCACGTCGAACTACGAGCGCGCGCTCACCACCGACGTCGACGATATCGAACACATCGAATCGCAATCGCTCAACGGCGTCTCCGTCGTGAAGGTGTTCTTTCATCCGGGCGCGGACATCAACCGCGCGATCGCCGAGGCTGCGTCGAACTCCGCGTCGATCCTGCGCGTGCTGCCGCCCGGCACGCTGCCGCCGAACATCATCACGTACAACGCATCGACGGTGCCCGTGCTGCAACTGGGCTTGTCCAGCAACACGCTGCCCGAACAGACGCTTTACGATCTCGGCAACAGCTTCATCCGCACACAACTCGCGACGATCCAGGGCGCAGCCGTGCCCTTGCCCTATGGCGGCAAGATCCGCCAGATCATGGTCCTGCTCGATCCGAAAGCGCTGCAGGCGAAGGGTCTCGCACCCGCCGACGTGGTCAACGCGGTCAACGCGCAAAACCTGATTCTGCCGGGCGGCACCGCGAAGATCGGCTCGCGCGAATACAACGTCGAGATGAACGGCAGCACGAGCACCGTCGCTGCACTCAACGATCTGCCCATCAAGACGGTCAACGGCAGCGTCGTCTATGTGCGCGACGTTGCGCATGTGATCGACGGCTACGCGCCGCAAACGAATATCGTGCGTAGCGACGGCAAGCGCGCCGCGTTGCTGCAAATCGAAAAGACGGGCAGTGCGTCGACACTGACCATCATCCAGCAAGTGAAAGCGATGCTGCCGAAGATCGCCGCGGGCCTGCCGAGCGCACTGAAGATTACGCCGCTCTCCGATCAGTCCGTGTTCGTGAAGTCGGCGATTTCGGGCGTCGTGCGCGAAGCGCTGATCGCCGCATGCCTGACGGCCGCAATGATCCTGCTGTTTCTCGGCAGCTGGCGCGCAACGCTCATCATCGCGGTGTCGATTCCATTGGCCGTGTTGACGTCGCTGATTGCGCTGGCCGCGCTCGGGCAGACCATCAACATCATGACGCTCGGCGGACTCGCGCTCGCGGTCGGCATTCTCGTCGACGATGCGACTGTGGCAATCGAAAACATCACGCATCACCTCGAAAAAGGCGCGCCGCTGCACGATGCGATCCTGAACGGGTCCGGCGAGATTGCCGTGCCGACCTTCGTCTCGACGCTGTCGATCTGCATCGTATTCGTGCCGATGTTCCTGTTGTCGGGTGTCGCGCGGTATCTGTTCGTTCCGTTGGCGGAAGCCGTCGTGTTCGCGATGTGCGCGTCGTACTTTTTCTCGCGCACGCTTGTCCCGACCCTCGCGATGTATCTGATGCGCGTGCCTTCGAAGAACGGACGCGCTGCGCAGGGACGCTTCGCGATCTTCGCGCGCTTTCAGGCACGCTTCGAGCATCGCTTCGACATCCTGCGCAACGGTTACCACGACGTGCTGCAACGCGCGGTCGCGAATCGCCGCCGGTTCATTCCCGTCTATCTCGCGCTGTGCTTCGCATCGCTCGCACTGATTCCGTTTGCAGGCCGCGACTTCTTTCCTGCCGTCGACACCGGCGAAATCCGTTTGCATCTGCGCGCCCCGACGGGCACGCGCATCGAGCAGACGGCGCGCATCACCGATCAGGTCGAAGCGAAAATCCGCAGCGTGATTCCGAAGCCGGAACAGGCCGCCGTGCTCGACAACATCGGCGTGCCCGTGAGCGGCATCAATCTGACATACGACTCGGCGGACCCGATCGGCCCTGAAGACGCGGACATCATGGTCACGCTCAAGCCCGATCACAAGCCGACGGCGCAATACGTCGCACAGTTGCGCAACGTGCTGGCGCAGGCGTTTCCCGGCGTGACATTCGCGTTTCTGCCTGCCGATATCGTCAGCCAGATTCTGAACTTCGGCCTGCCCGCGCCGATCGACGTGCAGATCGTCGGCAACAAGCTCGATCAGAACCGTGTCGTCGCGGACAAGTTGCTGGCGCAAATGCGCGGCGTGCGCGGTCTTGTCGATGCCCGCCTCCAGCAGCCTGGCGACGAACCGGCCATCGACGTCAATGTCGATCGTACGAAGGCGATCCAGGCGGGCCTCACGCAAAGAGACGTCGCGCAGAACATGCTGATCGCGCTCTCGGGCAGTTCGCAGACCACGCCGAATTTCTGGCTCGATCCGAAGAACGGCGTCAGCTATCCGTTGGTGACGGAGATGCCGCAGTACGACATTCACTCGCTGCAAACGCTCAGCAACATTCCGCTGACCACCAACCGGGTGGGCGTCGATCCGCAGAATCAGCTGGGCTCGCTCGGCACGACGTCGCGCAGCATGCAGCAGGCCGTCGTATCGCATTACAACGTGCAACCCGTGCTCGACATATTCGCGTCAACGCAAGGACGCGACCTGGGCAGCGTCGCTTCTGACGTAACGAAACTCGTCGACGCCGCGCGCACGCAGTTGCCGGCCGGCTCGTCCATTGTGATTCGCGGACAGGTGCAGTCGATGAACGAATCGTTCGTAGGCCTCGGCTACGGTCTCGTGTTCGCCATCGCCCTCGTCTATCTGCTGATGGTGGTGAATTTCCAGTCGTGGCTCGATCCGCTCATCATCGTCAGCGGCTTGCCAGGCTCGCTCGCGGGCATTGCGTGGATGCTGTTCGCCACGCACACGACGCTGAGCGTACCTGCGTTGACGGGCACGATTCTGTGCATCGGCATCGCAACGGCCAACAGCATTCTCGTCATCAACACCGCTCGCGAGTCGCTCGCCAACGGCATGGAGCCGCTCGCGGCCGCGCTCGATGCAGGCTTCAACCGCTTCCGCCCGGTGCTGATGACGGCGCTCGCGATGCTGATTGGCATGCTGCCGATGGCGCTCGGCCTCGGCGACGGCGGCGAGCAGAATGCGCCGCTCGGCCGCGCGGTGATCGGCGGCCTCGCGATCGGCACAGTGTCGACGCTGATGTTCGTACCCGTCGTATTCGGCATGGTGCACGCGTGGCTCGCGAAACGCCGCGCGAAGAATGCCGCCGATCACGCCGACATGACCACACACGCCCAATAAGGACTTGCCATGACTACGCCCGATCTGCCGACACGTCCGCAACCTTCGGCTCCCACCGAGCTGACGCCTGCCGATCACGAGTCGAAACGCGCCACGCGGCGCTACCTGCTGCCCGTCGCGCTAGCGGCCGTCGCCGCCGCGTTGCTCGCGCTCGGCATCGTGCCGCGATTGCACGCCGGCACGGCGCTGACCCAGCAAGTCGACGAGCAGCGTTATCTTACGGTCGAAACGCTCACGCCGACGCGCGCACCCGCGTTGCAGGAATTGCTGCTGCCCGGCAACGTGATGCCGTTCGCGGACGCGTCGATCTACGCGCGCACGAGCGGCTACATCCAGCACTGGTATTCGGATATCGGTGCGAAGGTCAAAGCGGGACAAACGCTCGCCGACATCGATACGCCGGAGCTCGACGCGCAGCTGCGCCAGGCGCGCGCCGACGAAGCGACTGCGAAGGCCAACTACACTTTCGCAAACAGCACCGCGCAGCGCTGGCAAACGATGCTGCAAACGCAGTCCGTCTCGCAACAGGATGCCGACGCAAAGACGAGCGACAGCGCAGCGAAGCTCGCCGCGTGGCAAGCGGCGCAAGCAAATGTGGCGCGGCTCGCTGAGCTGGTGTCGTACGAGAAAGTGACGGCGCCGTTCGACGGCGTCATCACCGCGCGTAACGTCGATGTCGGCGCGCTGGTGACCTCGGGCGGCTCGCCCGGCATCCCCGCCAACAGCGGCGAACTCTTTCATATCGAACAGACCGACCGTCTGCGCGTATTCGTCGACGTGCCGCAAAACGATGCACAGGGCGTCATGCCGGGCACGAAGGTTTATCTGACGACGCAGCAGTATCCGGGGCGCCAGTTCGACGCGACGGTCGCGCGCAGCGCGGAGTCGATCGATCCCGTGAGCCGCACGCTGCGTGTGGAAGTCGATGTCGACAACCGCGACGGCACGTTGCTGCCGGGCGCGTACACGCAGGTTCATCTTGCGCTGGAAACGGCGCATCCCGCCCTCGAGGTGCCCGTCAGCGCGCTGCTGTTCCGGCCGGACGGCGTGACCGTCGCGACGATCGGCAGTGACGACAAGGTGCAGTTGAAGACCGTGACCATTGGCCGCGATTTCGGCACCTACGTCGAAGTGGCGAAGGGACTCGATGCAACCGATCGCGTGATCAACAATCCGGGCGATGCGATCAGCAGCGGCGAAACAGTGCGCGTCGCGTCTTTGCATTCGACGCAAGCGACGCAGGCGGCGGCGCTCGCGAAGCGCGGTTAAAAAACGGAAAGCGAGGCTCATCATGTTCCTTGTCCGCGGATCGCTGGTTCGCAAGGCAATTGCCGTAGCTGTCGCAAGCGCGTTGGGCGCGTGTTCGACACTGCCGCACTACTCGCAGCCGCAATCGGCTGTGCCCGATCACTTCGCGAGCACGCCGCAACCCGCAGCCGGCTGGACAGTCGCCGCGCCCGCCGATGGAGAGGCGCGCGGCCCGTGGTGGACGCTCTTCAACGACGACGAACTGAATCATCTGGAAGCGCAGGTCGACGTGTCGAACCAGACCGTGCGCAAGGCCGTCGCGCAACTGGAAGCGGCGCGCTCGATGGTCGACTATCAGCGCGCAGGTTATGCGCCCGTCGTCACCGCGGGCGCCTCGGCGCAACGCTATCGCACGTCGCAGAATGTGGTGCACAAAGGGCTGGCGGGCCATACTGTGCCCGATTTTTCGACGGGACTCGCGGCGAGCTGGGAACCCGATCTGTTCGGTCGGGTAAAGAACGCGACCGTCAATGCGCGCGACAATGCGCAGGCCAGCGAAGCCGATCTGCAATCGGTGCGTCTTTCCGTTGCCACCGATCTCGCAATCGACTATTTCGATTTGCGCTCGCTCGACCGGCAAAAGAAGCTGCTCGACGATACGGTCACCGCCTACGCCGCTGCACTGCGGATCGTGCAACAGCAACTGAAGGACGGCGCGATCGATGCGTCTGCCGTCGCGCAGGCGCAGACGCAGCTGGAAAGCACGCGCACGCAAGATAGCGACATCGATGTGCAGCGCGCGCAGCTCGAGCATGCGATCGCCACGCTGGTCGGTCAGCCCGCATCGTCTTTCTCGCTACCGCCGAAGGTGGAGACCGTCGCGCTGCCGCAGATTCCCGCGGGCGTGCCGTCGCAATTGCTGGAGCGCCGTCCCGACATCGCCGCCGCCGAACGGCGCGTCGCCGCCGCAAACGCGCAGATCGGCGAAGCGCGCGCGGCGTTCTATCCGAACCTGACGCTGTCGGCGACGGCGGGGCTCGAAAGCTCGTTCTTCGCGCCGTGGCTCACGGCATCGAGCCTGTTCTGGTCGCTCGGCTCACAGATCGCGGGTACGCTGTTCGACGGCGGCCGGCGCGCGGCAGCGCTGAACAATGCAAGCGCGCAATACGACGGCACGGTCGCCGATTACCGGCAAACGGTGCTGGTGGCCTTCCAGCAGGTCGAGGACGATCTGTCGTCGCTCAATACGCTCGCGAACGAAGCCGACAGCCAGCAACGCGCGACAGCGGCCGCCGACCTGTCGCTCAAGCTGACGACCAATCGCTATCAGGCGGGTGCCGTCGACTATCTGAACGTGGTGACAGCACAAACCATCGCGCTGTCCAACGAGCGCGCGGCGGAACAGATCGACGCGCGCCGTATCGATGCAAGCGTGCAATTGCTGAAAGCGCTCGGCGGCGGCTGGGACCGCAATGCGTTGACGGATGCAAACGCAACGGATTGAACCTCCGCTGTCTCGAATGCAGCGTCGTCTACGGTCGTCGCGATATGCCTGCTCATAACGCCTGACGGGGAAATCGCGTTGCGCAAGCCGTTAAACTTCGCCCAGTCGCCGCTGATGATCGGCGCGACGGTGATGGTCGCCTATCATCCGTACTCGCTGCCCGTCTACCTGTACGCGGTGTTCGGCGGGCAGGAGCTGCCCGCGATGATGCCGCTGCTGCCTATGCTCGCGATCGCTGTATTGTGCGCGGCGCTTTGCGTCGCGTGGCGCAGCGGCGGGCTCTACGAGCCTTTCAAAGGTTACCAACCGGGACGCCGGACCAGCCAGCGAAGCGGCCAGAGGCTGGAGCGCGTGCTGCAACAAGAAAGCCCTGCACCGGTTTCATCGCACGCGTAGCGGCTAATTGCCAGATACGAGCGCGGCATCGTCGTGTCTGAGCGGAACGGGCAGCCGCTCATAACCCGCCTGCTCGACCAGCAGATCAACAAGCGCGCGCACGTTCGGTGCGAGATTGCGGCGGCTGCCGTACGCGACTGACAGTCCCATCGATGGCAACGCGGTTTCCGACGATACCGGCACGAGCGAGCCGTCGTCGAGGTCGTCCTCGACGAGCACGGCAGGCACCAGCGCGACGCCCATGCCTTCAATCGCCATGCGACGCAGCATGTCGCTGTTGTTTGCATGAATCCGGGTCGCGTGCGCGGTATGCGTGTCGAGCCATCGACGCACAGGATCGTGCTCGGTGCCTGTCGTGCCGTCGTCGAGAGTCAACATCACAAGCGGATCGATGTCCGTCAGATTGGCGATGCGGTGTATGCCCGGCGTATAACGCGGCGACGCAACGAGCGTCATCTTCAGATGCGCGAACGCCCGCACGACGACCGAACCGGCATGCGGATAGGTGTCGTTCGTCAGCGCCGCGTCGAAGCGTCCTTCGACAAGGCTGATTGGACCGTCCGCGAATATCACCTGCGGCACGACGCGCGGATGGCGTTCGGTGTACGCGCTCAGCAGCTTCGCGAGATACCCTGCACCCACGCTGCCTTGCACCGCGATGCGCAACGTACCCGACGGCACCCCTGTGGCGGCGAGCAGTCCGCCCTCGACGTCGTCGATATCGTCGACGATCGTCCTGACGCGATCCAGAAACAGCCGCCCTGCTTCCGTCAGCGTCACGCTGCGCGTGGTGCGCTGGAGCAGACGCGCATCGAGGCGCTCCTCGAGGGACGCTACGCTGCGCGTCGCGACGGCGCTCGATACCTTCAGTTGATCCGCTGCGCCCGTGAAGCTGCCCAGCTCCGCGACCTTTACAAACATCCTGAGTGACTGCAGATAGTCCATCGTTGCGCTTCTGTAGAAGCGTCGACCGGGGCGATCGACGAAGATCAGAGATTCGAGTCTGGACTGTACAAATGCAGCGCTCGTGGATAAAGCGCCCGCCGCTGAATTGACTGTTCATGGCCCTCCGACAATTCCATCGAATGAAATTGTCAGGTGCCGGCGGTGGGATCGATGCGCGAGCGCGATTACTTGAGGGCCTCGCGCATCTTGCGCATGCCGGCAATGGTGCTCTCGAAGACTTCCGCGCCAATATGCACTTTGAGACGGCGGGTGATCTGCGCGCTTGCGTCGCTGATCGCTGCGTTCAACGCCTTGCCTGAACGTGTCGGATACACGCCCCGCTCGCGGGCATCCGACTTGCCCTGCCGTCGTTCAACGAGCTTCTTCCTCGCCAGGTTGTCGATGAGCCGCGTCGCCGTTGGCCGGGCGATGCTCAATGTGTCCGCAATCTCGCTGCCAAGACAACCCGGCTTCGACAGGACGACACGCAGCACATAGCCTTGAGCAGGTGTTAATCCAAGATCGCCGTAGATCTCGGCCCATTCCCGCTCGACCAGACGAGCAAGCGCGGACGCGTTGAAATACAGGCATTGAGCGAACATGAATGGCGCACTATTTGATTAGCAAGACAACTATATATATAGCCATCGGCGGCGGGAATCCGAGATTTGGTTCATGCTGATATGCGGCAAGTCAAAACGGGGCAGGTACGGCGTTTGCTGACCTGCCGCCGGATCATCGTTGTGAATTGGACAACCTTAAACATGGCAGCAACGTGCCGCGGCCGCGGACTCGCAACCCAAGACGTTCGTCGACATGACCAAGCTACCCGTCTACGCCAGCCTCGCCTATTTGATCTGCCACCCACCGGTGGCCTTCGCGCAAACGCCCTCGCCGCTCGGCGAGTGGCAATACTCGGCAGGAATCCCGCTGGAAAAGTTGTTCCGACCCAATCGACCTGACTGGGAAGTCCGGCTCGGCATTGGCGCAACGTTCGAACCGCGTTATGACGGCTCGGATCGCTATCACACTCTGGTCGGGCCAAGCACCGATATTCGCTACAAGGATCTAGCTTTTCTTTCGACGGGCGAAGGACTGGGCGTCAACGTGCTCCAGGGCGACAACTGGCGCGTGAGCATTGCGGCCGTATATGACCTGGGCAGGCGTGCGCACGACGATCCCACCCGACTCGATGGGATGGGCAACATCAACCCGGCGCCCGAAGTGAAGCTGGCTGGAGAGTACGTAATTTCGAAGGAGTTTCCGCTCGTTTTCCGGGGCGCCGTCACACGCAGCTTCGGTGGATCGAATGGCTGGGTCGCGGATTTCGGGGCCTACATGCCGCTTCCGGGCAGTTCGGAGAGCTTCTATTGGTTCGCGGGACCGTCGGTAACGTTCGCCGATTCCAAATATATGAACAGCTGGTTCGGGGTGAACGCGGCGCAGGCGGCTTCGTCTCGATATTCGCAGTATGACGCGAGTGCCGGGCTGAAATCGGCCGGATTCGGCGTAACGATGATCTGGTTCGTCAATAAGCACTGGTTCGTGACCGCGGACGGAGCGCTCAAACGTCTGTTGGGCAGCGCTGCGAATAGCCCGATCACGCAAACGAAAACCAATGGGGTGTGCGACGTGTCGATCAACTATCAGTTTTAGGTCGTTGATCGAACGCGGTTTTTCTTATTTTTTCGACACTGTCGTTACCTGGCGATCCTCATCGTCTGTGCGCGCTCGCATTGCAGTTGCGGCTCGGTTGTGGTCAACGGTCCCCGTCCATATCCACGGCTGCTCATCATGCAGCCTGCGGTTTTTCGATCTGTCCGCTGACAAAATCGCTCCGGGGTGCGAGCGAAGCGCGCCGATGTTGGGCCGCGCACCGGCGTATTTATCGTAAATAGGCGATGGCGCGCAATGTCCCCACTTGGGGCGGAGTGACGCGGAAGGTGACTGCACATGCTGCCGCAGTGGCGCTAATGTCCCCACCTGGGGTGCCATACTCGTATGCGTGCAGCGTGCTCCCGATGTTGCTCCGGTTTTTGGGTGTTGCACGGCGGACGTGGCGCTCGAAAATGGCCTATCAGGGGTGAGCTTCAGTCGATTGTCCCCACTTGGGGTGTAAAGCGCGAAGCCAATGTTTTATGAATCTCATTGTCCCCAGTCAGGGTGTTTACCGTCGGAGGTCCTATGAATGTCAGCCGGTTATTTACGATAAATAGCGTTTTAGCCGAAACGATGTTCAGGGGCGATCGCGATTTAACGATTTATGTTCATAGAGTTACGTACGGTTGTGCATCAGGTTTCGAGCTGGCTGAGGTTCGCAGTTCGATTTCGAAGAACGGGGGAGCATTTATTTCTTCGATAAAAGCAGCAAGCAACTCTGTGTTCGTGTCCCCGTTTGGGGTGTATTGAGGTTTGTATACCGTTTGGTAAACAACGTTTACACCGTTTACACCACGGAGTCCCTTATCTGATAAGGCTCGCCGGACGTAAACGTCCCCATTCCGGGTGGCAATCGACCCCGAGCGGGGTGTCTTTCATGACCAAACGTCCCCGTCTGGGGCGTTTCACGCCCCCAGATGCGGTGGGATTGTCCCCGTCTGCGGTGAATCTACCCATGACCGTATTAACGCGATGCGTTGAGCGAAGGCGAGCGGGACGTTTGTCGCGCAACGTATCCCTCATGTCCCAGTCGACGATTGCAACCTGGGGTCATTTAGAGCACAATTCCGGGCATGCCTAGAACCTTGCCGAAAGAGGTTCGTACCGAAAGCGTCAAAAAGCATGTGGCCGCCATCCATACAAGCGGCGAGCTTTCGCTGCTCGAGCGAAAGCTGTCCAATGTGCTGCTGCTGCATTCGTACGATAATCTTCTGACCACGAGAACGCACCGCCTGCCGGTCCGTACGCTCATGCTCGTGCTCGGCTGGACCGAGAGCGAAAACACCGAAAAACTTCGCGAAGCGCTCAGACAGCTGGCCACGACCGCGGTCGAATTCAATGTCATGGATGACGGTCGCGAGCGGTGGAGCGTAATGCCGATCCTGTCGTTCGCCGAAATTCGGACCGGCGTGTGCTCGTACCGCTACGACGAGGCGCTGGCCGAAAAGCTTTATGATCCGTCCATCTATGCGACCGTCAACCTCGGCGTGCAGCGTAAATTTTCGAAGTCGCACGCGTTGACGCTCTACGAAAATTGCCTGCGTTTTCAGAAGGTTGGCTCGACCGGCTGGATCGAGCTTCCGGTCCTGCGGAAGCTTCTCGGTGCAACCCAGGAGTATTACGACGACTTTCGCCGGCTGAACAGTAAAGTGATTCAGAAGGCCGTCAAGGAGATCAACGATGTCTCGGATATCAACGTAGAGGTCGAATACCAGCGTATGGGCCGCTCGGTGACGGGCGTGAAATTCTTGATCCGCCAGGGCGCGCAGCAGTCACTTTTGACGCCGGAGACGGAAGACGAATTCGCGCACGTTCGCGACAGCGAGATTTACCGGAAGCTGCGCGCGCATGGCATCGGGGACAAACTGGCGCTGAGTTTCGTGATCGAGGACGAGGAACGAGCACGGCTGGTGGTGCAGCTTGCCGAAGAGAAAGACAAGAAAGGGCAGATCAAGCGCTCGACGGCTGGTTTCATCCGCACACTCATCGAGAACAAGGCAGACGTGTCCGAGCCCGAGTACGAGAAAGAAAAGCGCGAAAAGGCTCAGAAACAGGCAGCGGCTGTGCGTTCGCGGACGCTCGATGCCCGTTTGCAGGAGTTGCGCATCGACTTCGACCGTCTTCAATGCGCCGCGGCAGTCAAGGCGCTCACGCAGGACGAGAAGCGAGCCTTTGCGCGCCAGTTCGTCGAAGGCGACGGCGCGAAGTACGCACGCGAGTTTCGTCCGGAGAGTCCGGGCCTGTTTTCGGGCTCAGTGGGCCGCGTGAACTTCGCATCCTGGCTGCGAAACCGCGTCCGCCCCGAATTCGACGTACACAAGTTCGATGCGTGGTTATCGCAAAATCACCAGGACATCGCGTTGCAACGGAATTGACGGATATTCCGAATTTCCGTTGAATAGATGGCTTTCTGTCGAGCCATCTGATATAAGCTGACTGCATCGTCTTCCGCGGATCAGCTATGAACATCACTATTCAAGACATCGTCGATCAGGCCGCTCGCGCGACTGACATCGTCTCGCAAGTACGGGGTCGCATGCTTGCGCCGAACGCTCGTAAAAACCCGCCTGTTTTCAACGCTTCGCAGCTCGCTGCATTGTGTGAAGTCGACAAAAGCCAAATCACCTACCGCACTTCGAAGGGCGACCTGCCGCCCGGCACCGTCAACGCGACGGGTTCGCGCCGTGAATTTTCGTTGCCGGAAGCGCGCGAGTGGGTTCGCGCTTATCGCGGTAATGCGCTAAGGCCGGAAAGCGCGCCGGCGATGACGGTCGCGATCGGGAACTTCAAAGGTGGCGTGAGCAAGACCACCACCGCGATGACGCTGGCGCAGGGCTTGAGTTTGCGGGGACATCGCGTGCTCGTGATCGACACGGATCCGCAAGGTTCCTTGACCACGCTATTCGGGATTCTTCCTGATACAGAAGTGGAAGAAGATTCGACGATTACGGCGTTGGCGACGGGCGATCAATCGAGTATCGAGTACGCGATTCGCGAAACATACTGGGACGGCATCGATCTGGTGCCCGCGTCGTCATCGCTGTTCAACGTGGAATTCATCTTGCCTAGCCGTCAGATGAAGGAGCCGGACTTCGAATTTTGGAACGTCTTGAACACGAGTCTCGAGCAGGCGCGCCGCAATTACGACGTGATCATCATCGACACGCCGCCTGCGCTGAGCTACGGCACGGTCAACGCATTCATGGCAGCGGATGGCCTGATCGTTCCTACGCCGCCCAACGCGCTGGACTTCGCCAGTTCGGCGCAGTTCTGGACGCTCTTTAGCGACCTCGCTTCAAATCTGACGGCGGAAACAAACACCGATAAATCGTTCGAATTCATCCATGTGCTGCTTTCGCGCGTCGATCCCGCGGACGCCGCCGCCGGTGTGGTTCGTGAATGGATTTCCGCGACTTACGCTGAAAAAGTGCTCCCGGTGGAGATTCCGAAGACGGCGGTGACGGCGGCGAGTTCGGCTGAGTTCGGCACTGTGTATGACATTTCGCGCTACGACGGCAATGCGAAAACGTACCGCCGCGCGCGCGAGGCATACGACCGGGTGACGGAAATCGTTGAGCAATCCATTGTGGCCTTCTGGGCGAAGTCGGAATAAGGAGAGCGATAAATGTCGATCAAAGACAGGCTTGCAAAGAAGACGGGGGATCTGATGGTGCCGGCTCCGGCGCAGGACGCGGGGCGGACGGCGTCTCCGCGGACGGCGCCCGGCCAGATGCTGGCGTTTCGCAGCGCAATGCGCGAAAGCTCCGATCGTGTTTCGCAGCTCGAAGCGCAACTCAAGGAGTACGACGGCGCGGTTCCCATCCGCGCGCTGGATCCGAAGACGATCCAGGCGTCGAAGTGGGCGAACCGGCAGGACTTCGGCGACGAGAGTTTTGCGGAGCTGAAGTCGTTGATCGCGGAAGCGGGTGGGAATACGCAACCGATCAAGGTCCGGCCGTCCAACGATGGGGACGGCTACGAGATTGTGTTTGGGCATCGCCGGCATCGTGCGTGTCTGGAACTCGATCTGCCTGTGAATGCGATCGTCGATCGCGAGATTACGGAACAAGGTCAGTTCGTCCAGATGGACCAGGAGAACCGGGCACGGAAAAACCTGAGTCCGTGGGAACAGGGCGTGTGGTACAAGCGCGCGCTCGACGATCAACTGTGGCCGTCTCAGAACGCGATGGCGAAGGCCTGTGGGTTGTCGCAGGGGAATATTTCCAGCGCGCTGCTGGTGGCTGAGCTGCCGCCTGAGGTCGTTGGGGCCTTTCCTTCTCCGCACGATATCCAGTTTCAGGCGGCACGGAAGTTGTCGGTGGCGTTGAAGAAGGCGGGGGATGAGATCGTGCAGCGCGCGGTCGAACTCGCGGAAGATCCGGCGCGGACCGCGCCGGAGGTGTTGGCTGCGCTGTTGGGTGCGGGCCGGGCTGCTGCTCCTGCTCGGAAGGAAGAGGAAGTGGGGATTGAGCGGAAGGGCGACCTTTTAGTCATCCGTTTGCGGGCTAACGGTGTGCCGCAGGATCGTGTCGAGGAGTTGCGGCAGTTGATTACTGGATTCCTCGAGGACGTTCAGTCGTCGCCCGATTGAGATCGTTAAGGTGCCCGTCGCCGCGCGATGGGCACCGCGAAGAGTTTCTTTTTTGCAGCAAGGTTGTTGGTTGCCTCCGACGTTGCGTTCGTCGACGTCTAGTTCCCGTCTTTGTTCTCTGCGGTCGTGTCCGACCGGCATTTTCTCGTGGCACTGCGGTAAGCCTCTTGTTTCGGCTGAGTTGGCGGGTCGGCGGTTCCGCTGTTTCTTCTTCCGAAGTCGGGACTCGTGCGGCTGGGACGCCGTTCTCAAGGTTGTCGGTGGGCGGGAGCGGTATGCGACGTATGCTCGGATAGGCGTCGCCTAGAGGTTATTTACGGTAAATAACCGGAATTCGTCCGCCCGAACAAGGCATATGGCATGTAACCTTCGTGTCGCCGATAAGGCACGCGGCCATGAAGCCGACCCCGGCGCGAGGTTATGTTTGCTCGATCGGTCTCGCGGCCCGCGACCTATTTACGGTAAATAACCTAAATCCCCACCCACGGAATACTAATCCGTTCCACTTCGGTTATTTACCGTAAATAGCCCGTCCGTCTCTTGAGACGGGCCAACGCATGGGTCGCGACGACTTGCACGCCCCATGTGCGCGTGGTCTTGAGCCAGCCGCGCAGCATCACAGTGAGTCGGTCGCTGACCCCCACTAGGACCCGTAACGCTTGCCAAGGCGACGCCCTCGCGTGTTGCCAAGTCGCATGTTTGTGAATCAGACGGTGCTGAGGGCAAACGGCAAATCCAAGGGCCAACCGTGCGACGACGGGAAAATAACAAAGGTGGGCCGATCGAGACCATCCTCCGTATCCACGACACCCTCTCGCTCCTGCCGACACGACATAACGAGGAGAGGAGGACGGATTCATGCGCCAAGGAAATCGCAGTTTCCGGACGAGATAGACGCGTCAAACTCGAGGCGATCAAAAGCGCAAAAAGCATCGGTTCGATCGATGTCGACCCGTCGCGGCCATGCCCCTCGGGCAGAGCACAGTGCACACGAGGGCCAGGCATGATCCGACTTCGAAGCGCTGGTCTGTTGCAGCACGACTACCGTATGAGGAACGGCGCCCGTTGCCGCGTTGACCATGACTACAGAACCGTAAAAGACCAGCACGCCCACTCCGGTCCGGCGTGGGCATTTGAGTATAAAGACGCGCCCCGTCTGGTGACTATTGAGCGATGCGAGTCCGTGCAGCCATCCGATGAGCCCCGCAGGTGCAACCGCGCTTAGTCGTTCCGCCCCAGACCTGATCGACATAGAGCGCGAGGCTCCGCTCGCTTGCATGCGTTTAGCGCACTGGGAAAGCCGTGCCGCAAAACCGCGCTCAAAGGCGCGCCGATGAAAGCCGGATTGATTATCCAGCCAAAACTAGGAGCCGGAGAACTTCGATTTGGCGGTCGGACTGATCGCGGCGACCAAGCCGCGGCATGCATCTGATTGGCAAGAGACCGCATGGAAATGCTCGTAGGGATGCTTCGCCTCAAAACGCGACCTCTCCTGCGGGGGCGGGCCGCCGACATGACGTGCACAACGCTGGAAACATCTAGGCTTGTCAGCTCGAATTCCGACGTCATCCTGTTGGGGCGCAATGCGGCGGACGACTATTGACGATGCGAGCGAAAGCCGAGCCCATCCTTCGAAGGATCGAGAACAGGAGCAAACACGTCACCGCTGCGAACTTAGGTTCAGCAGTATTGGGAGTTGATGTAACGCTGACGGCGTACCATTGCCGATCGGACGGCCAGAATCCGCCAGCGACGCCACTCGACCCCTAGCTATCTCGAAATAACTAAGCTGTACGAATCAAATCGTGCGGTTTACGCGACCATAAGAGTTTTGAAGCAAACGCGCCCACTCGGGCCAAAAAGACTTTCACCCCGACTTCGGACGCTAGTCCGTCGGCACTCTCACTCGGTGCGTCCCGAGCCCGCGAACCAACGCCAAATCGACTCCGATTCGTTAAATCGCCAAAAACCATTTAGCGCCAACGACTTGCAGGCCAATCCGTGAAACAACCTTAAGAAAACCACACGGATGAAGAAACCTTTATAATGCAATGAGTTAGCCGTCCCGCCGCCGAATGTTTCACGCATTCCGGCGCATCGAGTGAGATATTTCGCGGCATACGTCGAGATCGTTGATTTTCTCTTGCAAAACGACGCAAACGTATTTTGCGCTACGTGATTCGTTGTATTCGTTACAAATCCTCGGCGCCAAATCCAAACAGCGCGTCCACTGCCTTAAAACAGCAAGCCAGGCGCGTCGGCATCTTCACGTGGGTCGCGCCGACACAAGAATCCGGTTCTCATCAGAATGCGCGCGGGCGAACGTAGCCGCACATCCGATACTGGACTCGCGGGAACACGCCCTGCATCGCGGACACCCAATCGACCCGACACGTACCCACGATGAACAAGGAAGCCGAACTCAAACGCGCCAAGCATCGCGCGACGCTCCTGCTTCTGATCGCCACGGTCATCTTCATCGCGACAGCCTTCATGCAGCGAAGCGTGTGGATCGACGGTATCAAGGCCGTCGCGGAAGCGGCGATGGTCGGCGCGCTCGCCGACTGGTTCGCCGTCGTCGCGCTGTTCCGGCGCGTACCGATTCCCGGTGTCGCCGCTCACACAGCGATCATCCCGCAGAACAAGGACAAGATCGCCGACAACCTCGCGATCTTCGTGCGCGAGAAGTTTCTCGACGAATCATCGATCGTCGGTTTGATCCGCAAGCACAACCCGGCGCAAAGCATCGCGAATTGGCTGTGCGTCGATGCGAATACGCGGCGCCTCGGCGACTACGTGCTCAAGCTGACGGGCGGCATTCTCGACTTGCTCGATGACGCGCGTATCCAGAGCTTCATCAAGGACGCGCTGGATGCGATGCTCGACAAGATCGACCTGTCGAAAGCGACGGGCGCAATCCTCGACACGCTGACGCGCGATGGCCGTCATCAGGAACTGCTTGACGAAGGCATCGAACATCTGATGGCGCTGTTGCGTGAACCGGGCGTCCGTACGTTCATCGCCGAGCAGATAGTCGACTGGTTCAAGCGGCAATATCCGACGCTCGAAAAAATCATGCCTTCCGAATGGCTCGGCGAAAGCGGTGCAAACGTCGTTGCGGATACGGTGAACAACATGCTGCTGCGCGTGAGCGAAGACCGCAGCCACAAACTGCGACAGAAGTTCGACGAAGCGGCCGCGCGGCTCGTCGTCAAGTTGAAGTCAGATCCCGCTTTTCTTGAGAAGGGCGAAGAGATCAAACGATATGTGAAGGAGAGCGAGAATCTCGCGCTCTACGTGAGGGATCTGTGGGCACAGTTGCGCGACTGGTTGCGGCGCGACCTCGCATGCGACGATTCCGTGCTGCATTCGAAGATCGGTGCAATGGGGCAATGGATCGGGCGCGAGCTGGCGCAGGACCCATCGCTGCGCCGCTCGCTCAACGATCATATGGAAGAGGCGGCGCGCGCGATGGCGCCGGATTTTGCCGGCTATCTGACGCGCCACATCAGCGACACGGTCAAGAACTGGGATTCGCGCGACATGTCGCAACAGATTGAACTGAACATCGGCAAGGATTTGCAGTACATCCGCATCAACGGAACGCTCGTCGGCGGATGCATCGGCCTGCTGCTTTACGTCAGTTCGCAGCTTTTTGCGCTCGTGCGGCTGCACGTCGGCTAGTGCGAATACGCGGCACGCAAGCCATTGGGTTAGGAGGCTTTATTGCGCGGTGGCGGGCTTGTTGTGCTTTGCGCATTCCTGCGTGAAGAGCATGCTCGCCTGGTCGGGCGTCATCGCTTCGGGGCTGCTGTAGATGCGCTCGATCATCGCTGTGACCGCCTGACGATCCGACTCGTTCTTGTAATATTTCTGGGCCTGTGTCAGCGCCTGATCTTTGGTTTTCTTATGACGACGCCAGGACGCCACCTGGCCCGCGATATCGCCGATCGCGAAACACTGGTCGGCGACCGTCTGCGCGAGCGCTTGCGTCGACGGCTGCGCGAGGCAGGCGGCAAGCACCGCTGCGGCTACTGCTCGTTTCATTTCCGGTTCCTGTTGTCAGATGGGCGATAGTATAAAGACGGTCGCAGCGGTGCCACAGTCCGGCATCCGCTGCCGCTGACCCACATCGACCTCGAACACGCGAAACACCTCATGCCGCTCAACCCGTCATCGCCGCTCGCGCGCCTGCTCAATGGTCCCGTTCATCCGGGCAGGATCCTCTGGATCGGCCTGCGGCCGCGGCGAAAAGACGCGATGTCCGTAGTCGAGACGGCCGTGATCGACGCCCACGCAGGGCTTGTCGGTGATCACTACGCCAGCCGCGCCGGCGCACGTCAGGTGACGCTGATTCAGGCCGAAAGCCTGCGAAGTATCGCGAGTCATCTGGGGCGCAGCGATGTCGCCGCGCTCGAACTGCGGCGCAACATCGTGACGGAAGGCATCAACCTGGTGGCGCTGAAAGGCCGGCACTTCCGGATCGGCGAGGCCGTGTTGCAGACGACGGGGGAATGTCATCCGTGTTCGCGCATGGAGGATGTGCTGGGTATGGGCGGCTACAACGCAGTACGTGGTTTCGGCGGCATTACGGCACGCGTCGTGACAGGCGGTGCGATCAGAATCGGCGACGCGATCGAAGCGCTGCCTGTGGCAGGCTAGCGCGTTCGGTCGCGTGGAACGAAACGGCATGCGACGCCGAAAACCGCAAACGCACGCCGCATCGGCTTACTTGTTCGCGACCTCGAAGAGACTGCGATATTGCCCGTAGCCTTCGGCTTCGAGCTGCGAAACGGGAATGAAGCGCAGCGATGCCGAATTGATGCAATAACGCAGCCCGCCCGTTTCGCGCGGACCGTCCGGAAACACATGGCCCAGATGACTGTCGCCGTGCTTCGAGCGAACTTCGGTGCGGATCATGCCGTGGGTCGTGTCGCGCAACTCCACGACATGCTCGTCTTCCAGCGGCTTCGTGAAGCTCGGCCAGCCGCAGCCGCTATCGAACTTGTCCAGCGACGTAAAAAGCGGCTCGCCGGATACGACGTCGACGTACAGACCTGCTTCCTTGCTGTCCCAGAACTCGTTGTAAAACGGGCGTTCCGTCCCGCTTTCCTGTGTGACTCGACGCTGCTCGGCGGTGAGCCGGGCCAATGCTTCCGGTGTTTTTTCATACGCGGACATGTGTGAACCTCTCCTTGATAAGGGCGGCGAACGCTGACGCCCGCCGCGCAAGCCCAACGGCCCGCTAACGGGCGTCGCTCGCATATATGGGCAATGTGGATACGCACAAGCATACGCAAATGTCCGGCTGCTTGCAGACCGCACGCCAGCTCGCGCTGCCGGTTCCGGCCGGGATTGATCACGCACGGGCATCGGTTGATGCGTGAACGGAATCATTCGCTCACGCTTGCGACCGACGGGCGAGGGAGACGACAATAGCGCGCTGAAAACCAGGCCGCCGATCCAACGCCCGCGCGGCACCGACGATGAAGAAAACGCCTTTCGCCACGAAGCCCCCCGCGAAGAAAGCACGTGCCGCAGCGAACAAAGCAGCGCGTCCAAAGAAGCCGCAACCACTCGATGCAATCGTCGGCGCCGACGGTCTCGCCCGTCCGCCGTGGGCCGCCGTCGATCCGCTGCTCAAGCATTACTACGACACCGAATGGGGCATGCCCGTGCGCGACGAGCATGGCCTGTTCGAACGTCTGAGCCTGGAGGCGTTTCAGTCGGGACTCTCATGGGCGACCATTCTGCGCAAGCGCGATGCGTTTCGCGAGGCGTTCGCCGGCTTCGACCCGGACGCGGTCGCGGCGTTCGACGACAAGGACGTCGAACGCCTGATGGCCGACGAACGCATCATCCGAAACCGCGCGAAGATTCTCGCGACTATCACGAACGCGGTGGCAACGATCCGCTTGCGCGAAGAGGGCGGTCTACCGGCGCTGATCTGGTCCTTCCAGCCACACGCGACGCCCGCGCCGCGCACGATCGCCGACATTCCGACCACATCCGCCGAGTCCATCGCGTTGAGCAAGGCGTTGCGCAAGCGCGGCTTCGTATTCGTCGGACCGACGACGATGCATGCGTTGATGGAGGCGACGGGCATCGTGGATACGCATCTCGTCGACAGTCATCGCCGTGGCAGTTCGGGTGTGTGGCCGCGCGAATAGGAAGGGCTTCGGCGTACGGCGCTATGCGAACGGCGGCGGCGCGTTTTAGCTGCCTCGGCGCGCGGCCATGAACGCCTCGACGAATCGAAGCGCCTGCTCGCATTGATCGAGCGACAGCATGTGAATCGAACTGGGCAGCGGATCGATGCGCAGCTCCGTCGCAACCCAACGGATTGCCTTCGAGCGCGCTTCGAACGCATTGACGCCGTCGCGTCGCACCTTGGCGGCGACGAGCGGTTCGAGCGCGTCGTGCAAGCGGCTTTTCGCTTCGCGCAACGCGGCATCGGCGAGTCGGCCGAGGGGAACGTTCCTCGTGCTACGCGCATGAATGCCGATCCACGCCTCACATGGCGAGCAGACCCAGACGGCGCCGTGATCGTCGCGATATGGATAGCTTTCGTCTCCCGCCCGCGCGAGCGTGGCTTTCGCGCCGCAGTAATCGCACAAAGGCTGCGGCAGCGCCTTGACGGGTTTGCCTACGCGCATCGCGGCGCCTCGGCGGGTTGGACTGGCTTCATACGACGATTCGAAAATGGATGTTGTTCCCAACGATACCAGTTGACCGGTCGTCGTACGAGAGGCGAATCGATGCGCCAGGGCGCGCGGACACTTCAAGGCGCCGCAGACGCGGGCGGCGGAATCGCGGTCGCAGGCGTGCCCAAACGCGGTGCCGGCGCCGCCCCTTGCGCTTTGTGCGGTGCCATCGTGCGGAGCAGCACGAGATCCCGCTCTGGATCGGGCATCGCGATGATCGCGTGCAAGGTCACGCGCGTCGTCCAGCACACATCGGCCGGTGTCGCCTGCTTCGGGTTCGACGTGTAGAACGCAAACCGTTCGAGACTCGTCTGGTCGCCGCCGAGCTCGGCGATCAGCATCCGCGTGAGCTGATTCTCTGCCGCGGCGTTCTGTTGCGGCGTCGGCGCGGGCACGGGCGCATCGGACACGTCGCTGAGCAGCACCTTGTAAAGCAGCCCGAAATACTGATCGACATCCGCGTCCGACATCTCGCGCAACGACACGTGGTTCATCACCGCGCTCATGTCGTCGAGACCGAAGCAGTTGACGGGAACCAGTTCGTCGAGAAACCGGGTCAGCAACTTCACGTACTGGAGCCGGTCGGAAGGCGTCAGATGCGCAAGCCCATTCGACATCACCTCTTCGCGCGCTCTCGGATCGAGAAAAATTTGCCCGACATGCTGGCCGTGCTGGAGGCTTTCGGCGATCGCGGGGTCACGCTGGATCTTCTGAATCCAACGCAGAATGATCCGCGACTTGTTCGAGTCCGCATCGATGCCGTGCTTGCGCAACAGGTTCACGACCTCGCTCGATTCGGTATTCATGCCGCTCGCGGCTGGGCCCGGCGCAACGGGTGGCGCAGCGGAGTCGGACTCGCGATGGATCACGGCATGGGCCGACGCCATGAAGATCAGCGCCGTCGTCAGCAGCATGATAAGGAGAGAGGCGGAACGTCTCATGTTGCCTCACTGTCCGAACAGGCCGAACTTGCCAGATACGCATCTGCGAACGCGCCCGCGAGCGCATGTCAGGGCTGCACCTGCGCCCAGCCCGGTCCGGGGTCGAACGACGTCGTCGCCTTCGCCTTCTCGGCGCTATCGGGCCCGAGGTCGCGCTCGTAGACCTGCCCGGCGTGGCTCACCATAAAGCTTTTGATGCCTGTGTCCCCATAGCGCGCGGGCCACGCGATCACGGCAAAGCCGCCGAACAGCTTGCCGTGCGCGAGATAGTCGTATGCGCCGCCGGGTGCGTGCGGTCCTTGCGACGTGAGCAGTTTGTAGTGATACCCGTGATAGCCGGTGTCGCCAGCCTTGCGCGTACTCGCCTGTATGAACGCCGGTCCGAGCGGGCTAGGCGGCGCATCGGCCTGCGTCGGCCAATAAAGACCGTCCTGTTTTCCCGGCGAACTCGACAGCTTCGATGCATACGACAGCAGGCCGTCGCCGTCGTGGTCGGTGAGCGCGTATTCGCGCTGCGCGTCGTAGACCGCGAGCATCGCCTGGATGACGGCAAGCTCGTTTCGGCCGATGCGGCGCAGCCGCATTTCCTCGGCGCCCGCGCCGGTATCGAAGTGCCAGCCTTCCGCGGACTTCACGAGCGGAATGGGGAACGTCCAGCCGTCGCCGCCCACCGCGATATGCGCGTGATGATCGTCCGTCTGCTGGATCTCATGCGACTTGCCCCATGCGTCGATGAAGCGGCTTCGCACTTCGACCCCAGCGGGCGGAATCAACTCGCGGAAATCGCGGCCAAAAAGTGATTGCAGCGTCGCTTCCTCGTTGTTGGCGACGGCTTCGCCGAACGCGTTCATTGCGGCATCTGGCGAACTGAAGTTCTTCTGCGCATGTGCCGTGGACACGCCGACGGCACTCAGCGCGCATGCGAGCGCAACGGCGCACAGCGCGCCTGCCGCCGTCGAACCCGGACGATATCGTGACGAGGTTGTCATGCTCGTGTCTCCTAGCGTCTTCCGCGTCCGCCGCCACCGCCGCCGCTTCGCATCCCGCCGCCGCTCGGACGGTTAAAGCCTGAGCCCTGCGCGCTCGAGCGTCCCCGATCGTAGTTGCGTTGCGATGCGTTGCCTGCGCCGACGCCCTGAAACGCATTGTCGCGGCCTGCGCCGTAGCCGCCGCCTCCCCCTCCGCCAACGCGATCGCTTGCACGTGTGACGTCGCCCGCGCCTGCGCGGTTCGATACGCCGCCGCGGTCGCCGCCCGCGGCCGAGCGGTCCGCCGTTCCCGCGCGATTGCCTGCGCTCGCCCGATCCGCTGTCGACGCGCGGTTGCCCGCGCTTCCGCGATCGGCCGTTGCCGCGCGGTTGCCCGCATTGGCGCGATCGGCCGCTCCGGCGCGATTGCCCGCACCTGCGCCAGCACGATCAGCCGTATTGGCCCGCGCGCCCGCGCCTGTATCGCGGCCGCGGAAATCGGACCGTCCTTCAGCGCCGGGCACATTGCGCGAATACTTCTCGCGAGTCGCGTTGTCGCGGTAAGCGACGCCCTGGCGATGGCTCCCATCGTGCTGCCAGCGCCCGCCCTGCACCTTGGTGCGGTCGAAATTGCGATCGATGTTGGCGGCCTTGTTGACGTTGATGTTGACGTCGCCGCCGCCCCAGTTGCAGTTGCTGAAGATCGCGCCCGCGGCGGCGAGCCCGATGCCCCACGCAAAGCCCGTCGCCAGCGCCGCGCCCGGATAGTAGGCGGGGTACGGCGGCCAATATGTTGGCGGATAGGTCGGATAGCTCCACGCGCCGTACACGACGGTGGGGTTATAGGAGGGCACATAGATCACTTGCGGATTCGCAGGTTCGACCTTGATGATTGTCTCCCCGCCGGCGGGCGGCTGCTCGACGACTACGTTCTGCTGCTCGTTCGATTTCAGATTGCCGGAGTCTTTCGCGCGCGCCCGCAACCGCTGCACGGCGGCGAACACGTCTTTCTGCTGCGCGAGAAACGCGTCGCCGAGTTTTTGCGTCCAGTCGAGCTTGTCGTTCATCGGCTCGAGGATTTGCGGGAACGCGACCATCGATTTCACGCTGACGTCCCACGGCTCTTTTTCGACGGCCTTTACGGCCGCATCGCCCTTGACGTTCGGATTGGCCTTGACCCAGCGCGCCGCGTGCACGATCTCCAGCGGATACGTCGAGGCCATCAGCACTTGCGACAACACGGAATCGGGATACAGCGCGATCGGCGCGACGAGCGCTTCGATCTCTTCTGGCTTGAACGGTTCAGCGGGCGGCGCAGCGGGCTGCTGGGTCTGAGCGCGCGCGCTGCCGACACCCAACGTGAGCGCGACGAGCAGCCACAGGCAGAGCGCGTAGACCCGTTGCAGATAACGTGTGGACATGGCCGCTCCTTCAGACGGAAGGACAGGTATCCGAACTGATCGGACCTGTCGTGACTGACGGCAAACTGGAAATGTTTTGTGTTGGAATGCGGCTTCGACTCTATAGGATGTTAGAACATCCTTGCCTGAAGTGATGCAAATACTCAGCCTGCTTGCGGTAAATGCAAGCGTGGGTATCGGATGAAGTAATTAAGAGCCGGTTGAGTAACGCGTGTAGCAGCATGTTGCGCATAGATTGCGCAAAGAGAGTGTCGCGCGGCGAATCTATTCATGTCTGCGTTGCGCGCATTGCATCAATAGTGGGCGCGGCGCGTGTCGACGGAAATCGTCACGGCCGGCCCACATATTCGACATAAGCGATCAGGCGATCCTCACTTGCCCGCGTTGAGTTTCATCGTGGAAGCGCGCGCGTCGTCGGCCGTCAACTTCCCGCCCCCCGCGTGATAGCCGTTCGAATAGAGCAGGAACGCCATGATGTCCGCGTAATCCTGATCCTTCATTTTGCCGGGCTTATCCGCGGGCATGTTCGTCGACAGGTAGTTGAACACGCCGCCTATCGTCAGACGCGCATTCGACGCCGGTGCGAACGCAGGCCCTTGCAGCGCAGGCGCCGTTACCCCCTGCAGCTGCGCGCCGTGGCATTTCGCGCACGCCGCCGAGTAGAGCTGCTTGCCGTGTGTCGCTTGCGCCTGATCGAACGACGGCGCGCCGCTTGCGTCTGCGGCAATCTTCACGAAGTCGCCTGCCTCGTTCGCATCCGCCATCGCGAGCAGTGCGTGTTGCGCGACGGCGTGCGATGCAGCGGGACCGTCGCGAAAGCGCGCCGCGTCGTCGTCATTGGCCGTCGCGTCGAGCGCGTGCGCGGGCATCGCCCAGTCGTGCGTCAGTGTGACGAGACGGCCATTGTTCGACAGCTTGTCGAGCGCTGCGTCGATTGGTTGCCGCAGCGCCGCCGTGCGAGGACCGAAGGCGAATACGAGTTGCCAGTCCGCATAAGGCGAGTGCGCGGCAGCAACCGTAAAGCGACGTGGCGGATGCGCGAGCTGATAAGCGACGACGGCCGGATACCAGACGATCGCGCGCTGTGCCTGACCCTTCGCGACGGCCTCGACGGTCAATGCCGACGTGTTCTCCAGATGCAGTTTGACGCTCCGCTGCTGCACGGCAATCAGTTGCGCGGGGCTCGCATACGTGGCCGCGACGGTGTTCTTCGCGGCGCCTTGCGGAGCGGCATCGGGCGCTTCGATGCTTACGTAGCCCGCGCGCAGATAGCCATGCGAGAACTGCAGCTTGCTGCTCGAGCCATCGGCGACGGCCGAGCGCGGAAAGCCTGCGATCACGTCGCACTCGCGTGCAAGCGTCTTGTCGAGTTCCTTCAGCGAGACGCCGTCATCGTCGCCATCGCCGATGCCATGCTTGACGATCGTTGCAGCGATGCCCGCTTGCGCGAATGCGTCGCGCGCGACAGCTTCATCCAGCGACGCCGACGGACTGCCAGGAAAAGTGCAGACTTTCACGGCCGCTGTCGCGTGAACGGACGTGAGCGCGACACACGCAGCAAGCACGCTCGCTGCAGGAATACGATTGAGAGAGTGGTTCATTTCAAGACGTCCGGAAAGGGCGGGACACGCGCGATGCGATGCATTCGCTGTGCGTCCCGCTTCTGCAAAGATCACGAATGGTTGAGCGCGAACACGTACAGCGTTCCGCCGCGCGGCACCTTGTCGGCGGCCTTGGCCATCGGGCCGCCCCAGATGGGATTCGCGCCGCCATAGCCCGCCAGCACCGCGACATATTCCTTGCCGTCGATCTCGAACACCGACGGCTGCGCGATGATGCCGCTCGCGAGCTTCGGGCTTTGCCACAGCACCTTGCCGTTCGTCACGTCGAACGCATACAGGTGTCCGTCGAGCGAGCCGCTGAACGCCAGGCCGCTCGCCGTCGTCGCTACGCCGCCGTTCCACGGCAGCTTGCTCCAATGGCTCCAGAGCTGCTTGCCCGTGTTGACGTCGATGGCCTGAAGCTCGCCATAACCCTTGCTGCCCGGTTCGGGCTTGATCTCGAAGCCTTCGCCGAGATACGGCAGACCTTCCATGTACGTGACCGATTTACCCGACAGCGACATGCACGCGTGCAGCGTGGGGATGATCGCGATGTGCTTGTCCGCGTCGTAGGATACCGACCACCAGTTCTTGCCGCCGAGAAAGCTTGGGCAGGTCTCGATCGTCGTGCCCGTCTTCGGATACTTCGATTCGTCCTGGACGGGTTTGCCGTCCGCGGTGTAGCCCGTGACGGAGGTGGCCTTCACGAACGGGCGCGCGTAGATCAGCTTGCCGTTGCTGCGGTCGATCGCGTGGAAATAGCCGTTGCGGTCCGCGTGGATGATCGCGTCATAGTCCTTGCCGTCGTACTTGATGTTCGCGAGCACGGGTGTGTTGACGCCGTCGTAGTCCCAGGTGTCGTGACGCGTGTACTGGTAGTGCCATTTGAGGTTGCCGGTCTTGGGATCGAGTGCGAGCAGCGAGTCTGAATAGAGGTTGTCGCCGGGACGAAGATCGGCGAGCCACGGTCCGGGATTGCCGACGCCCCAATAGAGCGTCTTGCTCTGCGGGTCATAGGTGCCCGTCAGCCACGCCGGTGCGCCACCATGTTCCTGCATGCCGTCGGGCCACGTATTGCCGTTCGGCTCCTTCGCGCCGGGCACGGTGTAGCGCTTCCATTGCACGTTGCCGTTCTCGGGGTCGAGCGCCGCGATGAAGCCGCGCGCGCCATACTCGCCGCCCGAGCTGCCGACCACGAGTGCGCCGTCAAGGGCAAGCGGCGCAAGCGAGAACGCGTAGCCCGTGGCCGGCTCGAACATCGCTTTTTTCCACACGACGGCGCCGCTTTGTGCATCGAGCGCGGTCACTTCGCCGTTCAGCATCGCGACATACACGTTCTTGCCATAGAGTGCGACGCCGCGATTCACGACATCGCAGCACGCGTTCTTAAACGCTTCGGCGCCGAGCTTCGGTTCGTACTTCCACAGTTGCTTGCCGGTGGCGCCATCGAATGCATAGACGTTGTCCTTGGGCGTCGTCACGAACAGATAGCGGCCGTTGATGATGGGCGTCGCTTCGAAGCCTTGCTGAAGGTCCGCCGGAAACTTGTACGCCCACGCCTGCTTCAGGTTCTTCACGTTCGACGTGTCGATCTGCTTGAGCGGCGAATGCGCCTGGCCGTTGTAGGTGCGGTAATACGTGAGCCAGCCGGGATCGCTTTGCGCCGACGTGAGCCGGTCGTAGGTCACGGGCGGATAGTCGGCCGCGGCGGCTGCCGTCGCGGGCTCCAGACTGATTGCCGCCACGACGCCCGCGACGAGCATCGCGAGCCGCGTGGCGGAAGCCGGACTTGTCTTCATCGTTGTCTCCTGTCCCATCGAAGATGGTTGTGGGTGAGTTATCGGTGCGACGCCTGTCAGCAGCGCTACGTCGGCGTGTGTGAAGGCGGCGGGCTCGTAAAGGCAAGTCGCATGCCATTGTTTGGCTATCCTTGCGAATCGGCGTGTGCGCTATCGAATCGATCTCAACATGCTGCAACTTGCGCGTGGCGTAGGCACATATCGCGTGTTGCATCGTGGAGCAGTGGACAGTTCGCCTGTTGCCGTATGGCACACCACGGCGGGTGACGCGCCTCGACATCGCGCTGCATGCACGTACGGGATCGATGGCACGCTTCTCGCACATTCGATAACGACAAGAAACACGTGCGACGCGCATGTCTCTTCGTCGTATCGTCAATCAGCGAGTGCGAAAGTCATGAACAGTTTGCGGGCGATGGTCGAGCGATGGCTGGCGCATATGCCGCCGTATGAAGTCAGCTTTGCCAGGTTCGGTTGCGAAGACGGCGGACGGCGTTGTCATGTGCGTGTCGACGTGCATCGCCCGGAAGGCGATGTCGCGATCCACTTCTTTCGGCATTGCGACGGCATGTGGCGTGTGTTTCCGCCCACGTCCGCACCGATCGCGATGCGTGTCGCCAGGGCGCGCGGCGACTGATTCCCGCCACCGGCGCACAAGAACGTCATCGGACAGCATATGAGCCTGTCCTCAGATCGATCGACGTGGCTGGCCCGGTTCAGTCGACCCAGCCGCGCTGCCGTGCGTGATCGATGAACTGGTAAACGTCCGTCGCGAGGCCGGACGCATTGAAGAGCGTTTCAAGTTCGCCGATGATGTCGTCGAGTTCGCGCGTGCCGTCGCAGCGCCTGAGAATTTCACCCGCACTTGGGTTGAGTTTCACCATTCCTTCCGGATACAGCAGGACATAAGCGTCCTGCATGGGCTCCCATTGCAGCCGGAACAGTTCGCGCAGCCGCGGGCGTTCGCTCGCACCGGCGTTCGCAGACGTCGGAATCATGGCGGTAGGTCTCGTGGATGGGATCAATGTGCCGTTGCGCGCTGCCGACAACGCGCAACGGCGGCCTGCAACCCGAGGTCAGCGGTTGGCGATATACATCGTGATTTCGAAACCGAATCGCAGATCCGTATAGGCGGGCGTCGTCCACTGCATGGCTGTCTCCTGGATGGTTTGCCGAAGAACCGCGTTGGGGCCGCGGTCCGGGCCATTTCATGCAAGCTCCGTGCCGGAGACGATCAGAGCGATGTGCGAGAGATGCTCAGTGAACAGGGTGTCCAGATTCGGAGCACAGGTGTTGCAAAACTCAACAGCGCGCGAGCTGCGCAACACTAGTCGTTGCCGCGCGATTCCGCGCCCGCGCACAGCGACGGCATCTTGCGATACACCGTGTTGCGCGAGACGCCCAGCGCCCGCGCGGCCGCCGACACATTGCCGTTGTGCCGCGCGACTGCCGCCGCAATCGCGGACGCCTGCACGTCCTGCAGCCGCCCGCCCTGCAGCGGCAACGGCGCATCCGCCGATGGAGCGGCGCGGGGCGCAGCGCTATGCAAATCGTCGAAAAAGTCGTCGGGCAGATGCTCGCGCCTGATTTCGCCGTCGTCGTCGATCATCGCGGCGGCCGTGCGCAGCAGATTGCAGAGTTGCCGGAAGTTGCCGGGCCACGCGCACTGCTGGAACAGCGCCATCACGTCGTCGGCGACGCTGAGCGGCGGCGCACCTTCCATTTGGTCGCACGGTACCAGTTGCAGCATCCGCTCGATGACGGCGGCGAGATCGGTACGTTCGCGCAACGGCGGCAGTTTGACGACGAGACCGTTCAATCGGTAATACAGATCCTCGCGGAACCGGTTCTGGGCGATCATCTCGCGTAAATTGCGGTGCGTCGCGCAAACGACGGCGATATCGACGGGAACGGATTTGCTGGAGCCGAGCGGATCGACGACACGTTCCTGCAGTACGCGCAGCAGACGCACCTGCAGTGGATACGGCATGTCGCCGATCTCGTCGAGAAACAGCGTGCCGCCGTTCGCTTGCAGCAGCTTGCCGACCGCGCCTTTGCGGCGCGCGCCCGTGAAAGCGCCTTCTTCATAGCCGAACAGTTCCGACTCGATCAGATTTTCCGGTATCGACGCGCAATTGACAGCGATGAACGGCCCTGCGCGGCGCGGCGAATCGTGGTGGATGGCCTGCGCGAGCAGTTCCTTGCCGGTGCCCGTTTCACCCGTGATCAGGATCGGAATGTCCTTGCCGATCACCTTGCGCACCTTGGCGATGACGGCGGAAATCTGCGGATCGCCTGTGTCGAGACAGTCGAGCCGCGATGGCACATTGGCGGAAGCGGGCATCTTCGCCGGCTGGGTGCGCGCGGCGGCCGGGCGCGTGCTGACGGCCGCCGCGCCAGGCCACGAGCCTTCGCTGGCAAGCGTCGTCCGGCGAAACTCGACGCTTGCGCAAACGACCGTGCCATTGTTCAGATCGAGCGTGATGTGATGACCCCCGCTCGAACGCAGCCGGTCGATCAGTTGCGGCGTGGTCAGCCCGAACAGCGACGAGAGCGTGTGTGCACGCATCGCGGCGAGCGGCAGCCCGACCTGGAACTGTGCGCTGCGATTCGCGGACAGAAAGCGGCCGTCGCACGTGAAGGCCATGATGCCTTCCATCAACGTGCCGAGAAACTCCGGCCGGCCATGAAACGCGATTTGCAGCGTGTTGCGGAAGGTGTTGGTGAACAGATGGTTTTCGATCATCTGCACGGACATCTTCGCGAGCGCCATCGTGTGCTGATGGTAGCTGCGGTGGTCGCCCGTCACGTCGAGCACGCCGACCAGATCGCCATACGGATCGAGAATCGGCACGCTGGAACAGGTGAGGAAGCGATTGGCGGCGAGGTAGTGCTGATCGCCATGTACGACGGTTGCGGTACGCTCCGCGATCGCGGTGCCGATCGCATTCGTGCCTTGCCGCTCTTCGGCCCAGTTGGCGCCCGCCTTGAGCGCAACCTTCTCGGCGCGGCGCAGGAAATCGTCGTCGCCGATCGAATGAAGAATGAGACCTTCGGCATCGGTCAGCACGATCATGCTTTGCGTGTTCGCGATCTGCTCGCGCAGCGTTTCCATCACAGGCGTCGCGTGAGTGCACAGCACGCGGTTCTGTTCGAGCTTCATCCGCAGTTCGCCGTGTGTGAGCACGTCGTAGTCGGGGCACATCGACGCACTGAGTCCGAACGTTTCCGACCGCTCGTGCGCTTTCTGGATCGACGGAGTGAGCCAGCCGCTGTCCCGGCCTGTCAGCGATCCGATGGTCTGTGCTTCGCGCATTGTCTCCTCCGGGTATCGTGCCGGTCGTCGTGCCGGCATCGTGGAGGTTCAAAAGCAAGACCCGCGCCATTGGTCGACTTGTTGGCTACGCGAAAGGATGCGTGACAGCCGGCAATCCGCATCGTCGCGATCGACCGCTACGCGCAGGCAAAGGCCATCGCGCAGTGCCGGGACGACGACAGCCAGGTACCGCATTCAGGCTCACTATCTGATGCACGATTGCTGACTCGGCGAACGCCGTTTGATGGCGCTCGCGAAGCGCGCTGCTTCATCGGGCGTCGCGACGTATGCGGTGCATGGCTGACACGACCATGTGTGTCCTTCCGACAATCTGCGTCGGCGGATGCGCGCGGTCCCTGCCGTGCGAGGGCGGTTCGTCGATGCGGGTCATCCGGGGTCCGAGCCACGTCGCGCGGAAGCACTCGCCGCTGCCATCGAAGCAGCGTTCCTCGCCCGATAGAGCGAGGAGGCTAACCGTCCTGATCGGCGAACAGATCGCTGAAAAGATCCGGCGTCACATCGCGCTCCGCTTCCTTCGCGGGCAGCGTACCGTCACGAACCTGTGCGAGCACGGCGGGCGGCAGCCATGCTTCTTCCATCGCGGCCATGCCGTTTTCGATCAACTGCTGCAGAAAGAACGACTGGCGGCGCCCCGTAGCGTCCGCCAATAGCTTCAACCTGCGTTCGATTGCGGGATCCACCCGTACTGCCACTACCTTCAGCTTGTTTTCGGCGGTTCTTTTCACCGCATGCTCCTGTCGATAAAACTTCGCGCGGTGCTTCTACCACGGAGCTCGGCAGGATTGCAATGCTTTCTTTGCTGGAAGGTGTGATTCGCGGTGAGAAGCAGGGGGCGATCGCTACTCAAAGGAATGCAGATTATCAGCGTATGTGTGTCGCCGATCGCCGCCGAAGCTTATCCGTTGAAGGCGGATTCAATCGTCATCGTCGTCGTGATGATGACGCCAGCCGCGATGACGGCCATGATCGTGCCATTCGCGCGGTTCGCGATAGCCGTAGCCATAGCCGTAGTAGACGGGCGCCGGCGCGTACACGGCAGGCGGCGGGGGCGCGTAGACGACGGCGGGTGCCGGCTCGACATAGACGGGCGCGGGCAGGCCAAACGTCACGCCGACATCGACGTGCGCGGATGCCGCCGTCGATGTGCCAGCAGCGACGAGACCCGCTGCGCAAATGAGTGTGAGGCGTTTCAACGTAAGACTCCGTTCGAGGCGTGTGCAGATGAAGGCCATTCGATGGCGAATGCCGGGCATTGTAGGAACGCAGTCGTTCTCATGTTGCATCCGTCATGTTGCGTCTGTAACGGGTAGTAACCGCCCGCCACATGCGGGCGGTTTCATGCTTGCCATCACGAAGCCGTGAGCGTGTCGCCGGATACGTGCACGCGTTGTCCGACCTGCACCTGCGGTTCAGTCGCATAAGTGAAGTTGCGATAGCTGCCGTCCTGCATGCGCACCTGTACCTGATAGCTCGTCTGCTTGCGCACCGCATGTTCGATGCCGTTGCCCGCGAGACCGCCGCCCACCGCGCCCGCGATGGTGGTAAGGATGCGTCCGTGTCCGCCGCCGAACTGATTGCCGATCAAACCGCCCGCGACCGCGCCACCGACGGCGCCGAGTCCCGTGGTCGGCTCTGACGTTTGCACCGGGTTGATCGCGACGACTTCACCCGCATAGGGATCGGCGGCAACCTGGCGTGCGCCGGCCGATTGCGCATAGTTGCCGTTCGCGTACTGCGGTGCGGGCGCGACCGACGGCTTGCGCGTGTGATGAACGGGCCGCGGCGCAGCGGGTGCCGCTTGCTGGGCGACGGGTTGCGCCGCACTCGGCTGCTGGACCGCGCCCGTTTGCTGAGCCGTGGCGTTCGCTGGCTCGACGGTAGCGAGCGGCGCGCTGGCGGCCTGCGCGGCGACGGGCGCGATCTGCGCAGCGGGCGGCTGCACCGCGTGCGAAACGGGCAGGATGCCCGTCATGGCCGCGACGCCTGTGACGCTGGCGAGGATCACGGACACAGCCGCGCCTGCGATCAAGGGATGGATACGGCTACGTTGCGAAGTGCTGTTCGTGACATTGGCGTTCATGACGGGCTCCACGGTGTGTGTGCCTGCAATAACGCCGCTCGAATGACGGCGGTGTACGCGCCGTCGCATCGGCTTTGTAAGCAGTTGTAGCGTGAATTCGATGCTGCGTATCGCTTCTTGCGTGCTCAGCAGAAGCGCTGGGCGACATCGTAGGTCAACAGGAAGACACATCCTGTATCGCTTCGGAAGCCGTTTTCCACCGTACCCGCTTCTGCGATGCCAACCCATCCCGGCAACAGACGCTGTCCGTTCTGCACCGCTTCGCCTTCTAGCATGTAGATGAACTCGGGGCCGGTGTGCAGGTGGTTCGGGAACACCGTCCCGGGTTCGAAACGCACGAGCTGCATCGCGCGTCCATTGGCCTTGCCGAGATTCTTGATCTGCACGCCGCTCGCACACGCCGATGGCGTCCACGGTAGCGCCTGCGCATCCGCACATGAGAAACGCGGTGTTGCCGGTTGCGGGTTCATCTCGTCACCTGTTCGTTGGCGGACCGTCGCGTCGGCCCTGGCCAGGGATTTCCTGACACAAGATTCAGACGGCTCACCTTCGAAGCCGATCCGAATCCTGACTGCATCAAAGATTACGTCGTGGGTCAATGGTCACCGTGCTCGATGTCTGTAGCGAGTTGGAGAAGGAGATGCAGTTCGAGGAGCTTTCCAACGAAGAGTGGTCGCTGGTCGCGCCGACGCTCTGCGCGCCGCCTCCTGCGGGCATGCTGAAGCGCGGCCGCCCGCGCATCCGGCCGCGCCTGCTGGCCAACGCGGTGCTGTGGGTGTTGACCACGGGCGAATCGTGGGCCAAGCTGCCCGCGCACTATCCATCGCAGCCTACCTGCCGTTGCCGGTTCGAAGAGTGGCGGCGCGACGGCAAGCTTGCCGAGATGATCCGCATCCTCAGCGACAGGGGACGCCGCTTTTCATACGTACCCGATGTGCCGAATCCGGTCCCAAAGGCCAGGCCGAAGCGCGACAGCCGCGTAATCGACGAGCGCGGCCTGCCTCGCGTGGTCTGGCGAAGCCAGGCGTCCTGGCAGACATCGACGGCCGACCCGGGTCGTCGCTTTGCCCCAGCCGCCCCGGCCGAGCCGATCGAGCCGATCGAGCCGATCGAGTCGGGGCGGCCCGCGACGGCAGCAGCCGCCCGCGAGCCGCAACCCGACACCTCGAATCGTGGGTTCTGGATGGGACTCGCGGCGAAGGGCGCGCGCGTGACCGACGACAGAGGCTACATCGTGTACGTTGCGGCCGATCTCGTACCCGACGCGATGTTTCGCGGCTGGACGGAGATCACGCGCGATGGCCGGCGCGTCGCGCGATCCGGCCTCGTGGGTCCGAAGTTCGGCGCGCCGGAGGCGGCCATGCAATGCGCGCTGACATGGGCGCGCCGCTGGATCGAGCAGCACGGCGTGTGTTTCGAATTCGAGTTGCTGCACCGAGCAGCCGACTGACGCACGCAGCGTGATCCAGAACGCATCTCGCACCAGTGTCGAGCGGTTTATGACGTTTCCTGAAACTATGAGTTGGTGGATCGGGTGTTTATCCGCAACGCCGACACTCCTAGACTGTTTTCAACGCAACGAACAAAACAGTTCGAAGCATCCGAAAAACAAATCCTGGAGGTAATGATCATGAAATCGCTCATCAAGGCTGTTGCAGTTGCTGCTGTCCTCGCTGTTCCTGTCATGTCATTCGCGCAATCCAGCCAGCCGGTGACCCGTGCTGAAGTTCGCGCCGAGCTGGTGCAACTGGAGAAAGTGGGCTACATCCCGTCGAATAGCAGCGATACGCAATACCCTGCCAACATCCAGGCTGCGCAAGCAAAGGTTGCAGCTGCAAATGGAGTCGAGAATAGCGGTGTGGGCGGTGTGGCGGATGGCTCGTCGCAAGGTGGCCAGCGCGCTTCGTTCTCGGCCAGTTCGTACTCGGCACCCGTGTTCGAGCATCACTGATGCATTCGGCGCTGGCTGTCACGCCAGCGCAGCAGGTGGGTCGCAAAGACCGCGACATGCGCTGTCATTCGACGGAACGCAGTCGCGGTTTGTTCTTCTGGGCGCGTGATTTTGGCTACGTGCGCATCCATCCGCGCGCGATCGGCCACGCCAGCAGCTTGCGATACAGCACGATCGTCACGTCTGCTGCCGCATTCCCCGCCAGCGACCAGAGGGGCCACACGAGGACGTACGCGACGCACGCGATCAATGCAGCGCCCAGCATGTCGAACGGAAAGTGCACGCCGATGTACACGCGCGACCACGCAACCGCGAGCCCGGCAACGAGCGTGAGCAAACCGGCCCAGCGCACGCGTGCGAACAGCAAGGTCAACGCGACGCTCGCGAAGACCGTACCGTGATCGCTCGGAAACGACGAATCCGGCGCGTGTTCGACGAACGTATGGCCCAGTCCGATCATGAACGGCCGCGGATGCATCCATGCAAGGCCGATGATCTGATTGAACCCGAGCGCGAGCAGCGTCACGCAACACGCGCGCAACGCGGCTTCGCGGCTGTCCCGGTTGCCGGATAGCCAAAGCGCGGCGAGCACGAGGGGAACGAGATAGATCACGTAGTCGGCGACACATGATGCAACGCCGATTTGCCAGCGAGGCGTCGAAGTCGTCGCGTTGATCGTGAGAAAAAGCGCCTGGTTGAACGCTTCAAGTGTGTTCATGTGCAGATCGGGCGCCGAGCCCTGTAATGAGCAGACGACACGATCCTACCGGCAGAACCTTATGTCACGCTTAGGTCGGAGAACAGGTCGGCGAATCGCTGCTTTGCAACGTGATGACGATACCGTCTTCGACCTGACGCAGCGGGAACGTCGTCAGGCACAGCGCGCGTCCGGCGGGCGAGCAGCCGGTCAGCAGATCGAATGGGAGCCCATGCGCGGGACATCGCAGCACGCTCCCTTCGAGGCGTCCCGTCAGCAGCGATGCGCCGTTATGCGGACAGGCGTCGTCGATTGCGCGCAGTTCGCCGCCGAGATTGAACAGCGCGATGGATCGGCCATCGACGAACACGATTTTCCGCTGACCGGGCGCGAGTTCGTCGGCCCGGCAGACACGATGGTCAAGCGTCGATTTCATATGGGTCGATATGTCCGTCAGCACGGCGCGTGCGCCGGTTCGCCGCTCAGTTCGGCGATGAGTTCGATGGCGCGCGGCCATTCGCCGTATCCCGAAGCAGGATTCAGATGACCGACGGCGCCCGCATGAACGAGCCGGCTTCCCCAATCCTGCGCCATGCCCGCGACACGCTCGAAACGCGCGAGGGGATCGTTCGTGCTGGCGACGACGATGCTCGGGAACGGCAGACGTTCGCGCGGTATCGACAGCCAGCCGTTGTCGCGCAGCGCGTCCTGCGTCGGATAGCCTTCGGGCAGCGGCGTTTCCAGATCGACGGGTGTGGCAAGCAACGCGCCCTTGATCTGGCGATGATGCTGCTGCGCCCAATGCACGGTGATCATCACGCCGGCGCTGTGCGCGACCAGCACGACAGGGCCATCGATTTCACGCAGCGCGGCATCGAGCGCCGCGGTGCGCGCCGCGCGGCTGAGCTTGTCATGCTCCAGCGGTGCGACGGCGCGCGCATTGGGCAGCGCGCGTTGCAGCAGTGTTTGCCAATGATCTTCGATGTGGTCGCGCAGTCCGGGCACGATCAATACGGTTGGCGTCGTCGGGGATGTCATGAGAGTGAGTCCTTCGTGTTTCATTCGGTTGCGAGAGCGGTACGCGCCGGTTCGACGCGTTGCAGGCCGCGTCCGTAATTGCGCATGCCGATCGTGAACATCACGGTCGCCAGCGCGGCGGCGAGCGGCACGAGCTGCAACGCGCCAGGCAGGCCGATGCGGTCCGCGATATAACCCGTCACGAGCGGCCCTGGCGCCATGCCTAGCAGGTTGTTCACGAGCGTCAGCGTGGCGAACGCGGGCGCATGGATCGAGGGCGGCGTGAGATTGGCGACCATTGCGCCGGCCGGTCCGGATGTGCCCGCCACAACGAAGATGCCGGCGCCAAGCAGCACGAATTGCAGCGGGCCCGCCTGCAACTGGAAGCCGATGCCCAGCAGTACGAGCGACATCACGCAATAGGCGATCGCCGTCATCCACTTGCGCTCGGGATGTCCCTTGCTGACTCTGTCCGTCACGATGCCGCACACAATCATCCCGACGCCGCCGAGCAGCAGGAATCCTGCTGCCGTGACGGCCGCCTTGTCGGTCGGCATGCCGTAGTAGCGGTTCAGAAAGCTCGGCATCCACGCCAGCACAGATGCCATGATGAAAAGCTGCAACGCGCTGCCGACGTACGCGCATATCACCGAAACCGTCGAGAAAAGCCCGCGCAGCGTTGCGCGAAAACTGGGGCGCTCCGCCTTATTCGCGCGAAGCGATACGGCGATGTCGTTGCGTCGGCATGCAACGCGCTTCTCGGTGACGATCATCATGTACGCGAACACCAGCACGATGCCGAAGCACGCCATCGCGCCGAACGACCAGCGCCAGCCGAGATGCACGGCCACCACGCCGCCCAGCGCCATGCCGAACACAGAGCCGAACGCACCGCCTGCCATGAAGGCGCCCGTCAGCGTCGAGCGCAGATGCGCGGGGAAGATGCTCAGGATCAGCGCGATACCGACGCTGCCATACGCGGCCTCGCCGACACCGACCAGCGCGCGGGCCACGAGCATTTCGCCGTAGCTCGTGGCGATCGCGCAGCCGAGCGTCGCCGCGCTCCACAACGCGGCCATCACGACGATGCTCTTCACGCGGCCCCAGCGGTCGGCCAGCACGGACAGCGGAACGGTCAGCGCGCCGACCATCAGCGCGACGACGCCGCTTAGCGAGCCGAGCTGCGTATCGCTAAGCCCCCACGTTGTCTTGAGCAACGGAAATACGGCATTCAGCACCTGTCGCGACATATAGTCCGACAGCAGCAATCCGAAGGTCAGCGCGAAAACGATCCACGCATACGCGCGCGTGCCTGTGCGCGCGGCAAAGTTTCCGTGTGCGCCGTGATCGACATGATGGATATGCAAGATTGTCTCCTCCGTTTGCGGGCGTTGCGTGCTCCGCGCGCTCGACGCGCGCGGGCCCGTCTCTTCAAGCCGCACGCCGGATGACGCCGGCCCCGCCCCGGAATAGGTCCGTTTCGTTTGACGCCAGCATCCGGCGTCTCCTCAGCCTTCGGTCAGCACTGCGTGCGTCACGCGGCCAGCGGAAGATTCTTTTGTCCCGGCTTGCGGTTCGGCGCCATGCCGTTAGCGGCGAGCGTCTCGTCCGCGTCGCGGTATTGCACGCCGATCCGGTAGATCTCGCGCGCTTCCTTGCCGCTCGCGATCTCACGGCCCAGTTCCCGCGCAATGCGCACCGTCTGCTCGATCTGCTGCACCGAGGTCATGCGGTTGCCGTGCTGATCGATGATCGTGTCTTCGATGCCGCAGCGCGGATGCAGACCCATCGCCAGCGCCATCGTGTTGAACGGCAGCACGTTCTTCAGCAGCGATTCGGCCGTCAGCGTGCAGCCGTTCGGCGCGCGATGAATGAAGTTGAAGAAGTTGAACGGGTTCGGACCGTCGAAGCCGCCGCCGATGCCGATCCACGTCAGGTTCAGCGGGCCCGTGTAGACGCCCTTGCGCACCAGCCGTTCGAGCGTCTCGAGCGCGTGCATGCCCGTCAGCTGGAAATGCGGCTGAATGCCCGATGCCTGCAGACGGCGAAGATGCTCTTCGACCCAGGCGGGACCGGCGGGCACCGTCATCTCGCTGTACGCGGCCTGGTACGCCGGATTCGCGAGCGAGGTGCCGGCGAGGTATTCCGGATACAGCAGCTCCATGATGTTCATCTGCGTCGTGTTGATCGCGACGGTGACCTGATCCGGCTTCGGATCGAGTTCGGCGAGCATGTGACGCGTGTCGTCGGAGAGCCACTTCGCAGCCTGGCCGTCGTTTTCCGGTGCGAACGAAATCGACCCGCCCACCTGGATGATCATGTCGGGCACGGCGGCGCGCACGCCGGCGATCAGTTCGTTGAACTTCGACAGACGCTTCGAGCCCTTGCCGTCGAGTTCGCGCACGTGCAGATGCAGCACCGTGGCGCCTGCGTTGTAGCAGTCGACGGCCTTCTGGACCTGTGCTTCCATCGTCACGGGAATGTCTTCAGGGAAGTCTTCCGGCATCCATTCGGGCCCGTACGGCGCAACAGTGATCACCACCTTGTCCTGATGCTCCGGGTGCAGCGAGTCGTCGAGAAATTGCATTGTCGTCCTCCAGATTTGTGCGTGTTCGAGCCGCCCGTCGTCGACGGGCTATCGGAAAAGAATTCGGCTACGGCGATTGAGTGCGGCGTGACGCGCTTAGAACGGCACGTCGCCGATGATTCCCGCGCGTTCCATCTTGCGGTGACACGGGGGGTAATCCATCACGGCGTAGTGCTGCGTGCTGCGGTTGTCCCAGATCGCGATGCTGTTCTTCCGCCAGCGCCAGCGCACCTGGTACTCGGGCACATATGCCTGGCTCACCAGATAGCTGAGCAGCATGCTCGCGCCGGGATTGGCGTCCTGGCCGAAGCGCACGCGCTCGGGCGTGTGGTAGTTGGTGAAGTGCGTCGTGAATGCGTTGACGAACAGCACTTTCTCCCCGGTTTCCGGATGCGTGCGGACCACAGGGTGCTCGGCATCCGGATACTGCGCTTTCAGCGCGTGGCGCTTTTCGATCGGCATCGCGGCGCCGAAGCTCGCTTCGATACTGTGGCGTGCGCGCAGATCGGCGATCTGCGTCTTGACGTGCTCGGGCAGGTTCTCGTAAGCGAGCACCATGTTCGCCCACATCGTGTCGCCGCCGACGGGCGGGCATTCCACGCAGCGCAGCACGCAGCCGAAAGGCGGCGCGGCGCGCCACGTGGCGTCGGTGTGCCATGCGTTTTCATAGCGGTCGTTCGGCTGGTCGGGCGTCTTGTAGATGCGCACGAGGCCGGGATGCTCGGGATCGCTGCCCGCGATGGGGTGATCTTCGAGTTCGCCAAATCGCCGCGCAAACGCGACATGCTGGGCGCGCGTGATTTCCTGATCGCGCAGGAACAGCACGCGATGCTTCAGCAGCGCAGCGCGGATCTCGGCAAACAGGCCGTCGTCATGCACGGCGTCGGCGAGATCGACGCCCGTCAGTTCGGCACCGATGGAACAGGTCAGCTGTTCGATGCGCATGTCACTCTCCCTGAACAACGAAAATCGACGAACCGGTCGTCTTGCCCGCTTCGAGATCGCGATGTGCCTGCACGGCGTCGTTCAACTCGTAGCGCTGGTTGATCTCGATCTTGATACGGCCGGCGGCGACGTGTCCGAACAGTTCGCCCGCGAGTTCCGCCTTCTCTGCCGGATCGGCGATGTAGTCGGCGAGCGCGGGGCGCGTGAAGAACAGCGAGCCCTTGATCGCGAGTTGCATCGCGTCGATCGGCGGAAACGCGCCAGACGACGTGCCGACGCCCACCAGCAGTCCGCGCCGCTTCAGCGAATCGAGCGAAGCCGTCAGCGTGTCCTTGCCGACGCTGTCGATCACGACAGGCACGCCGACGCCGTCCGTGAGTTCGCGCACGCGTTTCGCGACGTCCTCACGCCGGTAGTAGATGATGTGATCGCAACCGTGAGCGCGCGCGATCTCGGCCTTTTCTTCCGTCGATACCGTGCCGATCACGTTGAGTCCGAGCAGCTTCGCCCATTGGCTCACGATCAGACCGACGCCACCCGCTGCCGCGTGCAGCAGGAACGTGTCGCCGCGTTTCCACTGATAGATGCGCCGCATCAGATACGCCGACGTCAGGCCGCGCATCGTCATGGCCGCTGCCGTTTCGAACGGAATCTCGTCGGGCAGGTGAATCAGGCACGCGGCGGGCAGCACGCGCTCCGATGCGTAGGCGCCGAGCGGGCTTCCCGTGTAGGTGACGCGATCGCCCGGCTTGAAATCCGTCACGTTTTCGCCGACAGCTTCGACCACACCCGCGCCTTCCATGCCGATGCCCGACGGCAGCTTCGCCGGATAGAGGCCGGTGCGGAAATAGATGTCGGCGAAGTTCAGGCCGACGGCCGCGTGGCGCACGCGCACTTCGCCCGGACCGGGTTCGGCGCGCTCGACATGTTCCCAGCGAAGGACTTCCGGCGAGCCGGTTTCATAAAAGCGGACTGCATTTGGCATGCTTGTCTCCTGTCATGCTCGCGAGCTGCGAAGCTCGCCAATGGTGTGTTCAAGGTTCGTGAATGGCGCGGCCGCGAGTGCCGCACCGATTTCCTGCCAGTCCGCATCGCTCAGATAGCGGCGCGCGGCGGGCAGGATGACGCCTTCCTCGCGTCCCATGTGCTCCCAGATGAACTGGGCGCAGGTCTGCAACTGTTGTTCGAAGCACACGGGCGGAAGCTCGCCTCTCGCCGCTGCGCGGGCGCCTTCCATCAGCGCGTCGAGCAGGCGTGCTTCGTGCCGATGCTGGTGTTCGAGCTCATCGAGTTCGGCGTCGAACGCGGAGGTGCGTTCGCGCAGCCGCGCGAATACGCACGCGTCCTTTCCCGGCCGGTCGCGCAACGACTGCAGGTTGTGCAGAGCAGCGACGATGCGATCCATTGCGACTGCGCAGGACGGCTCGCCGCGCGACACGGCCGCGTGCATGTCGCAAAGCAGCCCGTGGAGCTGCGCACCCGCCGCGCGGTGCTGGCCGAGCAGCTTGCCGATCACCAGATCGGCCGCTCGATTCCGTTGTGCAGTGCACACCAGTACGGGCATGCCACAGGATGCGAACGCGTCGCCGGCATCGCGCTGGCGCATGAACCACGGCGCATCGGCCGACGCGCACAAAAGGTCGCAACCCTGGGCGCGCGCCAGCTCGACGATGACCTCGAGCGCGAAACCGCTTGCATGCGCCACGGCGCGGGGCGCGCAGGCGCACGGCACGCCTTGCGCACGAGCCGCCGCTTCGGCTTTGGCGAGCCGTTCCGCTGCGCGATTTTCGGTGGACGCTTCACAGCACGCGTCGAAAAAAGTGACGCGCGCGCCGATCGACCTCGCGAATTCGAGCGCGTGCCCGACGGCTTCGATTGCCGCGTCGGTGCCGCCTACGGGGACGAAAAAATGACGATACATGGCGTCCACTAGCTTGCTTGAAGGGGGCGGCGAAGCAGACGGGCATTGCCCGCCATCGACTCGAACTGCATGATTGGCCTCGCTCGCAATATCTATTGAAGGCTATCGTAGTGAAGGAGGGGCATCGAAACCCCACTCGCCGCGAGGGGGGGCGGTGCGCGGCCCCAGGCGGGGACTCCCCGGCTTTGCGCTAGCGCGGCGCTCGCGTAAGCTGTCTCGTATCCCGACCGATAATGCCCCAATGGCAACGACCCCCAACGGCGACGCCGACACCGAGCTGGTTCTGAAGACGATCGCGCCGCGTGCGCCGCAGCATCTGTTGACGCGCGCGCGTCTGGGCGTCGACCAGCCGCGTCTGCGCAATCTGCGGGTTGCGCTCGTTCAGGCGCCCGCGGGCTACGGCAAGACGTCGTTGCTTGCGCAGTGGCGGCGCGAGCATCTGGCACGCGGCGTCGCTGTCGCATGGCTGTCCGTCGACGAGCGCGACGACGCTCAGCGCTTTCTGCTCGGGCTCGTGCACGCGGTGCGCACCGGCTGCGCGCGTCCGACCTTCGGGCGGCTCGTGCTGAACAGCCCGGCGGCGCCGTCGCGCGAACTCGAAGGCATCACCGCGTGGCTCGCCGAAGTCGCCCAGCTTTCGCTCGAAGTCGTGCTGATCGTCGACGAAGCCGACCGGCTGCCTGCCTCAGGGCTGGCGGCGCTCGCCTATCTGCTGCACAACGCGCCGCAAAACCTGCGCGTGGCGGTGTCGGCCCGGCGCGGTCTCGACGACGTGGCGGGTGATCTGCTCGCCTACGGTGCGGGCGAATTGATCGGTCCGGACCTGCTGCGTTTCCGGCTTGACGAGGCGATTGCGCTGATTGGCGAGCGCTTCGGCGCGCGTGTCGAGGCGGACGTGTGCGCGCGGCTTTTCGAGCTGTCCGATGGCTGGCCGCTCGGCCTGCAGCTGGCGTTGGCGGCGATGGCGCGCGCCGAAGATCCGCGCCGTGCGGCGCAGGCGCTGTCGGCGGATCATGGCGGCCTGCGCGAACACCTTGTCGTCGTGCTGATCTCGAAGCTGTCGCCTGACGACGATGCATTCCTGACGCGTATCAGCGTCGCCGACCGGCTGCATCCGCAACTGTGCGAGGCGTTGACGGGCGACGTCGGCGCGCCCGAGCGCCTCGCGCGGCTGGTGCGCGACACGCCCGTCTTCATCGCGAGCGAAGACAGCGCATGGTGCCGGCTTCACGTGCTGGTGCGAGACGTGTTGCGGGGACGGCTCGCCGCCTTGCCAGACGCCGAACGCGCGGACCTGCACGGGCGCGCGTCGGCATGGCTCGCCGCGCACGGCATGCTCGACGAGGCGGCGCGCCACGCGCATGCGGCAGGGCAGCACCAGGTCGCTTACGATCTTGCCGAACGATGCCTGTACGACGCCGTGAAGAAGGGCAGCCTGTCCGCGGTGCGGGACTGGCTCGAATTGCTGCCCGAGGACGAACTGGAGCGCAGGCCGCGTCTGCGTCTTGCCGCCGCGTGGGTGCTGGCGCTCGGCGAGCGTCATGACGAGGCCGAACGTCAGGTTGAACGGGTGCTGGCCGATCCCGGAGCCGCAACTGAGCTGCGCTACGAATGCGCGTTGATCCTGAGCGCGGCGGCGTATTACGCCGATGAAATCGACCGTTTCGTGACGCTGTTCGAACCGTGGCTCGATGCCGTGCCGCCTGCGGGATCGTGGCTCGCCCAGATTCAGGCGAACCGTCTTTCGGCGCTTGCGATTCTTCAGGGCGAGCCGGCCCAGGCGCGGCGTTTCCAGCAGCAACTCGCGCCGCGTCACGAGAACGGCGCGGGCACAGGCTATGTGATCCGCTGGGGCGATCACATGATCGGCTTCAGCTATCTGCTCGAAGGGCAATTGAGTCTGGCGGAATCCGTGCTGATGCCCGCGCTCGCCAGCGCCGAAGCGGACCTTGGCCGGCGGCATCCGTTGACCTGCATGTTCGCGGCGATGTGCGCGGCGCTGTGCTACGAAACCGATCGCGTCGAGCAGGCGGCGGCCTTGCTGGCGAACCGGCTCGACGTGCTGGAGCGCGGCGGCACGCCCGAGATGATGATGCTCGCGTATCGCACGGCGGCGCAGATCTCGGCCCTGCAGGGCGTCGAGCATCGCGCGCTCGATCTGCTGGAGGCCATGCACGCGATGGGCGTCGCGCGCCGCATGCCGCGTCTGTGTGTCGCGAGCCTCGCGGAGCAGGTGCGCATACACGCTGCACGCTATCGCGCACAAACGTGCGAGGCGCTGGCCGGACGCATCGACGAAATCGTCGCGCAGGAGGCGGAGCGTCGCGGGCCGCTGTGGCGCAGGCATGTGGCGATGCTTCAGGCCTTGTCGCACGGATACGCGGCGATCGCTGCACGACGCTGGTCGCAATCCCTCGATACGCTCGCCGTCGCGCTTGAACATGCGAACGCGATGAAGCTCGGCCGGGACCGTATCGAGATCATGGTGCTACGCGCTTTCGCGTTGGAGCAGACGAGCGCGCAAGGCCGGCCAGTGCTGCTCGAGGCGATGAACCTGGCCAGCACGTTCAGTCTGACGCGCACGCTGGCCGACGCGCATCCTGCGATTGCTGACTGGATGCGGCGCGTCAGTGAAGAAGAGGCCGACGCTGGCCAGCCCGTTCACGCGATGCCCGCGCCGCGGCTCGTTCCTGTGCCGGCACGCGCTGCAGCGGGTGCCCCGCGCGCGGTGCCGAGCGTCGTCCTGACGCCGAAGGAGCGCGAGATACTCGAACTGCTCGGACGCAGCCTGTCGAACAAGGAGATTGCGCTTGCGATGTCGGTCGGCGAAGAGACCGTCAAGTGGCATCTGAAGAATCTGTTCGGCAAGCTCGATGCGAGCTCGCGCAAGCATGCGGTGCGGCGCGCGCTCGTGCTGGGGTTGCTGGAAGGGGCGCAGTAGTCTTCTTTTCGCCGGCGATGCGGTGCAGTGCCGCAGCGCCTGACATCAACGCATCAGCACCGCATCGGCACGGGCTCTATTCTCCAGAACCCTCCCCCTCACACCTGGGGGGGCAGGGTTCGTGCATGTTTCGTACTCTCGCTTTCATTGTGCCGCTCATCCGGGCGGCGCCGACTTCCACCAACGGGAGCCATTCGTGCGAGTAACCGAGACGCCCGACCACCTGATGACCACCGCCACCTCCGCCTACGCCTATCCGCTGCTCGTCAAGCAATTGCTCGTCAATTCGCTGAGCGTTTCTGCCGGTCAGGAGATCACCTATCGCGGCGACCTGCGCTACACGTTCGCGGATTTCCGCCGACGCGTCGGCCAGCTCGCCAACGCACTCGCATCGCGCGGCGTGCGGGCGGGTTCGACGGTCGCGGTCATGGACTGGGACACGCATCGCTATCTGGAAAGCTACTTCGCGATCCCGATGATGGGCGCGACGATCTTCACCGTGAACGTGCGCATTTCCGCGCAGCAGATCGCGTACACGCTTAACGACGCGCGCGCCGACGTGCTGATCGTCAACAGCGAGTTTCTGCCCGTCATCGAATCGATTCGCGGCGAACTGAAGCACCTGCGCGAGGTGATCGTCGCGAGCGACGACGCGCCGCTGCCGTGCACTTCGCTGACCATTGCTGGCGAGTATGAACAACTCGTGTCGGCGATGCCGGACGACTTCGTCTTCGAGGACTTCGACGAGAACACGCGCGCCGCGATCTTCTACACGACGGGCACGACGGGCGATCCGAAGGGCGTGTGCTACAGCCATCGACAGATCGTGCTGCATACGCTCGCCACCGCGACGACACTTTGTGCACCGCGCTCGGGCCAGCGGCTGCATCGCGACGACGTCTACATGCCGATCACGCCGATGTTCCATGTGCTCGCGTGGGGTATGCCGTATATCGCCGTGATGCTCGGACTGAAGATCGTGCTGCCGGGACGCTATCAGCCGGACGCGCTGCTGCATCTGAAGAAAACCGAGCGCGTCACCTTCTCGCATTGCGTGCCGACCATTCTGCAAATGCTGCTCGACGCGGCCGCGCGTGACGCACACGACCTGTCTGGCTGGACGATGATCATCGGCGGCTCGGCGCTGTCGCCGACATTGTGCCGCGCGGCGCTCGAACAGGGCATCGATGTGTTCGCGGGCTACGGCATGTCGGAGACGGGGCCCGTTGCGGCATTGTCGCAGTTCGCGCCCGACATAGACAGTGCCGGTATGGACGAATCCGTGCGCAGGCGTTGCATGACGGGGCGGCCTGTGCCGATGGTCGAATTGCGCGTCGTCGATGCGCAGATGAACGACGTGCCGCGCGACGGCCGCGCGCAGGGCGAGATCGTGCTGCGTTCCCCGTATCTGACGCCCGGCTATCACAACCAGCCTGAAGCATCCGAGGCGCTGTGGGCGGGCGGCTATCTGCATACACAGGACGTTGCCGTGATGACGCCGGATGGTTATGTGCAGATCGTGGATCGCATCAAGGACGTGATCAAGACGGGCGGCGAATGGGTGTCGTCGATCGAGATCGAAGCGCTCATCAACGAACTGCACGCCGTCGAGGAAAGCGCAGTGATCGGCGTGCAGGACGAACGCTGGGGCGAACGTCCGAAGGCGCTAATCGTATTGCGCCCGCACGCGAGCCTCGATGCACACGATGTGCGCGCGCATCTGCTGGGCCATGCCGCCGCGAAACGGATCAGCCGTTATGCAGTGCCCGAGGTGGAACGCGTGATCTTCGTCGCTGCGATTCCGAAAACGAGCGTGGGCAAGATCGACAAGAAGCTGCTGCGTCAACGCTTCGAATGACGAAGCTGTGGTGAAGCAGCGGGGCTTGCGGCCATTGGCAAGGACTGCATGAAGCGCTTCAAGGAGCGTGCTGTGTGCAGTCCGCGCGACGCCCGCGCGCAGCGAGAGTATCCTTTCGGTGAACTTGCAAAAGACGATACGTGTGCCGTCTTTTAGCAACATGCCGAAGAAGGATGGTGCTTCATGGATGCGGTCTCCGACGTGCTGCGCGTCGTGCGCCTGGGCGGCGCGGTCTATCTCCACGCCGAACTGACAGCGCCCTGGAGCCTGATCGGTCACGCCGATCAGGCGTTGTGCACGGCGTATCTGCCGAGGTCGGACCGCATCGTCTCCTATCATCTGATCACGGAAGGAAGCTGCTGGGCGCGGCTGCCGGACTCGACCGACCCTGCCATCCGCGTGAGCGCAGGCGAACTGCTCGTCGTGCCGCAGGGCGAGGCGCACATCATGGGCAGCGCGGTCAATATTCCGCCCGTGCCCGCTGGCCCGCTGCTCGAATCGCAACTGGCGACCATGCCAGGCGAAGTGCTGAATCTCTCGCACGGTGGAGGCGGTGCGCCGACGCGGATTCTGTGCGGCTTTCTTGCATGCGACGACGCACTTTCCAATCCCGTGCTCGGTTCGCTGCCGCGGCTCTTCAAGGTGAATGTGCGCAACGATCCGCAGTCGGCGTGGATCGAGGCCTCGTTGCGCTATGCCGCCGAAGAAGCGGCTCAACGGCGCGCAGGCAGCGCAATCGTGCTCTCGCGTTTGTCGGAACTGCTGTTCGTGTGGGCTGTGCGGCGCTGCATCGACGAGTTGCCCGACGATCGCAAGAATTGGCTGGCCGGCGTGAAGGATCGCTTCGTGGGCCGCGCGCTGTCGATACTGCATGCACAGCCCGCTTATGGCTGGACCGTCGACGAGTTGGCGCGCAAGGTCGGCCTGTCGCGCTCCGCTTTCGCGCAGCGCTTTACCGACCTGCTAGGACAGCCGCCGATGCAATATCTCGCGCGCTGGCGTCTGATCGTCGCGGCGCAGGAACTGTCGTACAGCAGCAAGGCGATTGCGGCGATTGCCGAGGAGGTGGGCTACGAATCGGAGTCGGCGTTTCATCGCGCGTTCCGACGCGAATTCGGTCAACCGCCTGCTGCCTGGCGCAAGCGTCACAGCCACGTGACGGGCGCGGAAGCTCTGGCTGCGAGCCAGTAGCGCGCGAAGTCCAGCAAAACGTGGCTATCGTGCAGCGCCTGCAGCGCACGGCTGCGCGTTCGCACTCCGCGCGGGCCGCATGTCGTTATGCGCCCAAGGCTCATGTGCCGGGACGTTTGCAGGGGCGTCGCGTACAACAGCCCATGAAGCGCGCGTGCGATCGCGTGGATCAGGCGACGCAGCGCGGCGTGCCATACAAGCGGATCGAGTATTCGCGCGCCGCGCAGCGACTTCAGCAGCGAGAGCGCCGTACTGAGTTCGCGCATATGTCGGCCGTGGTCGCTGTTCAATTGACGCGCAGCCGCGAAGCACACATCCCATCCGACATGCGTATGAACATGGAGCAGCGTGAACAGCAGCACGGGCGGCAGCAGCGCAAGGCTTTCGCGCATCAGCGGATCGCTGTGCAAGCGTGCGAGCAGTCGAGCGTGTGAATCGCCACTCATGGAGCGTCGTTGCAAGTCCGGCTGGTGGTGCATTACAAGGCCTCCTGTTACGCAACGGATGCGGATTCCCCTCGCGAGTGGCGCGATGCGTCGCGTCTGAACCCGGCGATGGATCTGGCTGGACACCCTGACTTCACAAGACCTTGCTGCCTGACGTTGTTGAACGCGCTTGCTGCAACAGTTCATTCACGGTGCTCGATGCCGTCTCGAGACTCACTATGCTGCAATGTGCTTCGATGACACTTGCCCTCGCGTCGCGCCTCTTTATCCGATCGTCCGTTTTTTTCGTGCGGGCCGGGCGGACTTTGCCTCGCGTCCTGTGCTGCGGGCGCCTTGCGATCTCGCGTCGACTAAAAGGAGTGCCTACATGCTTGCCGGAATGGGATCGCATGTCGAAGGCAAAGCGCTGACGTGCGCCGCGGCGATTGACGCGAGCGCGCCTTCCGACAACACTGTTCCCCGTGCGCGTCGTCTGCCTCACCTGCTTGCGCGACGGCGCGCGTGTCCGATGAATCCAGACCAGCGTTGGGAGCGCGTACCTCATGAACAGGTTGGACGGAACGATCGTCGCGATTACAGGCGCCTTTGGCAATCTCGGTCTCGTGACGGCGCAAGCACTCGCGGAGCGCGGCGCGAAGGTCGCGTTGATCGGCCGAGGCAAGCCGCCGGCGCATCTGCCCGCGTCGCTCGATCACGCGTGTGTCGTGAGCGGCATCGATCTCGCGGAACGCGACGCGGCGCAACGCGCGGTGGATTCGATTGCCAGCCAGCTCGGCGGTCTGAATGCGCTCGTCAATGTTGCAGGCGCCTTCAGCTGGGAGTCGATCGCCGACGGCAGCGCCGATACCTGGGAGCGCATGTTCGATGTGAACGTGAAGACGACGCTGAACGCGTCGAAGGCTGTGCTCTGGCATCTGACGCGAACGGCGGGCGGACGGATCGTCAACGTCGGCGCGATGGCGGGCCTGAAGGCAGGCATGGGAATGGGCGCATATGCCGCGTCGAAGGCGGGCGTGATGCGTCTCACGGAAGCACTCGCCGAAGAACTCAAGGACAAGGGCGCGACCGTCAACGCGATCCTGCCCAGCATCATCGACACGCCGCAGAATCGCGCGGACATGCCAGACGCCGATTTCACGCGCTGGGTGACGCCGGAACAGATTGCCGCCGTGATCGCGTTCCTGTTGTCGAAAGAGGCGCAGTGCATGACGGGCGCGCTGATTCCCGTTGCCGGCCGGGTATGACGGCTGCCGGCACTTTTCGGGTATTACTAAAAGCTGTCAAACATATTTCATAATCATTTTCTAAAGTAGCGCGTCATACCGGCGCGCCGTGGACTGCCCGATCCAGGCGTGGACTGGTTGTTGAGTCAACCAACCCATCCCCAACAATGGATCACAAGAACATGGCGCAGCCTCTCGACATCTCACGCCGCAAGGCCCTCAAGATCCTTGCCGGCGCCCCCATGCTGCCGCTCGGCAGCGCGGCCGCTGCATCGCTGCTCTCGGCCTGCGGCAGCGGTAATGATCGCGTGGCCGGCACCACACCCGCGGCGTCGACGGCTGTCTTCACGGCGGCGTCGTTCGGCGGCATGGCTGCGCCGTCGCTGGCCGACCCTGCCGCAATGGCGACGACCACGGTCGGCTCGACGCTGACCGCGCGGTTCAGCGACGGCAGCAGCCGCACGTACAAGCTCGCGTATCAGCCGTTCTTCATCACGGGGGACTTGGTGCCCAACACGGCGGGCGGCACGATCGTCGCGGGCGGCTATTTCGATATCAACAACCAGCCGATCATCGACCGCTCGGTGGCGGGCAAGGAGCGTCAGTTCTTCTCCGATTGCCCCGACGGCACCTCGCTGATCCGCCTCGACAAGCCGACCGTGAAAGGCGTCAAGGGCAACCCGGTGTTCGCCGTCGTGCAGTTCGAATACACGACGCGCGACCAGACACAGACGACGGCGGGCGACATGTACGGCAAGCTGCCGTCGCCCATCGCCGTGCTCACGCTCGATCAGGATCCGGCGACGGGTAAGCTCACGCTTGTCAGCTATTCGAACGTCGATACGTCGGGCGCGCATGGTCTGTGGATCACGTGCGGCGCGAGTCTGTCGCCGTGGAATACGCATCTGTCGAGCGTTAAACTCCATTGAAAATCAATGAGTTGGCTCGTATTTTGGTGCAGTTTTGTGCAGCCCCGAAAAAAAATTGTAACCGTGCAGGAAAACAACGTTTTCATGCGCTGGATCGCACGGTTCGCCCGGTGCGCAATCATCTGAAGATAAGACCCGAAAGTCGCCGGCGCTGCGCGTGTGCGGCGTCGGGCGCACGGCCTGCGGCACGCTCGCGAGCGCTTGCGCGATCTGCTCGCGACGCTGCTCCAGCCATGCGAGTTCGCGCTGCACGTCTGCTTTGTCCCGCCAGGGGCGCATGCTTTTGGGAGCGGCGAGGAATTGCCGCGCGTGCTTGATTTCGGCGTCGAGATTCAGCAACTCCACGAGTAGATCGGTCGCGTTCATCCTTGTCCCCTTAACGACGAGCCCACGCGGTGACGGTCCGCGCGCCGTGCATCCAGAAGGCACCGAAGTAAACTCTAGCGCTGATTAGTCGTTCTGCATATCAGGCATGACGCATGCTCATTCGCTTGTGCATGATCGGCGTTGCTGATTGTGGAATCGGGCAACGCAATTAAGCCGGGCCGGGCAGCACATACTCCGGCTATGCCCGGCCTCCTTTGTCGATCATGTGGCACGGGGGATGCTGTTAACGGAAAGCATGGCAGCACGCTCTGAGCGGTCGTCAGATGACGTTCAGAGCAGTTCGACAGGCCGGGCGCTTATCAGGACGCCTGGCCTTTTTGTTAGCGCCGGTCGCGCCTCGCAGACAGCACGCGCAGAACGAGGATTGCACGGTCGAAAACGCGCCGGACGGCCGCATCAGTCGTTTCTCCTTCCCGGTCTCTGGTCGATCATCGTGCGGCGCAGACCAACTTACTCGATGATTTGACTGACATCCAGCGTCCTCGTCGTCATCACGCTTTCTGATCGGACAATGCAGCAAGCCCGTCGTGTCAACCCCGGCTCGCTGTAGCGCTGCGTCGTGGTCATCTAAGACAAGTACATATCGCGCGTAACAACGCATCCACCGATTTGGCGTTGCGCTCTCCTTGCTCATGAACGACTGCGATTCGTGGCTGGCCTCCCGCTACCACACGAAAGTAAAACGCGCGCCGCACTTTCCGGGAGCATAATGAACTCACCGTCCCGCTCTCTATTAATGCAACCACTACTCCATCCTTCAAGCCATTGGCGGCAGAAGCGGAGCAATTCCAGCTCTCAAGGAGCCGCTTCATGTCTTCTGTGCACAGCCACCGGCGCTGTCTCGCCCTCGTAGATCGTCACATAGCCGAATGCCAGGGGCGCATCGCCCGGCTCGAAGAGATCGCTGCCCACCGCAACGGTGCTGGCTTCAACGCGGATGAATGCGAGAACCTCATATCGGTGATGCTGAGCGTCTTGGATAGCTATTTCATCCATCGCCGACAGATCATCGCCATGATCGACAGACAGGAAAAAGGTCCGTCCTGAGAAACGGACATGCGGGCGAGCGTCGTGGTCTCTGCGAATATCGCGCTATGCTTGTTCACAATGCATGCGAGCGGTTCCCCGTGAATTCCGAGGAACAAATCGAAGGATACCCGTCACTTATCAGAACGACGCCCTTTTGTTTCTTTTCGGCGTTGTCGGAGCCCGCGTTCCGTGCCGCCGCAGTCGAGCGCGTCTTCGACCGCATCGCTTCGCATCACTACTGCGCCACGGGTCCATTGCCTCGCGGCATTGATAACGGGCGGAGGTAGCCATCCGGTATGCATTGGCACAGCGCATGGCGACGCTCTGACGGAGCCCGTGCAGACCGTCAGAGCCTTACGGGCCGGGCGCCTGCGAGGGCGGCCGGCTTTTTTTAACGCCAAGGTCCGCACAAACAGCATGCGCAGGAAGAGGACATCGCGGTCGAAAACACCCATACGACACTGCGCCATTGCGTGCGTGCTCTTCGAGATTGAAAACTAACCGGGGAACCGTCAGAATTCGTGGACCGGCCACGAAATTTTTCAAGCATGCTGAACGACGACCAGTCCATTCCGATCGTTATCGATCGCGGGACACCCGCAGAGGTCGACAAATATCTGATGGCAACGCTCTGGAATCCCGGCGGGTCACATCCCTCCGTTAGCGACGTTATGCATTGGCGTAACAAGTTGCACGAGCGCGGTGATGACTTCGCGTCTCACGAATCCGCTTGCTACTACTGGCTTTGCGAACATAGAAACAGCTTTCGTCCCGGGCAGTAGGCGCAGTAATTCGCCATCGTCGCGCTCCACGTGCGAGAAGAGAGTCAGCGGCTGCATCTTGGAATGAATCACGCGGGCGCACGTGTCATCTTCTCCGGTCGCTCGCACCCAATGCACCTAGCTGCGCGGATTGGCTTGCACGGTCGGATACTTGTCACGAGCGCATGCGAGTGCTTAGCCACCTTCCCGCCATAAGTGGCCGAATCGCTCTGATAAAGTCCCGTCGGAAACCCGGATATATCCATCCAGGGTAAGCGGCGCGCAAAGCGTTCGCCGACTGCCGGAATTTGAGCGGTTCCGCACAGAACTCGTCAATCATTTTGTCATACCACGCAATGGTAGAATCGTAGCTGGGACGCGCTTTGGCTTCCGTTCGGCGCGCCCTGAGTGAGTTGAGCGTGACATGACCCCATCGTGTCGCGCATGTGTTTACGACGCGCCCGACCGTGGCGCGTCTTTTTTATATAGTATCCATCAGGTTCTCAGCGACGGTTCCCGGCGCCAATGTCCACCGTTCGGGCGGCGAGGCGGTCAGCGTATTGCGATGCAACCACGCGCCGCATGTTTCGCACCGGTACTGGAGATAGTGAGCGACGGGACGGGACGGCGTGCCAAACACACCAGAGCCGCTCAAATGTAAGTGCGCGTGGGGCTGATGCTCGGCCGACTGTCCGAGCAAGGTCGCACAATCTGGGCAAACGTTCATTCCTTTTCCCCGAATGCTATGTGTAAAAACCTCCTGCTCAGGGAATGATATGCAATTCTTTCCGAAAGGCAATTAGTGTTCGGGCGGGCTCTGTGCCACACCGAACGTTTGTGTGAAGGCCGCCGCCATCGCGTCGGTCTTCGCTTCGCTGCCCTTGCTGCTGCCATAGAAAAAACCGACCACCTGCTGCGCATTCGCGCTCACGTAGCCGATGACCGTCCCCACGAAGCCCGCCACCATGCCGACCAGCGCAGCATTCTCGACGACGACGCGCCCCGTCAGCAGCGCATATGCGCCCCACAGTGACGCAAACATGACGAGCGCGAACGTCGCGAGAATCACGACGCCGAGCCAGAACACCTTATCGTTGCGCGCGTTCGCCTCGCGCGCGTTGGCCGTGTCCTGCACGTACAGCGTCTGCTCCTGCACGGCGAGCGCGGCGAGCGCTTCCTTGCTCTTGAAACCTGCTTCCGCCATGCGCGCCGCGTAGTCCTGATCCGCTTTGCGAACCGCTGCAAGCTGCTCGGGCGTCGCGCCGCTGATCGCTGCTGCGAGCGCGTCCTGCCGCTCCTGCATGCTTGACTTGCCCGGCGTGAGCCCAAACACCGATTCGAGCGCAGCGACAGCGCCGCCGAGTATCGGCGTGCCCAGCGCGGTCGCGATGGTGGGCGCGATGCTCGCGAGCACGCCGAGCGCGTTGGATAGTGGCATGGGTCACCCCTGCGGCGTCTGCGACTGATTCAGACAGATCAGAAAACAGCGGTTCATCCAGCCATCGCCGTCGTGCGCCCAGCCCGGCAGCGTCATGTAACGACGCATGCGCAGCGTCATGAGGCGCGCTGCGTGCCATGTCGTCGCTTTCCGGGCGGCTGCGAGCGTGACGGGTCCAATATTCCCATCGACGGCAACCCCGAGCGCCTGCTGTAAAGTGACACGTGCGGTCGGTTGGCCCTGATTCACTGCGCAATCAAACGTGAGCAGCGCGAACACCCACGGAAGCGCATCGCCGCTGACCGCACCCCAGTAGTCCCGGCGATAGATCGCTTCGGCGTCATCGAGCGTCAGATTGGCGATGTCCAGATTCGGGTACGCCTTCGCGCTGATGCCGTACTTTGTGCCCTTAAGCACGCCGACGCCCTGTGTGCCGCCCGTCCAGTTGCCCGGATCTTCGGGATCCATCGAGAGCCCCGCCTCGATGCCGACGACGAGCAGAAACGCGCGCGTGAAATTGTCCATTGCTGCCCCTCAGTGCATGCGCAGATAGAACGCGATGATGGTGTTAAAGATCGACACGAGCGCAGACAGTGCGGCGATGAGCATCGCGCGCTGGCCGCTTTCCTTGGCCTTCGATGCGTCGCGCCGCTCCATGTAGAGCCGTTCCTCATCCTTCTCGTACACTTCGCGCAGCACGTAATCCCGGTTTGCCTGATCCAGCCGTTCGATGCTTTTCTCAAGCTCGCCGAGCCGTCGATTGATTTCGACGTACAGCACGCGGGAATGCTCTGCCATGCCGTCGAGGTCGTGGCGCTTGAGTTCCTTGAGACTCGCGAGCCCGGTCGTGACCTCGAAGCGCAGCGTATTGATTTTCGAGTCGATCAGTTCGCGCAAGCTCTCGATGGCGACGCGATTCGCTTCGATCTGCGCGACGTGCTCCAGCACGCGGTCGCGCGCACTCTCGCCGCCGAACACCCGGAACCGATTCATGACGCGCCCCCTATGTACAGACGACGAGAATCGGCTGCGCAATCGTCGTCGGCGTGCTCGCGGGAATGTCGGTGATGACTTCCAGATATACCTTCGCCGCACGCGCTGCCGACGCGAGCCCGTTGTCCGCGATCACTTCCGCGTAGAGCTTGCCGACGCGCGATGCGGGCGCGATGCCGTTATCCGCGATGACTTCCGTATAGACCTTGCCGACGCGTGACGCTGGCGGCGTGGCGGCGCGAGTGAGCGCGAACAGCGAGACGACGCCGCCGACGCTATCGCCCGCATTGCTGACGGTCGCGCTAAGGGTCGGCGTCGGGCTCGATGGCGGGTTGTCCCACGCGGCAATGAGTGACGGCGCGAAAGTGCTCGACACGTCGATCACCGACGCGGCAGGGCTGGCGGTCCATGAGGTCGCCGCCGTGTTGCCGTCACCGAAAAAGTACAGCGCAAGCTCATTCGCGCCCGCAGGCGTGAGCGCTGGCAGCGTGGCGGTCTGCGTGCCGGTCGCGCCGTTCGCTGCATCGAAGCCGGGCACGTTGGTCGTGGAACTGCCCGAGCGGCGCAACACATACGCCGCATAGTTCACATAGGCCGAAGCGCTCAGAGCGAATACGGGCGCGGTCGTGTCGCTGCCGCCCAACGTCTTGTAATAGACATTGAGCGGGCCCTGACTTTTGGCGAGCGTGTAACCCGATGGCGGCGTGACCGTGACGCCGCCCGAGATCGCCAGCGCGATCACGATCAGATCATCGGCGCGCGGGGCTGCCTTGGAAAAATCGATGGTCTGATTGGAGGCGCTCGTCTGTGCGCCCGCGACGAGCCCGCCATGCACGACGTTGGCCGCTGCGGGCGTGACAGGCGTATCACCTGCCGTTTTCAGCGCGATCAGCCCGCCAAACTGCACATACGCGCCCCCTGTGAGCGCCGTCCACGTCGCATCCTGCGTGCCCGTCGCGGCGGCGGTCGTCAGCGCCTTGTCGGCGATAGCGACGCACGGCCCCCCCGTCGTCAGCGCGCGCTGTGTGAAGCCGCTGGGGTAGGCAGTCGGCGCGCTTCCCGCTGCGGTATCGGCGCGCCCATAGACCGCCACTAGCTGGTCATTCGCATACGTCGGGCACACGCTCGGCGCGCGGTATTTCGTCGTGGTCGTGAAGCTGGTCGGGCAGCAGATCGAGCAGAACGCGCTCTGATCGATGGGCGCGCTCGTATCGACGCCGCTATAGGACGCAGCCGCCGTTTCCCACCACATCGAAGCCGTGGACGTAAATGTGACGCTGGACGGGTCGCCCGCCTGATACACGCGATAGCAGACGAGACAGCCGACCGCGTTATAAAGCGTCGTCCAGCCTGACGGCGGCGTGAGCGTGCCACCGCCCGCCGTGCCCTGCACAGCGGTGATGATGGTCAGATCGTTCGTCGTCGTGCCGGTCGGCAGCGAAATCGTCGTGCTGGTGGCGTTTGAGTTCGGGCCAGTCGATACGGCGCGCAGTGCTATGGTCATGGCTAGTCACCGATGCCGGGCTGCGCTGCATTGATGTTCGTTGCCGTCCACGCTGCGCCGCTCGCGTCTGTATAGAAAATGCGCTGCACGTTCTGCGCGACGCCCGGCAGCGTGAAAACGGAACCGCTCGCCACCGTGGACACAGACTTGAGCTTGGGCGTGATGCTGCGCGTGCCGTCACCTGCCGGGTTGTAGCCGAACACATTCAGCACGGCGGCATTGATCGCGCTCAGTGGCGTGTACCCGAGCCCCGGCGTGTGATACAGGTCGGTGTTCCCGCTGCCCGTATCGCTCACGTAGGCCGAACCGCTATATGCCTGACTCACGCACGAATAGTTCGCGCCCGCGCTCGGCGTGAATTGGGTCGAGTCGCCCGCCGAGCTTGGGTTAAGGCATCCGATGCGACGCGGGCCAATGGGGAAGCTGTTAAACGCCGCGCCGCTCGTGTCCCAGAAAGTCACATCATCAAAATTCGTATTGGCCTGATAGAGCGAGCCGAGCACGAAGCCCGAGGGCGTGCCTGCTGAAATCGTCGCAAGGCTCGTCAGACTGAGTTCAAGTGTGCCGTCCACGTAGCACGTGACCGAGCCCGTCGAAGCGGTGTTGAGCACCACTTTTGCCTCGAACCAGTGCCAGTTGTTATCGGCCAGATTGCGCGTGCCTGTCGTCGCGTTCGGGCTACCGCTGCCAAACGGATAGAACTTGAGCAGGCCCGACGTGGTGACATCGAACATGCCTGCGGTCGTGCCGTTCGGCGACAGCCCCATAAAGCCCGCACCGGCACTCGATACGGACGAAAACTTGACATAGCCTGCCATGCAGATCGTATAGCCTGCGCTGTACGTGAAACCGACGGGGCTCGCCAGAATCTGATTCGCCGCGCCGGCGCTCGTGCCGCCGATGTTGATCGAGCCGCCGCCGAACTTGCCGCCCGACGCAGAGAACGTGCCGAAGTTATTCCACGCCGAGCCGTTAGAACCAAGCCCCCATTTCGAGAGCACATCGGCCTTGGCTGAATACGCATCGAAGCTGTCACAGAAAAGGAGCGCCATCGTTTTCCCCTTAGCGCGTGCCGACGAGCGTCACGCTGATATTGGCGAGCGTCGCATCGGTCGTGGCCTGATTCGTGAGCGTGAGCACATCGCCCGCTGCCGTGGTGACGCTGCTCGAAAACGTGAAAGTGCCGGTCGATGCGCCCGCCGCGAAATTGACCGTACCAATCGCAGAGCCGTTGCGCGCGAGCGTGAGCGTGACCGCTGCCGTCGCCGCGACGCTGGCCGATGCATAGCTGCCGGTGAGCCCTGACGGAAACGTGACGGGGCGCGGCGTGACAATGCGCGCCATCAGCGCGCTATTCGCAGGCACGCCCGGCGAGAACATCAGCACATCGTAGGGAGCGCCCGACTGCGGCACGCTCGACGGCTGGAAGCCGCGCAGATCGGTGTAACTGGTGACCGTCGTCGTGCCCGTCACGATCTGATACAGCGGGATTTTTCCGGCAGGCACGCCCGACGTATTGACGCTGACCGCGCCTGTCACGTTGTCGGCATAGACATAATTTGTTGCGCTCGCGGTGAGCGTCACCGTGCCATTAGCGATGGCATTGCCGACGTAGTAACCGCCGTAGTAACCCCACGTGAGCAGGTTGCATGCGCTCGCGTGTCGGCCCCACAGCATGCCCGGCGACGCTGCATCAAACAGGGCATTGGCGACCACTTCCTTGTTCGCCTGATTCGTGGCGATAGTGTCGAGTAGCGTCGTGCTATTGGACATGATTACCTCGTGATGGACGTACCAGCAGCGACGCCGAGCACGCCCTGATCGCTGTGCTGTTGCACGCTGAACCAGATCACCATGCCGCTCGTGAAGCCGTCGGCGCTGATGTTTGCTGCGCTGTACACGTAAGAGCCGCCCGAGCCGTTACCGCTCACCGTGATCGATCGCACGACAGCGCCCACGCTATTGATGACGTTTAACGTGTAGCTCTCGCTCGACTCGTCGAGCGGGACATCGGTCCCATTCAGCCACGACGCGTTAACGCGCGCCCGGCGAATCCATGACAGCGTGATATCGCTCGTGCTCGCGGTGCTGCCCGGCAGCGCTTTAAAGAGCGCAGGCGACAGCGGTTGCATGCGCGCAGAGTTGACGGGTTCTTTAACCGGCGTCACCTGCTGCGTCATAAAGACATTGAGCAGATGCGGCTCGAAATACATCGTGCTTCCGACGTCGGTGTTATTGATCGCCATCTGTTGGAGCTTCGTCTGATCGAGCAGCAGGAACACATCGCCGAATGCGTGCGTGCTCATCGCGGCTTCCGTGCCGACGCGCCCACGCATGAAGCCGTTTAGCTGGTAGGTGTTCGCCGCGATCAGCGTCGCATTGCGGAAATAGACGAGTTCACCGCCGATATAGGCTGCATTGAGCCCTGCAAGGAAGTCGGAATAACTGAGCGACGACAGCGCGCCGCTATACAGAACGACCGTGACGCTGCTCAGTTCGTCGGGCTGGTTGCCGCCCGCGAACGTCGGCAATGCATTGCTCGTGTAGCCGATGACCGAGCCCGTCGTGATGTAGAAGCCTTGCGCATACGTCGAGCCATCGCGCGAGACATCGACGAGACAGCCGGGCCAGTTCGGCGCGAGCCCGCACGCGGCAAAGTACAGCCCTGCCGACGTATCGCTGTCACGCAGCGGCGGCACGTCGAGCACGACAAGCGACGTGGGCCCGCTGTAATCGATCTGCTGTGTACTGAACCCGGCTGGTGCGCCGCCCTGCACGTTATAGGACGGGCTCGGGTAAATGTCCGGCTCTTCAAAAACCGCCGTCCAGATCAGCGAGCCTTGCCCGTCGTACTGGCAGCGCACGATGCGGATGGTGTACGTCTGTCCGCTTGCGCCTTGCAGCGTGAGCACGTCGCCGGGCTCAAACGGCAGATACGCGATGCGCGTCGTAAAGGAAAACGACTTGCGACTGATCCACGCGGACCAAAGCATCGTCTGCGCGCGCATCAGCCCTTCGTCGTCTGCCATCACAATGGGGTAGTTCATCACCACATCACGATTCGAGTGCGTAACGTTGCGGAACGCGCGCTGCGTGTTCGGGTTGTAATCGCTGTTCATGCCGCTATACGTGAGCGCCAGCGAGCGCGGCAGATCGATTTCCTGCGTGATGGTTTCGGTAATGGGCGTAATGTTCTGGTCATCGCCGACCGTCGTCGAAGAGCCCAGATCGGAATAAGACACGGTCGCGAGCGATGCGCCGCCACGCCGCACGAAACGGATCAGCCCCTCAACGTCGCACGCATCGAAAAAATACGACGCCATGAGCGGCGCAAGATTGTTTCGCGTCGCCGAGTGATTCGTGACGCAGTAGCCGCGCAGATTGTCGGTGAGTTGCGACACGTCATATTGCGCCGACGTGAGCCCGGCACGCGTGCATAGATCAGCGACGACAGCGCCGACCGTCGTAAAGGAATCGGCCTGACCTAGCCAGAAGTAACCGAGCGCGATGTTATCGACACCGCCACGAGAAAACACGATGAAATTCGGGTTTATCGTGACCATCGTCGTCGCGGTATTGCCGAACGGACCCCCGCCGAGGTCAGTCAGTGAGCCGTCCTGCGTCGAGAACAGACAGACGTGACCGAGACCATTGAGCACATACAGGCGATAGTCGTTATAGGCGTGCCCGAGTACCAGCGTGCCCGACGTTGGCGCGAGCGCCCACGATGCGACGACGGCCAGCGTCGTGCGGTTCAGCCGATAGATCGTGCCGCTGCTGCCGACCGCCAGAAAGACATACACATACGACGCGGTGACGCCGAGAATGACCATCGAGCCGGAAATCGTGCTCGTGGCGCGCAGCGCGCCCGTCAGCATGTCGATGCGCCAAACGTGATACACGCCCGCGCCATAGCTCGACGTATAAAAGATATCGTCGCCGCTCTTGTTGAATGTGTCCTCCCATGAGACGAGCGTCGGCATGCCGATGCTTACGAACGCGCTCTGCATGTTCGTATTGCACAGGCCGTCGTCCATGTACCAGACGCCGTTTTGCCCGAGAAAACCCGGTTCATCCGAATAGCCGCATGCGTGCGCAGACGTGAGCGCGGCAGAGGGTGACGGGTGAAACGTGCCGACATTCACGAGCCCATCAGGCGTCAGGTTGACGACGTGCAGCCCGTCGTAACCAAGGAAATAGCCATTCCCGAACGCTTCGCCGCCGCCAGCATGCAGACATGTCGCGACCATCACCGTGCCGTCGTCCGTGTGATAGTTCCACGTGCTTTGTGACGCCGAATAGTACGCAGGCGCGATGCCCTGCACGACTTCAAACGACAGCGACGGCAGATAGTTGCCCCACGGCGACAGATCGAGCCCGGTGAACACGACATAGGCGAGCCCGCGATACGGCGGCACGTTGCCGACACCGAGCGCGCTTTCCATCGTCGGGTCAGGGTTCTGGTTCTCATCGCCGACGTACACGACGAAGTTCGTCACCATCTGGTTGCTGCCGCTGATGGCCTGAAAATTCGACGGGTTCGAGACGTCGTAAATCAGCTTGCCATTCGCCCAGATGCGACGGATGCCATTAATCGGCCCTTCACACAGACCGACCGCGAAAGACATCGATACTTTCGTCTGGCCGGGCCCGCTCTTGCCGCCTTTGCCGCCGCCCGTATCGGCGACAGGCTGACCCGCCCAGATGATGTTTCCCGCGACGCGGTACATGCCATACACAAACGGTATCGGTCGCCCGTATGCGCTGTCCTGCACGCGCAGATCGCCGGGCTGCGGGCCGTGCTGATGAATGAGAAACGAGCCCGCGACAGCGCCGAGCGTCCAGCCGATTTCAGCGCCATACACCGCGCCCGAGGGCCCGCCAGCGTAAAAGCCGATGACGCCGCCGACGACTGCGCCGACAGCCGAAACGACCATCTGTGCCATTATTCGACCCCCGGCACGTGATAGGCCGCCACGATCTGCAACCGCATGCGCTCATCCATGATCGACTCGACCACGGCGCGATTCGGCAGATACGCATGAATCATGTGTGACTCGTCGGTCATGATGGCGACGTGAATCGGCGATGCAGCCCACGCGAACAGCAGCACGTCGCCCGCCTGCGCTTCGGCGGGTGCGGTCCAGTCCAGCTGCGTTTCCATCGTGGGACGCACGCGCCCATCGGGACGCCGCCCGTAGTCGGTGATATCGAAGTCAGTAAGCCCGAGCGCCTGAGCCGTGCCGATCACGAGCCCGATGCAATCGCAGCCGACGCCCCTCAATCGACCCTGATGCATGAAGGGCGTACCGAGCCACGTCCGCGCCTCTGCAACGAACTGCGCACGCGTCACACTCATGGCTCACCCCTGCGGCCTGAGAATCGTGTCCGGTCCCGGTATGTACGGCTCACCGCGAAAGTGCACGATGTTCGAATAGCGGTCCCTGCACGTGCCGAACTGCTTGTCGCAGCCCGCCTTGATTGTGTACGTGTCGCCCACCGCGAGCGGGTACGGCAGCGCCATCGCAAGCGTGACGACGCCCGGCGAGAACGATTTGACTTCCATCGAGAACCCGGCATTCTGTCCGCTCGTGAAGGTGACGAGCCCATACGCGAAAAAGCCGATGGCATACGTGTAGCTGATGAAATACTCATTGCCTGCCGCGCTCGAATTGAACGTGTAGAGCCCCGATGCGCTCACTGAGTACTGGTTATTGCCCGGCGAGCCGGTGACTTTGGTGAGCGTGCCTTGACTGTTATCCCGCACGCTCGTATCCGCGACGAAGCTGCCGCCAGTCGGCGGAACAATCTGGATCGTGAAGGGCGTATGCGTCGGCACTTTCTGGCCGCGCGTGTCGGTGAATGACACAGTGGGCCCGACTTGCGTCAGCGTCGGATCGTTCCATGACGCGAGCCCCGCCACGCTCGCAATCGAGCCCGAGAACGTGAGCGGGCCCAGATCGATCTGACAGCGCGCGTCACCGAACACAGCGCGGCACGTCGGCGAGTAGGTTTGTCCCTGCTCCTGCTGCATCACCTGCGCGAGCCCGCGCAATTCAGCCTTGTACGTGCCATTGAGCAGCACGACTTGTCCGAGCACGCCCGATTCGAGCAGCACCGCGCCCATCGTCAGATCGGCGTAATTCACGAGCGACACCTGCACGCGTGCATAGTCCCACTGGCCGGCCTCCAGACTCGCGGGCGTAATCGCGCTGCTATCGAAAATGGCATTGACTTCCAGATTGGACGTGCTCATGTCGCTCGTCATGTCGATCTGGGAGTGCGTGTAGCCGCCCGCACTCTGATACGTCACGCCGCCGTATGTGATGGGCTGGTCAAGGTCGGTGAAGCCGAACACCTGACCATCGGTGCGCGTGATCGTCCAGAGCGTCGCAAGCGTCTGCACGTCGCTCGCCAGATGCGCGAGCATCGCCGCTGAAAGCGTGCGCATGGGCGACTACCTCACGAGTGCGGACGGGTGTTCAAGCCACGGCAGCGCGATATAGAGCACCACGAGAACACAGATGATGATGAATACGACGCGCGCGGCCAGCGCGAACGGTGCAGGGATCGGCAGCACGGTAATCAGGTAATAGAGCAGACCGAGAATGAGCAGCGCGACGAGCAGCGTAATCAGAAACGGGATCATGACGCCTCCTAGAGCCGGATTTCGATGATGGGAATAGAGCCCCAATCCACGAACAGATCGCCGCCGCCAGCGCGATCCATGATCTGTTTTTTCATCTCATCGACATCGAAGCGCACCGGCACATCGAACTGGCCCGACCACGTGAGCACGTCCGTTACAAGCGGCGTCGGCGTGATCGTGACGAGTCCCGTCGTCGTGTCGAGCGTGAGCCCTGATGCGATGAGTACGGCGTTTTTGTAGATCGCGACAGTGCCGACGACAGGCTTCTGTATGAGCCGGTTCTCGAACAGCGCGCCGTTCGTGTACTGCTTGCATAGCTGGTACTGGCCGCTCGTGCCGGTCGCGGTGAGAATGCCTTGCGCCGTCGTGCAAGAAAAGTCGGTCCAGTCCTTGATGCGAAAGCCGTAAGCGCGTCCCTTGACGGTGCGAAAGAACGCATCGAGCGTCGCCGTATCGGCCGTATTCATCGCGCGCCGACCGACTTCAAAGCGGATACGCGCCTGCGTCCACGCGACCATGCGACCGTCACGACCTGAATAGACGGGCGTCACCACGGTGAGATACGTCGGGCCCACGGTCGCGCCGAACGCGATGTTGTCGGGGAATCGCGGCGATTCGAGAAAGGTCGGCATGTGCTCACCCGTTTCGCGCCATCGCGATTTGTGCCTGCGTCATGATTTCGCGCGCCTGCTGCTGACTGCTCGCGCGCGTCGTGCCGGGCGGCACTGCGATATTCAGATGGAAGGTATTGCGAGCGCCGCCGCCTGACTCCATGCTGCCGGTCCGCGTCACGCTGCCGGGCTGATCGCCCATCATCAGAAACGTGCGATTGGCGATGGTGAGCAGTTCGGGCCCGCGCTCATTGACCCGATACATGCCGCCCGCGACGACGGGCCCGCCGCTCGCGCGGCCTTCCATCGAGCCCCAATCGGGCGATGAAAGCGCATCGCTTGACACCGCGCCCTCAACGTCACCGCTGCCGCTCATCATGCCGATGGCCGCGCCGATGAGCTTCGCGAACAGACCGCCGCCGCTGCTGCCCTGACTTTGACCGATGCCGAAAAGCTGATTCGCAAGGTCTTGCGACACGAGCCGCGTAATCGCCTGCTCGATGCTGTTCGCCATGTCGAGAAAGATCGTTTTGAGATTGCGCGCGTTCTGCGTGGTCTTTTCGAGCGCGGTCGCGAAGTTGCTCGCAAAGGTGTCCGTCACCGACTTGCCGAGCACATCACTGGACGCCTTGATTTCATCCACGTGCAGCTTGAACGCGTCGGCGTTCGCGATGAGTCCCGACAGGCCGGAAGCGTTCGCAATGTCCTGCATCTGCGCGGCGATGCCCTCAAGCTGCTGCGATGCTTTCTCGCGCTGCTCGCCGAGTTGCAGCATGCCTTGCAGTTCGGTTTGCTGGTGCAGCGTCACATTAAGCGCGGTTTGCTGCTCGGCGGTCTTGAGGTTTTCCTCGATCACGCGCGCCTGTTCCTTGAGCGCGTTAATCTGCCCCTGCGCGACCGCCGCAGCGCGGGCACGTGATAGCAAGTCGAGCGTCCCGGCATCGTTGCCTTGCGTCGCCTGACGCGTCAGGCCCTTGTTTGCGCGGTCGAAGTCTTCACCCGCCGTCGAGCCCTGCGCGCCCGACAGCTTCGCGAGCGCTGACGTGAGCTTTTCGACCTCTTCGCGGTACTTCTCCGTTGCGCGCGCGCGCTCGTCGTCAGCGTTCGCGAGCATTTCATCGCTGCGCAATAGCGCGGCCTGCTCGGCGTCGCGCAGCGCGCCCGCGCGGTTCTCCGCTTCCTTGCGCTGGCGCGCATCCTTCGCGCGTGCTGCTGCGTTCTCAACAACCTGTATTTCCTGCTCATACAGCGACTTGATACGCGCCTGATACGCCTGAATGACGGTCACGCGCTCATCGTAGGTCTGCTGCGCGGATAGCTTGTCATCGCGCGCATATTTGGCGATGGTCTGCTCGCGGAAATTCAGCAGCCGTTCTTCCGCGTTGATCTGATCCTGTAGCGGACGCAAGTCGCCCACCATGTCAACCGAGAACGTGCTCGGCGCTTTAGCGCCGTGCTCGAATGACTTTTTGATGCGCGCCACTTCTGCATCAATTTCGGCTTGCGGTGCGCCTGCGCCCTCGCCTTGCTTGATGGCTGCGTCAATCTGCCGTTTCATTTCGGCAGCGCCTTCGCGATGCGCTTCGATGCGACGCCGCCAGCCTTCCTTATCCTCGACTACCTGCGCATCGTGCGCGCGCTTCTGCGATTCGAGCAGCGCGTTATCGTCCTCGCGCATTTTCTTTTTGACGGCTTCGGTCAGCGCGCCTTGCAGCGCTTCGCGTGGGTCGGGCCCATTGCGAACGCCGCCAAGAATGCCGGTCTTAGGCAACGATTCGAGCGATGAGCGAATTTCCTCTATCCGCTCATCGATCGATTCGGATTTGCCGAGAAACTTCCCAAGCGTATTGATGGTGTCGTCAATGTCTGCGCGGAAGAGCTTCCACGCGCCCGACAGGAAATTGATCTGCTCGCCTTGGCGCTGCTTCGCTGCGGTGAGCGCATCGGATACGACCACCATCGCGCGCTCTTTCTCGCCTGCGTCCTCAAGTGCCTTGACCTGATCGAACAGTGCGCCCGTCACAAAGTGGTATTGCTTGTCGGCCTCAAGCGCCCATTTAAGCGCGCCGTCCGACATCTTGGCGAAGTCCTTAACGACCTCTTCGACCTTCTGGCCGGTCAGGTGCTGCATCGTCGCGGCAGCATTCGAAACGGCTTCCAGCGACGCGGGCCCAAAACGGCCAGTGTCGAGCAATGCCTGCGTAATGTCGCGCGCAGCGCTGACGGTCATACCGCTGTTCTCGGCGACGCTCTTCGTCATCGCTTCGAATCGCGATTCGGTCATGCCTGCATAGTTGCCCGTCACCTGCACGGCACGACCGAACGCGGCCTGCTGCTCTGCGCCCTTGACAGCGGCATAAGCGAGCCCGCCGAGCGTCGCAGTGAGCGCGCCAACCGCGAGCCCGACGGGCGACATGATTTTGCCCATCCAGTCCATCTGCTCGCCGAGCACCATGAGCGAGCCGCCGAACCGCTTGTAATTGCCCTGCGACAGTTCGTGAGCGAGCACGAGCAGTTCGCGACGCGCTGCAACGGACGTATGCCCCACCTTTTCGATGCTCTTCGCCGCTTCCTCTGCACCCTCCATGCGCTGAATGGTGCGACCGGCACGGCCTACGTCCTCGACGTTGCGTGACGTGCGCTGTGCAGCGGTATCGATGCGGCGCATGGTGGCTTCGACGATCTGATTGAGCCGACCCATGTCCTCCTGGGTCTTTACCATGTTCGCCTGAAGCTCGAACACGAGCGAGCCGAGATTGCCAGCCATCACGCAGCCTCACGATTGAATACGCCGCGCAGAATGAGCGCGGACTGTTGCTCAGGGTCTTTATGCAGGACCGGCTTCGCGTCGTCGTCGCGGTTGACGTAGGGCATAAAGTCGCGCGGGCGATACGGCTCCTGAATGACGCGGGAACCGTGATTCGCGACCGCCGAAGCGATGATGCCCGCGCGCAAGTCCGCGCGTGCTTCGCCTATCGTCTCGATGCAATCGAACGCGATCCACTCCGTAAGCTCTGCCGAGTCGAGCGACGCCAGAAGCTCTCTAACCGTCCTGCCTAGCGCGAGCGCTAGACGGAAGAGGAAGAGCCTGCCGGGTCGCTCGCGGAGTTTTTTGCAGCGTCTGCAACGGCGTCGCGGTGCAGCCCGTTAAGACGTGCGGCAGCATCTGCAATGCGCTCGATTGCGCCCGCGCTCTTTGCGGCCAGTGCGTCAAGCTCGTCGGGCGTAAAGAGCAGCGCGCCTGCCTCATCGACGACGGTCCACAGCACGAGCTTCGCGCGCATGTTGAGCGTGTCCACTTCGAGCTTGCCCTCATCGTTGCGCCTGAGCAGGGCGGCATCGTATGCGTCACGCTGCGCGCCGGTCATCGCGCGAACGATGACCGAACCGCCCCATTCGGGCACATCGACGGTTTGGCTTTCCAGATCGTTCGCGCCGAGAATGTCGGCCTTGGAGAGAATCAGCATGCGCGCACCCTTATGCGAAAGTGACCGGGCCAGTGATGACGATGTTCACCGTCGCCGACAGCAGCTTGTCTACGCCACCATCCCACGGGAACGACTCGACATAGCCCGCAAAAGTGGCGGTGTGCCCGTTCGGCAGCGTGAGCTTGTAATTCACGATGGCCGCCGACACGCGATACGCCTGCAAGGCAAGCTGCCCGGCGTCGCTGTTGTCGATATCGACATCGAACGAGAACGAGCCCGGATCGATCAGCCCCGCGCGGTACTCTTTCGCAGTCGATGCGAGGTTGGTCGCGTCGAGCTTCGCGGGCTTGCCGTCGAAACCCTTGATGGTCTTGAAGTTGCCGACGTTCGTCCACGTGTTCGGCGTCGCAGTACCGCCCGACGTATAAGCGCTGCCGCCCGTCGTGTCGTAATCGATAGCAAAGGTGTTCGCGGTCTTGTTCCTGACGACGAACGTCTGACCGTTAAGTACCGTCGTGCCGCCGATAGCAGACAGCGCCACCACGTCACCATTCGAAAAGCCGTGCGCGGTCGCGGTGATGATGGTCGGATTGCCGAGCGCAATACCGCTGATGCTCTTGGCAGAACCGGCAGAGCCTGCGACCGCGAACGACGAGCCTTGTGCAGAAAAAGCAGTGCTGGTCATTTTGAGAACTCCAATAAAAAAAGCCCGCTTGGGCGGGCCGGTGACGGGCGGGTGATGCGCTTAGTCGTAATGCCAAACTGAGTATTCCTGCACGACGCGATACAGCCGCACGTCGGCCTCAAACAGATCGGTCTCGCGTAACAGCACGTTTTGAACCGTCCAGCCCTGCATCGTCTGCGCGACGAGCTTCGCGGTCTGCACGGCTTGCGCATACGTTTGGCCCCATATCGAAAGCTCGAAATGGGTGTTATTGATGCGCGGGTTTCCGTTGCCTTCGAGCACGTTATTAACCGGCGACGCCATGCGCGAATACACGATGTAGGGAAACGCGCCGTTCTGCACGGCCTGTTCAGGCGAGAGCCCGCCCGCTGCAACCGTTGCGAGCAGGGTCTGCAAATCCTCTTGGATCATTTTGCTTTCCAGTCGAGCCCGAGTTTTTTCGCTTCGATGGGAATGCGGTCTTCCATATAGCGAATCGTGACGTCCATCACCGCATCGCGTGAAAGCGTCCACGCGTCGCGCATGAAGTGACGCGGCGGAATCCAGACAGCCATACCCGTCAAGCGAGCCGCTTCGTTAAGGCGCTTTTTCGAATACACCGACTTTTGCAGTGCATTGCGCGGCGGGACGTAGTAGTGCCCGAACTCAACCCACGTCCAGTAATAGGCGTTCAGGTTGAGTATCTTTCCGCCCTTGACCTTGAGTTGCGCGCTTTTCTGGCCGCGCCGCACGCCGACGAAATACGTTTGCAGCAGATCGCCGGACGAGAGTTCAGGAATGAGCTTGTGATAGATCGAGTCCTTGAGTCGGCCAGGGACTGCGCTATTGCGGCTGCGCTTGTCTTCTTTCTCAAGCTCGGGCGCGAGGTTTTTCGCCGTCTCGTGCAGCAGTTCTGCACCCTTGCGCAACCCGGTGCGCATCACATTGCGCGCGACGTTCTGCGGGAACTGCTCAAGCGCTGCGGAGAACTGCTCAAAGCCCTTGATGCATTTCAGACTAGCCATAGGTCAGACCCTCTGTGCAGAGCAGTTCCACGACGCGGTTCGCTTCGTCGATGTTCAGTGCCGCATTCACATTGAAAAGGCGCGTGCCGTACACGATGCGATACGTCGCGACCGTTTTCGGGTCGCTCCAGATGTCGTCATAACGCACGGTGATGCGATGGCTGATGTCGGTCGATATCGACATAGCAGCTTCGCGCTCGGAGCCTGTGAGCGCTTCAATCGCTGCATATACCTGCTTCAATTCGATCCACCCGAGCACCTGCTGCCCGAATGAATCGCGCTGCGTCGTGCGCGTCTGTACGGAGATGCCGCGCGTCAGCGTGCCGCCACGCAATGCGGCGCTCATGGCATCGAAATCCGGTACGGGTCGAGCAGCCCATCGACAAAGGGCAGTTCTTCGACCTTGCCGCGATTCAGGATTGCGACCTCTTCGCGGTTCTCATACAGCGAGCCGACGCGCAGCAGAATCCAGTGCCGCAGCCCTTCGGGAACCGTGCCGATGAAGCTCGCGCCGCTGCCGCCATCCGTGAGCGTGATCGTGTTTCCGTCCATGTCGCTCACGCTGTACTCATTGCCGACTGCCTGTGCGATCAGATACGGTGTATTGGGTTGCAGCGGTGCGGGAAGCGCGCCCCCGCTGTTATAGAACGTCGTGGTGTCGCCCACCTTCCATGAGACGGGCCCAACAACGGTAAAGAACGCGGAGCCTGCCACCGCGTTTTTGATGGGCGAAGCATACCCCGCGTCATACGTCCACTGAACCGCGCCGATCTGCGGCAGTGGGATAGGCCAGATTTGCCGGAAGCGCGGCGACACGAGCGCGGGCTCCATCGCTGAATTGACCGTGTACGTCGCGGGGTCCATCGTCTGCAATGTGCTGCTCATGTCGAAATACGTCACGCTCTGCAGATCGACGAACGGCGCATGCGGCAGACGGATCGCATACGCGGGCAGGTTGATATCGTCGCAGAACGGCAGCGGCGTACCGACGCCCGACATCGGAAATCGATCGGTCACGAGTTGCCAGCGAGCATGCAGAAGCTGACGACGCGTTTTCGACTCGCACGCGATGCGCGCATTGCTGATGAGCATCGAAATAAGCGAGTCCTGCAATGAGTCGGTCACGCGCAGATGCTGCTTTGCTTCTGCGAGCGATACGGGCTCACCGGCAGGGGGGCGGATCAGGATTTCAGAGGACATAAAAAAACCCGCGCCTTTTGAGCGCGGGCTCTCTCAGTGCGTGCAGCGGTTAGCCGACGATCTGCGCGACGCTGGCCGCGTTGAAATCGGACGCGGCGGCAAACTTCGGCAGGAAACCCAGCAGCGATGCGCTCGTGCCCGTTGCAGCCGTGCCGACCGTCACCGAAAGCTGGATATAGCCAAAGCCGTTATTGACGTCCAGTTCCTGCGCATCGAGATTGATCGCAGCCTGTACGTTATTGCCGCCAGCGGCGAGCAACTGCGCGATGGCCTTGTTAGGCACGTCCTTAGCGCCCGTACCGCTGCTGTCCTGCGCCTGCTGGATCTTTGCATCGACGGTCGCAGAAGCGCCGAACGTGCCGACGTTAATCAGCGCGAGAAACTTATTGAACTGAGCGGCGGAAATCCAACCGCTCACGGCTGCGCCCGCAGCCTGCGACGACGGGTTAACACCGCCGAGCACTGCGACCTGTTCAGTCGCCTTGACGTTCATCGGGAACATGATTTTTTTCCTCAATAGGCGTAGGAGTTGACGCCGCATGCGCGGCGTCACCATGACTTAACGAGCCGCAAGCGTCACGAACGGCGAACGCTTGTTCGTGCTCTTGGGTGGCGTGATGGCGTTTTCGATCTTGGGCCCGCCGTCCACGCGGAACGTGGTGCGGAAAGCCGTTGCATCTGCATCGAAATACACGTGCATACTCGTCGCCGTCTGGATGCCGCCGCGCGACGTGATCGAGCGGTAGTAGGACAGATCGAGCAGCGAGATATCGGACTGCGACGAGAACGGCGACGCATGCTCACTGAGCACGATGGGCCGACCCTTCAACATGCCATAGGGCGAGCCGCCCGCAGCGCGGTCGCCGCCGCCGACCGGCATGTAAATCGGGTAATTGCCGAGCGTCAGATTGTCGAGCGCGGGCAGCACATCGGGATTGATGAGCCAGAACGAGCGCCCGAACGAGCCCACCGGCAGACGCGAAATCATGTTGCTGATGTTCGTCGGCGTGAGGGTGTTGGTTGCCTGGCCGCTATCCTTCGCGACCACGATCAGCGCGCCCGACTTCATGACGCCCCACGGCTGACCCGCGCCAGTGCCGAACAGAATCGACTCGTCGGTCTTCCAGCGGATCGAAGCGGCGGTCTTGCCCGGCAGATACGACGCAAGCGCGCTGGCATCGTCGAGCAGTTCGTCCGTCACAGGGACGAGCGCCATGAGCTTGTGCAGCCGGTTCGTGCTCACACCCAGCTTAGGCTTCGTGGCAGTCGCCACGCTCGCCTCTGCCTGCCAGTAAGCGCGAATACCGTCGGTGCCCCACGGCGTCGTTTCATCCTTCGGAAACACCATCGAATTACCGCTGATCGGCGTCGAGTCGGTCATCGGGAGCAGTGCCTGCTCTTCGAGCGACAGCGTGAAAATTTCGCTGGCGAACTGCGGCGGCACGAGGAAACCGCCATCCTGCCCGCCCGCTTCATTGCCGAACGTCGTCGGCGCTGCTGCGTTCGGGCCACCGCCGCCGAGCATCAGCCGGTCATCGATACGACCGCCACCGGCAGCAGCGCGAACGCGCTGTGCGAACTCGCCGAACGTCTGAAAGCCGCGACGCGGATCAGTGGCGCGGTTCTCGATGACTTCGATACGTGCATCCTCTGCGATCTGGATGCCGACGCTTTGCTCTTCCGCAGCCAGTGCGGTTTCGCGCTCGATGCTCGCATTGATGCTGCCGACTTCCGCTTGCAGCGCATCGAACTGCGTCTGCTCTTCGTCGGTCATGTCGCGCTCTGCGCACGCATCAGCGAGTGCGCGCATGGCCGCGACCTTTTCAGCCTTGCGCTGTTGCAGCGCACGGATTTTCTTGTTCATGATGCTCTCCGGGTTTTTAAAGGACGTGACGCGGCCTGTGATCGATGGATCCCATCACTGACTGTTCAATGGAACGGTTAGCGGCGAACGCTGCGTCAGGCGTTCAGAATGTCGATGGAGCGGTTGAGCGCTGCATTGCGCTGCGCTCGTGTACTGGTCTTGCCCTGGCCGATGGCCTTCGCCATGCGCCCGAGCACCTGATCGAACGTTGCAACGTCATCGACCATGTTCGCGGCCTTGGCTTCGCTCGCGCCGAGCACGCGACCCTCGCCCATGCCGCCGCGCACGGTCGCAACATCGGTGCCGCGATTGCGCGCAACGGCGCGCGTGAATGCGCCGTAATAGCTGTCCACGCGCGATTGCATGAAGGTGCGCGCCTCTTCGCTCAAGGGCCCGTATGGGTTGCCTTCTGTTTTGTACTTGCCCGCGCTGATGAGTGTCGCCTCAACACCCGCTTTTTCGAGTGCTGCGGCCCAGTTCTCATGCGCGGCAAAAACACCGATCGATCCGGCTTCGCCGCCCGGCGTCACGTAGAACTCGCCAGCGCTTGAGCCGATCCAGAATGCAGCGCTGGCCGCGAGACTGTTCGCACATGCCACGATGAGCTTTTGCCCGCGCGCCTTGTAAATCTCGTCGCCAAGCTCCTGCACGCCGTACACCGAGCCTCCCGGCGAATCGACGTCGATCAGCACGCCGCCAATCGAATCGTCAGCGACAGCAGCGCGCAAAGCCTGCGTAAAGCGCGCGATGCTCATCAGGCCGCTGCCGCTGATGTCTTCCACCATCGTCGTGCGCTGCACGCTGACGCCGTAGAAGGGCAGCACGGCAATCGAGCCGTTACCGGCGCGAGCCGCTTCGCCGCGCCGCGCGTCGCGCGCTTCCGCATCAGCACGCACCGACGCGAGCACATCAGCAGACGCGGGCACGTTCGCATCCCACCGCGCGAGCACGGCGGCGATTGCATTCAGGCGCTCGGGCAGGATCGCCCACGGCGTGGAAAGAAACTCAGATATGAGCAGTGAGCGGTTCATGGTGGCCCCTCAAGGCGAGACGTTGCAGCCGCATTCCCGCGATGTCTGCGAACTGTTTGTCGGTAATGTCGTCGCGGTTCTCGATGACGTATTCAAGCTGCGCGCGGCAGTAGTCGCGCGCGGCGTCGTCGCTGACGCCGAGCACCGCCGACACGAACCGTGCGTGCTTGTCGTAAAACTCGGATATCGATTCCTTGCGCATTACCGCTGCGTGTAGCGCTTCCCACTCTTTGCGTGCTACTCGATCAGCAGCCGCAGCGGCGAGCGCATACATGCGCGCCTGCGTCGGCCCATCGTCGTTTTCCTGCTCGGGCTGCGGATTCGCTGGCTTGCCCGGCTTCGGCGCGATCTGCGGCGCGTTTTGCTGCGTCTCCGCTTCGTCCTCTTCGACCATGTTCAGCGGGCGCATCGGCTCATCGAGCCCATCCAGCGGATTCATGTTCTCCATGAGCCGCGCCTCATTGCGCGTCATCCAGCCGTCGAGAATGCCATTGTGGTAATACATCGAGCGCGCTTGCGCATCGCCACGGAGTAGCGTCGTCGTCGGGAACTCACAATTGAGCCCTTCGCCGACTTCGATAAACGATGCGCGGATCGCTTCCTCCCAGCGCACGAGCCACGGCGTCAGCGTATGGATCACAAATTCGAGCGATTGCTGCTCGATGTTGCTGAAGGTCGCTTTTTCCAGATCGCCAATCATGTGCGGCGGAATGCGGAACAGGCGCGCGATTTCGGACACGCTGAATTTGCGCGTCTCAAGGTACTGCGCATCGCTGTTTTTCACTTCAATTGGGTGGTACTTCATGCCGCGTTCGAGCACTGCCGTTTTGCGGCGGTTGCGGCCCGATTGTTGCGTCTGCCACGACTCGCGGAAATTGCGCTTCTGTTGATCGTCCTTGAACTCGCCCGGATACTCGATCCAGCCGCCCGGTGTCGCGTCGTTCTCGAAATAGCGCAGCCCGTACTCCTGCGCACTCAGGCCGCTCGCGATGCTCTCGCGCGATGCCTGAATCGGATTCATACCCACGATGCCATCCGGCGACATGACCTTGATATGCCACATGCTGCCGCGAACGATGATGCGTTCCGTACCATCGGACAAGTGCTCGATGTAGCGCCAATTCGTTTTCGACAGCATTTCAATCGTGATCGTGTCGGGGTGAATCGGCACGAGGTCGGTCACGATGCCCGCCGTGTTGCTGATGATTTCGGCGAACGCATTACCGCGCAGCGCCAGATGCATCATCATCATTTCCCGAAATTCCATCGGGTTCTGAAACTCGTTCGGACGCACGGCGAGCAGTCGATACAGCCAGTGCGCTTTTTCGGGTTTCTTCGAGCCGTCCGCGCCTTCGCGATACAGCACGAAAGGCAGCATCGAGACAGCTTCGGCGAGCACCCGCACGCATGCATACACAGCGGTGAGCCGCATCGCGGCATCGCCCGTCACGTTATGCGGTTGCCCCTTGAACGGGACAGGCGAGAACCAGAAAGAGCCCCACGGCGAGCGGTCGCCGTCGTCAGCATCAGCGCGAAATTTGAGAAACATCGTCTAGCCTCTCGTCGTCATCCACGCGCCGAACATCGTCAGGCCGATCATGAGTGCGCCCGCAACGATCAGCGCGACGGCAACACCATGCAGCAGCCCGACGCCGACGACAGCGAGCACGACGCCGAGCGTCATGCACAGGTTGTAAATGATCGCGTTCATACGATGGTCAGTGAGTAGTCGTCGGGAAGCACTGGATAAAGCGGCTCTGCAACCATCAGACGGCCCACGCCCATCATGATTGCCACCGGGCCGTCTATCTTTTGCTCGGGTCGATCCTTGCGCGGATAGATGTTCTCTTTCGCGTCCTCTTTCGCGACGACGTTCGACACCATCCAGTTAAGACACGGATTGCCGTCGTGATGAAAGCGGCCGGCCTTCACTGCTGCCATGACCTCTTTCATTGCCGGGCTCATGTTCTGCACCGTCTGCCGGTACTCGACGACGGTCGCGCCATCCTTCGCAAGCTGGTGCGCGAGTTGCGTCGCGCGCCAAGGGTCATAGGCGACTTCCTGCACATCGAAGCGCGTCGCCATCGCGCGCACGTCCTCACGAATCACGTCGAAATCGATCTCCGCGCCTTCGAGCGGGATGAGATAGCCCTGTATGACCCACTTGCGATACAGCGCCTGATTCGTTTTGTTCTCTTCGATTGCATCGCTCGGCAGGTAGTACCGCCCGAACGCGTAGTAATGGTCCTGCCCGTTAAGCTCGCGCTTGAACACCTGCACGAACGCGCATATGTCGTTCTTGCTCGCAAGGTCGAGCACGAACACGCATTCAGTGCCCTCGAACTCGTCGAGCGTCAGCGATGGATCGGCGCAGAATTGCCACTGCTGCATGTTCATCCACGCATTGCGCGCAGAGCACCACACGTTCAGGTGCTTCGTTTTAAAACGGTTCTGCTCGATGGGATTCATCGTCGCGCGCCGCTGCTGCGCCATCAGAAAGTCAGCATCGACCGAAATATCAAAGTTCGGATTCGCTTTCTGCAAGCTCGTCGGGCTCGCCCAATCATCTTCCTCATCGATGCTAAAGATGATGGCGAACAGTTCGTCGTTCTCGATGAGCCCGTCCAGTACCTTTTTCGACTCGCTGTGCTTGTCGTAACACGGGCCCGCGAGGTTATAGCCCGCCGTCGTGATGATGCACGTCAAGGGCTGCTCACGTGCGCCCATACCCGTTTGCATCGTGTCGATCAGATCGGGCGTGTCGTGCTCGTGGAACTCATCGATGAGCGCACACGAAGGGCTCGAACCATCGCCCGGCTTCCCGATGATGGGCTCGAATCGCGAGCCGTCAGACGGTATGGCGATGCTCTTCGCCCACACTTCCGCACCTGCTGCTTTCAACAGACCGGGCGTGCGCTGCATCATCTGACGGGCGGGCCCGAACACTTCCCACGCCTGTTTCTCAGTCGTCGCGCCTGAGTAGATTTCCGCGCCGTATTCACCATCGGCGATTAGCATGTAAAGACCGATGCCTGCGCCTATCTGGCTCTTGCCGTTCTTACGCGGTATCTCCGCGTAAAGCTCGCGAAAGCGGCGCATGCCGTTTTTGCGTCGCTTCCAGCCGAAAACGCAAACGATGATGAAACACTGCCACGGCGAGAGCACGAGCCGTTCGCCCATGCGGGCCCATTTGCCTTTCGTGTGCGGCAGCTTCTCGATGAATGCGCATGCACGCTCACCGGCAGCAGCATCGAACACGAACGGATAAGACTTGCTCTTGCTCTTGTCGAGGTCGGCCAGGTGACGCGCGCATGCACCCCGAACGTACTTGCCTGCCGGAACCTTCCCGGCGATTACGTCGCGCGCGTACTTGTTCGCGGCGACTACGTGCGGGTTTGCCATCGTCAGGGCTGCGCGTCGCGTTCCTCGATGTAGCGCAGAAAGTCATCGACCGAACCGCCGCGACCGCAGCCGAAGCAATAAAAGCGCTGCGTGGCTTCGTTGACGCTGAAATGAGTCATGCCGCGCTCGTCGTGAAACGGGCAGCGGCCCCAATACGCGCGCAAGCCTTTTTGCAGCGAAACGAACTGACTCACCACGGCGATGATGTCGGACGCCATATCAGCGCCTTTTCTTCACAAAATCCGCGTACTCATCGGGCTCGTCACTCGGCGCTTTACTCACGCGCGTGCGGCTCGATGGTGTCATGCCGAACTCGACGAGCAGCTTCGTCATCTGCTCGTGTGCCTTGTTCGCAATCGCAAGGAATGGCGACTGCACAGGAAAGCCGTTCGGCGTTTTGACGACTGAACCATATTTCGTGACCTGATCCGTCGCATGCCGCCAGCGCGCGAACGCTTCACAGTACAGAGCGAGCGCTGTCGTATCGACCGAAGTCAGCACGCCCGCGTCCTGTAGCTGCGACGCGACGAGCGGCCAGTGCTCGGCGGCGGCAGGCGTCAGGTACGCGGGCATTTCGATGTCGCCTTTCGGCGTCGGCTCGTTCTCAGGCAGCGGACGCTTACCGGGATTGCCGCGCGCGAGCTTGAGCGCCGTCGGCGTCGGTTTGCGTCCGCGCATGATTACGCCTGCGGTGCGCTGCCGTCACCGCTTGCGAGCGGGGCGGCTGGCGTGTTGGCCGACACAGCAGCGGCCAGCGCGTCGGCGTTGCTCTTGAGTTGCGTCGTCAGTTCGACCAATGCAGGGTCATTCACACCCGCATTCGCGAGCGCGTCCTGCAATTGCTGCGCGATGCCCTGAATGAGCGTCACCGCCGATTGTTCGATGCTAATCGTTGCTGCCACTTCTGCCTTGAGGTCGTCGAGTGCCGACATGATTGCTCCTAGCTGGTTGAAAATCTGATCGAGCCGTGACGCCCGCATGATGACAAAGCCGCGCATCATCGTTTCGCCTTGGGAATAAAGCGGAATGAGTACGTCTTAACGTCGTGTCGATAGCCGCCTTTCCTATCGACCTTGCCGCCGACAATTGTGTTGGTGCGGCGTGATACATCGGTGAGCACCCATTGCGGGTACTTTTTCATGGCGAGATAGATGGGCGTGCTGCTGTACTTCGCACGCACATCGAAACCGCGCTGCGCCATGATTTCGCTCGTCTCATTGATGAGTATCAGCCCCATGCCGAGCCCCGCATAGTCGGGGTGGATCACGGTGCGATTGCTGTGCATCTTCATGACTTCGCCAGCGCGACGCGGCACATAGTTCGCGAAGCACTGAAAGCCGATCTGGTCATCACCGTGGAAGAGCCCGAACGTATTGATGATGCCGCCCGGTAGCTGCTCGCTCAGATAGTGATACTTGCTAAAGTAAGCCCACGTTGAGCGATCCACTTCCCTGATGTCAAACGTAAGTTGCTCGGCGCGTCGGAAGTCGCGACAAACTGACCTCCGATCTGTGTACTCCTGCCGGTTGCAGTCGATGACCCAATCCGGGTTAAGCCACTCCAGCACGTCGTAATGACACGAGCACAGCACGATACGTTTGCCGCTCTTGCGCGCGTGCTTCTGGATGCAATGCGACATGACCTTGGCGACCGTCCTATCGACGACGCTTGTCCATTCGTCGATGAGCACCGGCTCATCGTTCGCCGCGCTGCGCGCCATCTGCAATGCGCACTCGGCGCGGGCGCGCTGGCCGTTCGAAAGCGTGTATGCGGGACGAATCCAGCACGGTACGCTCGTAAGCCCCACGCCCGCCAGCATCGATGCGCACTCGTCGTATGCGTACTGCTCGGGAAACTGCTCGATGACCGGCTGGGTCGGATCGAGCAGCGTCGTAAAGCACGCGTCACCGTAGATATGCTGCGCAAGCGTCGTTTTCCCGCTGCCTGACGCGCCCACGATGAGCCCGACGTGATAGGCCGACTCGACATCAGCGGAGACGCACACGTGATGCGTGCTCTTTTTCTTAACGTCGATATCGAGTGAGTTCGCAGCCTTGCTGCTGCGGAACGTCGTGGCGACCGGCGATGACAGCGTGAACTCGTATTTGCGCATGGCTTAACTCATCAGCTTGCAAACGAAGTGCCGTTCCCGCATCTCGGCGAAGAGCTTGGACTGCTCGCGCTCGCTGCCGCAATCGACGAGCACCAAGAATCGCTCTTCATTCACGGCAGCAGACAGCGCGGGCTCGTCAGCAGTGCCGAGCAGCGTCGCAAGCTCGTTCGTGGTGAAGCCGAGCACGCCAAGCTCGAAACCCATGCCTGACAGGTCAGCGACTTCGAGCTCCAAAAGCTCGCTATCCCATCCGGCGCGCTCGGCCAGTTTGTTGTCAGCGAGCACATACGCGCGGCGCTGCGCTTCGCTCAGGTGCGCCAGATCGATCGTCGGCACTTCGCGCTGGCCGAGCTTGCGCGCAGCGAGCACGCGACCGTGGCCCGCGATGATGCCGCAATCGCCGTCGAGCAAAACCGGGTTGGTCCATCCGAACTCGCGCAAGCTCGCGGCCAGTTGCGCGATCTGCTCATCTGAGTGCGTGCGGGCGTTTCGCGCGTATGGCACCAAGTGCTCGATGTCGCGATAAACGATCTGTAGCTGGCTGGCAGCTTCCACGGTTGACCCCTCATGCTCAAAATCGCGTCGGAAAAAAAGAGCGCAGGCGCACGATCACGGGGCCCGGCCCGCTGGAGATCGGACCCCCCCTATCATCTGATGAATGGATTCGTCATACGACTCAGTGGAAACCCCCGTGCCATTCGTCAGACCGATCAGTGGAAACGCTGAGTAGACGAATGCCCTGCACGACGACGCGCGAGGCGCGCGCAGGCAGCTGCCGCCTGCGCTGCGCGAGCGTTCGCACGTGCTGCGAGCAGCGGGCCCGACCTGACGCGTCCTGACGCATGCCGCACGCAGCCGCGACGCGTCGGGCTCACGTGCTCGACGCGCGAACGTTGCCGAAGCCGCCGTCGTGCGTCGCTGTCTTGCGGTCGTGGCAGGGCTTGCTCATCGCCTGCCAGTTGCTCTGATCCCAGAACAGACGCTGGTCGCCTCGATGCGGCACGACGTGATCGACCACCGTCGCGGGCAGCACGCGACCGAGCGCGGCGCATTGATCGCACATGCAGAGCGGGTGCGCGCGCAGATACGCCTCGCGCGCCTTGCGCCAGCGTGACGAGTACCCGCGCTGCGCTGTCGTCGGCCTGGCCTCGTTCTCTCTGCGTCGTCGTGCTTTCAGGTGCTCAGGGCAGTATGGCTCTTTGCCTTGCACAAGCAATGCGCAGCCGGGATGCACGCAGGGTCTAAACGGTCTGTTCGGCATATGCGGAATCGATGCGCGGTCAACTATCCGGCGGTTATGTGGATGGGCGAGCGCACCTAGGTAGAAACCCGGCCCCGGTGAGCGGCAAACTCCTAGACTAGTCGTTAGCAGTTCTGATGAACTGCTAACGAAGCAGCAAATTAACTCACACAATGGGGTATCAAAATGGATAGCAAATTCTCGTGGATCATCATCGGTGCGACTGTCGTCTGTGTCGTCGCTTTCATCGTCGTTCCGCTTGCTAAGTCGGGCATCGACGCAGTGCAGTCGATCAATACGACGCTCACGCATGCAGCGTCGGCGGCTAAGAAGTGATCGAGGGCAAATAAATGGAAGAAATCACCGCTCACGTACTGGCCGCAGTCCAAGCATCATGCACACTCGGAAGACAACCCGATGGTTCGCTTCGATGTCTACATCGCTTGCGAACGGTTGCCTAGTCGTCGATTGCTTCAAAGCGCCCGAACCGTGCGTCGAGCTTTACGCCGATGTAGACGACTGGGAAAACGGAGTGCCAAGCGAAGACGAACGCTGACAAGCCATCGAAGACGAAAAAGGCCCGCGAAAGCGGGCCTTTTTTTGGCTGCAGGTCTATTAGCCTTTTATTGACCAGACCTTAACAGCAATCTCTGCCATCGCGGCTTGCCGCTTCTCTATGGCGTCCTTATCCCAATCATCTATCTCGCCGATTGCTTTTGTGAAGTGGAATGCAGACTTTGAAAGTTCCGGCTTCTTCTTCGCAAAGTCTTCGTTCCCGATAACGCTGTTCATCTTCGCGGAAATGATCGCCATATTTCCCAGCCGCCGCTGGTAGGCTTTCGCGTCGTCTGCCGACCAAGTCTTCAACCACTTGTCTGACGGGTTAATCGGCAAAACATGCTCTAAATTCACACGCACAGCGTCTGTGCTGGGAACCAACTCGCCGGATGCTCCCGGCACGCCGCTCTCAAGCATTCGAAGGTAATAACGAGCCAGTGACTGTTTCGACACGGATGCGACCGAGAAGGCGGCAGCAAATGCCGAATCGGTTGGCAGAGTGCTGAATCCCTTCAATACCTCTTCGATTGAGTTCAGCTTGCCATCCGCAACTGCCTTCGCTGCATCACTGTAGATGCGCTCCAATGTTCCGCCCCCGGCACCACCGACGATCTGGAACCGGACGGCTACGGCGACTAGCCGCCTGAAGGCGGCGGACACCTTCTTCGGCTCGAACTTATCCAATATCGCCAACAAAAGCGGGCGTACCTGGACCATCCCCAGCAGGTTCATCGCGTACACGGCCTCCCGCGTTGCCACATCGTACCCCGCCCAAAGATCGTGGTCAGTGTTAATCAGGCCAGCGTACGTCTTTGCCGTATTGCTCAGTTCCGTTGAGAATTGAAGCGCGAGTTTCTTGCTTGTCACCTTCCTCTTAATTATTCCAAACAGATCCTTCTCGCGCACCAGCCCGTATTTGGACATGGCGAAGTGACGAAGATATGTCACAACCAGTGGATCGTCGGACGCACTTTCGAGCGTGGCAACCATCGTCAACCATCGGTTCTTCGTCTCCTCGATCTTGTCCCCCGAGCGATGGAACAGATAGTTCTTCAAGAGGTCAGAAATTGCTAATTCGAGTCCACGATCATTGAGCGTTTCAAATATCACAAACGCATTACTGTCGTCCGGCGCGATAACGAGGATGACCTTCAGGTTGGTTTCCAAATAGTCGAGCCATTCGTGCAGAGTCTCTTCCGAATCGGCTGACTGAACGCAAAGATCGTCGATGTACTTGCGCATGCATTCGGCTGCTGCAAGCAGGCGCTTATGCGATTGACGCGGGTACCGCGATATGTCAATGGCCGACTTGTCCTCGATTAGCTCTTGGTAAAGCTCGTTGTCGACTTCGTTCAAAGCCAACTTCGGCTCTCGCTCTTTCGTCTTGCGGTCAACGTTAGCAAGAAAGTCGTTCCTGATTGAAGTTTCCGCTTCGTGGTCGGATTCTTCTCGAAATCGATCGCGGATGGCGGAAATTAGCAAGCTCACGGTCGTGAGCCGTTGTTGCCCGTCAACCACCTCATAGCGACGTTCGACTGGCCCGGTCACAACGATCGACCCAAGGAAATACTCCTTTTCTTTGGACCTGATAGCATCGTTCACGTCTGCGAGCAAAGCTTCAACGTGCTCCGCTTCCCAAGCATAGGAACGCTGATATGCGGGCACCCGAAACCGCCGTGTCTTCAGAACGTTGCTGATGCCATCGAGTTGAATGCTGATTTCTTGAACTTGTGACACTGATTTCTCACCATGTCATTTTTGGGCGTTCTTGTTCATGTGCTCGGCCCTGTCCGCAGCGTGTCGTTTATCTCGACGGACGCTGCCGTTGGCCGCGCAGGCTGTCACTGCGCTTTCGCTTTTCGCAATTTGCGCATGATGCCGTGATGGTAGGTGCGCTGGAACAAAGATGCAAGCGTCAGGCAGTCGGCGGCGAACAACCGCTACAATGCGACCGGCAGAGCGCCCATAAGGACCAGGAAGGGAACCTATCTAAATAATTATGCAGAGCCTTGACCGCGTGAATAACTCAACCGATGAATGGAGCAAAATCATCGGCGGCCTTACGGCGGCAACTTTTTGTCTGTCGGTGCTGTTCGATTGGGGATATCTCGAAGCGCTGGGTCTTTCATTCGGTGACGTCCCGACAACCGTCGCAGATCACGTTCGAGATGCGCTGCTTTGGGTGCCCGCGATCCTGACGGCAGCGCTGGTGTACACGACTAGCGAACTGATGTTGCGCCGCGTCGAACGGGGACTGTCTGAGGAGGAGCTTACAAAGCAAAAGCTTGTGTCATGGTTTCGCCGCTCACCTTATAAGTTCTATGTGGTGATCGCGATCGCTATCAACCTCTTTAACTATCTGGTCGGCGATGCCGTCGCGAAGGGTATGTCGATGGCAGGGCCTCTCATAATGTACGAGATCGTGCGCTGGTCATTTTCGCACAAGCGAGTGTCAGAGAGCATTCCCCGCCCACTTCGAACTGGCATCACGATCATGGTTCCCCTATGCACATTTATGTATTTTTGGGGATACACAAAGGGAATAGAGGCTCTGTATGCAAAGCCAAGTGTATCCCTCGTGTCGTCGGAATCGACTTCGCCCGCACAGGTCACGCTGTTGCGCCAGATGGACAAGGGCATCTTGGTAAAGGACGCCACAGGCAAAGCGGTTTTCTATAGATGGGATGTTGTCAAGTCGGTATCGAAACCTCTCACCACACCTACCGAGCGCAACCGCATGTGTCGATGGTTCAATGCCTTCTGCAACCTCTCTCCCTAACATGGGAAAAGAGCCTGGGCATACCGCTACGCTCTATGCACAGCAGCCTAGGCTCTGTCCCTACGCGATCGAGTGGCCGTGATGCTCAGCCGTGAAAAGCGGCGTGAGGTCGTCAAGAGCGCGATTCTCGATGAGGATCAATTGCTCTTCGAGCCGGTTCGCAATGCGTCGGTAGTACGTGTGATTGCGCCCGAACGTTTCAGCGAGGCCGCGCAGCGTGATCGGCGTCCGACGCCGGTCCGTGAAGTGTCGCGCGATGAGCAGATCGAGCACGCTTTCGCACACGTCTGCGAACTGCGCTTGCGCCCAATCGCTCGACAGCCAGCGGATAGCGTTCGCACGCTCACGCGAGAAAAAATAACGGCGGTCGCCGCCCGCGTCCGTGAAGTCGGTCAGCCCATAGCGCGCCTTGATGACCGCGCACGGCAAGTCGGTGAGTTCGCGCTCGACGTGCTTCCGGATGCTCGCGCACTCGGCGCGCACTTCCAGCGAGTTCAGCCCGCCGAAGTCGACCACGCGGGCCCGGCGCGGCTCCCATACGTCGCACTGCTCGATGTGCTGTCGCATGACGCGCGCAAGCAACGATTCAGGCGCAGCCGGATACGCCTGAATCAGATACGCGAAGTGCAGCGCACGCGGCACGCTCATAAAAATCTGGCTCATGATCCACCTCGTTTCGTGCTGCCTGTTTTTTGAGCAGAACTCGTTCTAGGAGCCGTTGGCGGTGGCGTCCTATAGTTGATACTCCCGCGACGCTCGGGCGGCTCCTAGCGTTCGGAGTGACAGCTTCCCGCGCGTTTTTTCGGCTCTCAGTCCGTCGCTGAATCTCCGCATCGTCCATTCGCGACTTGATCCAGAACCCGGCGTCGTTTTTCAACATGCCCGCCGCGCGCATTTCATCGGGCGACAGGCAACGACGCTGGGCGGGCGCGCTCTTTGTGCCGAATGGGCCGGTGCGGTGCTTGTCGAAGGCGCTCGACGAGTTGAAAAACTCGCGGCACGTCCGGCACTGGTTGCGATCACCCGTGAGCTTTTTCGGGATGCGTGGCATGGCGGATTCTCCGTGCGGGTTGCAGTTCGTAGGTGCTAAAGCCGTTGATGCTTGCGCACTCGATCACGACGCGCGGGCGGTCGCTGTAGCGCTTGCTTTTGACCACATCGCAGATTTGCGAATCGTCGTGATAGACCACGCCGTTTAGCGCATCCGTCACGGCCTTTTCGAAGTTGTCGAGATCCGGGCGCACGACGGGATACACGAGCCCGGCCAGCGCTGCCGCGCGCTTCGCCTTGCTGAACCGCTCAGGGACCGGCAGGAACACCACGAGCGACACATGCACCGCATCGCGGCACGGTCGCAGTGCGCCCATTGCCTGCATCGCGACCGTGCGCACGTCGTGCTCGTATCGCCGCGTTTTCTTCGGCGTGTACGTGCCATTGCGAGTGACGCGTGCACGTGCCTTGCCGACCGGCACGCCCTCGACGGTGAAGCTCACGCGATACGTCGCGGGCGCTGGCGTCAGCATGTCGTCGTCGATGTGCGAATCGATGAGATTGCGGCTCATGCGGCGTCTCCGTTGTCGGGTTTCTTCGCCATGTCGGGCAGGTACGCGCTTGCGTGCTGCGCGGTCTGCTGCGCGGTGCGCACGCCGGGCGGCGGCGACGGGTGCGCGAGCGCTGCACCGGTCTCGCGATTGCACAGGTCGAGCAGATGCATTTCCATGCGCATGAGCCAATGCACTGCGACGGGATGACCGGGACTGCACGGCGATTCGTCGGCCTTGCCGGGCAGCAGATCGGCCAGGCCGGCCGCAGTCAGTCGCCTGCGAATCTCGCGATACGCGCTCTGCCATTGCGGGGTGCCGAGAAAGCGCCGCGCGTCGCTGATGCTCGATGCGAGCGCTTCGTGCGAGCGAATGCAGCGCGTGACGTTCTGCCAGCGCCCAGACGCTGCACCGTGATGGCAGAAGCAGACCCACTCACCGCCGACGCCGAGCGAGCCGGGCAGCGGACAGCCGAACGCTGCGCACTTGCCATGCGTAAAGCCGTCATCGCTCATGGGTGGGCCCCGTTGCGGCGCTCGGCAGCGCTCACGCGCTCGCGCAGTGCATCGAACGATTCGCCGGGACGCGGCGCAATGCCGAGTTCCGATGCGCGGCGCGATATGCCCGACTCACTGCGCCGCCAGTCGTCGCGCGGCGTCGGCTTGGGCGGGTTGCGGCGCTTTTCGACGAACGTCCGCACGAACCCAGCATTGACCGGCGTCGGGTCATCGTCGGCCAGCCGACTGGCCACCGCGTCGTCGTATGCCGCGCGAAGCTCGTCACGAGACAAGCCGAGTGCGGCCAGATCGATCACGGTCGGGTTGCTCGGCGACACGCCGCGCGCCGCTTTTTTCCGCTCACGCTCCCAGCCGATGATTGCGACGCTCACGCCTGCGGCGTCCAGTGTTCCGGTGCGCTTATCGTCGCCGTCGGTTTTGGGTTTAGTTCCCTTTCCCGTTCCCGTTCCCGTTCCCGTTCCCGTTCCCAGGTGCGCGCGCGGATCGTCACGCGTGCCGCACGCGTCGTCATCGCGTGGAGGGCCTTGACTGGCGGGGCTCTCGGGTTCCGGTTCGATATCGGGCGACGGTAAAGAGGACGGTGGTTCTTTTACGTTCACGTGTTGATGACGCGTAAACGTCGGGATATACGCGAGTGCTTCACCCGTCGCGGACGTGTAGCGCACGAGATAGCCACGCGTGACTAACGCGTCCAGCACGCGTTCAAAATCCACCTCGTCATACGGCAGCACGTCCTTTTTCAGCGTGCGCGGTTTGTAGCGGAACCGGCCTTCGCGGTCGGCCACGGTGAACAGCCCGATATATGCGAGACGCAGCGGCAAGCCCGTCTCCTTCTCCGCGTCGTAAAGCTCTTCATGTGAGAACAGTTCCGGCTTTACGGTCCTGATGCGAGACATGATCGTTTCTCCCTGACACGGCGAGCGCATGCCCGCCGCGAATGACGACGTTAAAAGTTATTGCGGTGCGTCAGTCAGGGAATTACGGCTCCATTTCGGCGACGCGCGGTTTTTCTGCCTCTCGCATTCGCTGCGCGCGCAAATCGCGAATAAATGAATTGGCGCGAATCTCCGCGTATTTAGGAGAATCGGAATCAAGCAAATAAGTCCAGTCCAATTCGGGGCGCAGAGCGATAAAGAGCCGCACCCAATGCGACGGAATATGATTCTTCGTCGCCATCAGCGACAGCCGCGCGGGCTGCAAGTCCGTCAGCCGCATGATGTACGGGCGGCCTCCCATCAGTTCGAAAATCTCACGTACTTTCATGGTTATTCGCTCCCTTTCGCTTTAATTCGCGTTACTACTTTTTTTGCAAATCGCCCTTGTTTTTTACTCGGGTCATTAACTACTATCTGCAAACGGCAATCGTAAGCACATTTTTTTTTAAAGCAATAAGCTGTTTTACATGCGTACGAATCGTTTTATGCGGAGTGACATAAATATGCGGAACCTCCTTTCGCATCGCCCGTATCTGCGCTGCCTCAATGCGAAGCAGCGCCGCGCATGGTTCGAGCAGCACAAGCGGCTCAAGCCCAAAGTGCCTATCGGTACTGCCGTCATTCCGGCCCGCGTGCGCCGCTCTTATGCATATGTGCGGCTGACATGAGCGCCGCCGCGTTCCTGTATCTGATCTCAGCGTGCTCGCGCGGAGCCTTCTAGCGCCGTTCCTGCACGCCTGAGACGTATTCCCGAAGTCGTAAAGTCATCGCGGCGCATCGCGCGTCTGCGATGTGGGTCAACCCGCGCTTAGGAGTTCTGATGAGCAAGATCAAGGTGCGCGCATCGTCATGGGGCGGTCTGTTTGACTGCGCGATGCGCTGGGAAGGGCAGCATCTGCTCGGCATGAGCATGCCGGTCGGCATTCGCGCGGTTCTCGGCACGGCGCTGCACGCGAGCACCGCGACCTATGACCGCGCGTATATCGATCACGAGCCGATGCGCATCGACGACGCCGCCAGCGTGCTCGCCGCAAAGATTCACACGCCTGAATACGAGACGGATTACAGCCACGACGACCTGACGCCAAAGGAGGCGGAAAGCATCGGCCTTCGTCTGCATCACATGTACTGCGAGCAGATCACGCCGACGATGCATTACGTCGATGTCGAGACGACGCTTAAGCCCTTCGATATCGATTGCGGGGGCGGGCTCACGGTCACGCTCACCGGCACGATGGACCGGGCGCGCGTCTCGCAATTGCCGCACGATCCGCATCCCGTCATCCCCGATCTGAAAAGCGGGCGCGCAGTCATCAGCAAGGGCGAAGCGAAGACCAAGGGCCGCTCTGCGCAGCTTGGGACGTATCAATTGCTTTACGAGCACACGCGCGACGTGCAGACGGGCGGCGCACAGGTGATCGCACTCAGTGCGACGAGCAAGCCCGCCGTGGCCGTCTCGCCTGTGTTCGATGCGCGTCGCGTGATGGTCGGCACTAGGCACGAGCGCGGGCTCATCGAGCATGCCGCCGAAATGTTCCGCTCGGGCCTTTTCCCGCCGAACCCCTCATCGATCATGTGCAGCCGCAAGTATTGCCCGCGCTGGAGCACATGCCCGTTTCACGAGTAGTCCACCGCAGTACCAACCCACAGGGAGAACCGCATGTCCTATTCATTCACCGTCACCGCACCGACCGCAGCCGAAGCCGTCGAGAAAGCCGAAATGGAATTTGAATCGATCGTTGCGAGCCAACCCCACCACGCAGCCGACCGCGTGCAGGCAATGGCGAACATCTGCGCGGCAGTCGAGCTGCTCACCGATGACCCTGAGCAGCACGTGCGCATTTCCGCTAACGGCTCGTTGTCGTATCTGACCGACCCGTCACGCGTTACCGGCGCGTCGATCTGCGCGAACGCATGGCACGTCGCCGCGAACCTCTAAGCGACTGACGGCAGGCACGAATCAGGGAGAAAACACTACATGGCAACGACCAACATTAAAGACTTGAAGCCAAAGCCGCCCGTCGATCCGGCGACGCTCAAGCCGAAAGAACTGCTGGCGCACATGCTTGAGCGCAAGCGCAAGGACATTGCAGCGATGCTGCCGAGCGGCCCGCTGACGGTTGACCGGCTCTTTAAGCTCGCCATCGTCGCAGCGACGACGACGCCCGCGCTCGCGAAATGCGAGATTGCATCTGTGGTCGCGGCGGTCGGCTTCTGCGCACAGCTTGGGCTCGAACCCAATACGCCGCTCGGGCATGCGTACCTCGTGCCGTTCAACACGAAGCGCAAGGACGGCAACGGTAACGAATACTGGGTGAATAGCGTTCAGGTCATCATCGGGTATCGCGGCTATATCGAGCTTGCGCGCCGTAGCGGGCAAATCGTCAGCATCACCGCCCACGAGGTGCGTGAGAAAGACAAATTCACATACGCATACGGTCTGCGCGAAAAGCTCGACCATATTCCCGCGCGCGGTGATCGCGGCGAAATCATCGGGTTCTATGCGGTCGCGATGTTCAAGGGCGGCGGGCACGCGTTCGAATTTATGGACGTGGCGCAGATCAACGAAATTCGCGACGGCTCACAGGGCTGGCAGCAGGCGCAGAAGTACAAAAAGACCGCGACGCACCCTTGGCAAAAACACTTCGTCGAGATGGGTCGCAAGAGCGCCATTCGCCGCATCGCGAAGTTTCTCCCGCTCACGGTGCAACTCACACAGGCATTCGCCGCAGACGGTCGCACGATCAACGATGCGCCGCAGCTTAACGACCCGAACACCATCGACGGCGACTTTTCTTGGGTGCCCGATGGCGACGGCGACGACGAACTGGCCGCTGCTGCTGCTGCTGACCAGAACAGCGCAGGCGAGCCGGGCGACGGCGAGCAGAGCGCAGATGAGCAGCCCGGCGACGAGCCCGCAGGCAATGCACCGCCAGCGTTGCCCGACGCCGATCCGTTCGACGCTTCGCAGCAACCCGCGAACGCATCGAAAAAGGCAGCTGCCGATCCCGCATACGAGCGCCGGAAAGGCTAGGGAGCAGACATGACCACGCTCTCAGCGTCAGCAAGTTGTCAGGCGGGCCATGCTGTCGATAAAGGCGCACGCTCTCCCGTGACCGTATTCCAACGCCTCACCTTTCGACGCGAAATCCACTTTCTCAGGGAAGCTCGCAACCGGTGCAATCTGATCATCAAACGGGTAAATGAACCACAAGACCATGTAACGGCGGCGCAATCCGGTGAAGGAAAGAGAGAACGTGGTTTTCGCTTGCACGTCGATTCTGTATCCCCTGTATCGCGAACGCGGCATGGTGTCCTCTTCTCAAGCGAATACACGTGATACCCAGGCGCGCATCCCACATGCCCGAGTCTTACGCGAAGCGCTTCGAACAGCAACGCTGAAACCCCCTTCATTCATCACAGGGAGCACATCACATGAGCGATATCGCAAACGACGACGATGGAACGATCGACTTGAGCACCGAAACGATTGCGCGCGATCTGATCGGGATGCTGGTCGGCGAATTGAAGTTGCTGCCGGACATTTGGCCGCGCATCGGGCCCGACGAACAGGACGACATCATCGAGCGCGTTCGCAAGCGCGTGACGGACAACGTGCGCAAGGCCGTGCACCTGATCGCGAGCGAGGGGCGCGTGGTCGTGACGGGCGACCTCAAGAAAGTGACTTTCAGCGACAAGGTGGAAGCCGTTTTCACGCTCGGCAAAAACGATCCGAAAGCCGGTGAACTCACGCACGTGCAGGGCCAGCCCTGCCTGATCGTGGTGGCGTCGGCGGGCCAGCACATGCAGGGCGCAGACGAACTGGCGGCAGAGCGTCAGACGAGCATCCCAGGCCTCGACGATGACAGCGCCGCGAGCGCCATCATCAAACAGGCACAGCGCCGTTCAAAGAACCCGCCGAAGAGCGACGGCGAAGCACCGCCGCCCGACGCCGCCGAATAACTCACACAGGGGCCCGCCATGAATGGAAGCAGCACCAACCCGACAGACGACATTTTGCGGTTCGTCGATGAGGCGGGCGCTGGCGGCACCACTGCCGCCGTGCTCGTCACATTGAGCGGCCAGCCGATGAACCGCGTCAGCGCCGCACTCACCAACCTGACGTATGAGGGCGCAGTGCGTCGCGAAAAGATCGACGGCGTTTTTCATTACTGGTATCGGCGCGAGCGACCGCCGGCCGGTTCAGGCAAGCGCGGCAAGGGCTCGTCACCGAAAGCGAAAGACTATGCAACGTCCGATGTGCTGCTCACGCTGCCGCTCGGGCGTAATGAGTCGATCACGACGACGGTCGAAGGCGCTAAGGCGCTGTACCGGCATCTGCATGTTCTCTTCGGGAGCAAATGATGACGAATGCGCAATGCATTATTGCCACAAAAAGCATTGACGGTATTGAATCGATCGTTCGCGCGCGCGCCACATCACCGCGCACGTTTCACGAACTCCGCTGTGCCGTTGGCTTTGCGAACGATTTAAAGAGCGCTATTGGTGACCTGATAGACCGTGGAGTATTGCGCCGCTATGGCGTGCGTAATTCTTTCGAGTCTGGAATTGAAGAACTTTACATATGCGTTCCGCATTCTTAGAGCGCATTTAGCTATTCATCTGACGTAAACCCCCATGTGGCGGGGCTTTGCGGCGAGTTATGGATGTAGTTAAATCGGTAATTATTATGTACCATTGTTAAATCGTAAGGCGGAACGAATTACCGCGAATTAGCGCGAATTACCGCGAATAATTACGAATTAATAAGACGGCATAAGAGTCAATATCACACAACTCGCGAAACAATTTTTTACAGTTGGGAGCTTCTCAAAATGCGTCATCCGTATATGCGAATTAGCAGTCGGAGCAATGGTGCGTATAAACAGGAGAGTGAGGGTATGAACGGAAACCGTATTAGCTGGAAGCCGAACGAACAGACGGCGGTCGCGAACGAAGTGCACCGCATATGGCAGCGCGATCCCACCGTGCATATCGTCGCTGCCGTCGATCAGGCGCAGCGCATGGTGCTGGACGCTGATCGGCATCGCAATCTGCGCAATGCACGTCCGAACGAACTGCGTCCGTGGCTGGATCGCGAGCTTGAGCAGATCAAGGCAATCGCCGAGCGCCGCGCCGCTGCTGATTCGCTGTTCTCTGCGCTGCCGACCGCGAAAGATGTCGTGATGCTCGACGATGCAGCACCATCGAGCAGCGAGCCCGCAGCCATCGAGGCGCCTGCAATCGCTGACGCCGCAGCGACTGACGAAGCAGTGACCGACGAACCCGCGCCCGCGCCAAAGGCCCGCAAGACCATGACGCATTGGCGCGATCACGAACAGCGCGCCATCGTTGAGAAAGCGCTCGACCTGATGGAGCGCTGGCCCGATATCAAACTGCTTGAAGCGTTCCGCAAGGCACAGCCGCTAGTGATCGAGACCGAGCGCCAGCGCGATCTGGACACATGGGCGCGCGTGTCGAGGTGGGCCGAACCGCTCATCGAACTCGTCAAGCTCGACCGCCAGATTGCCGCCGCGCGCGAGCACGAAGAGCGCGAACGCATCGACCGCGAACGCGCCGAGCTTGCAGAACGCGAAGCCGCACAGCAAGCGCGCCGGGATGCAGAAGCGCGCGAGCGCGAAGAGCAGGAGGCAGCAGCGCAGCGCGCGTTCGACGAACGCGTGGAAGCCGAAGTGCAGACGCGCATGCACGCGCTACCGTTCGAATCGCTGATCCGTACGTTCGCTGTCAAGGTCGCACGTGAGGCCATCACCGCGTTTAGCGATGAGCTTCAATCGTCGATCATGTCGAGCGTCGTCACCGCCGCCACCGAAGCCGTGCAGCGCGCCGACACGACGCCGACCACCGACGAAGCCTCGCACCTTGTCGTGCGTCCGACGAATCGCTTGCCGCGCGTCGGCGTCGTCGGCCTGCTCAACCAGCAGGAGCAGGACATCGAGCGCGCGTTTAAAGGCCGCGTGTCGTTCGTGTTCGTCAAGTCACAGCACGAGGGCGGCAATGCGCACGGCGGGCACGGCATGCTCGAAAAGTGCCGCACGTGCGATCTGGTCATTTCCATGACCGATCACGTCGGCGCGGACGTGGCCGCATCGTCGAAGAAACTGCACGTGCCGTTCAAGGAAATTGGCGGCAAGGTGTCTGCGCTGAAAAGCTGGCTGAATGAATGGCTGGATGGCGGCATCGCACTCAAGGCCGCATAACGTCACCGCCGCACGCTAGTTCGAAAAGAATCAAGAAAAACACTTGATGCGTGCGCGCCCCCGGCCAAGGGTCGCGCATCAGCCGAACATACAGCGAGGTCAAACATGGAACCGCTTGTAACCGATGAGGGCTTTAACGCCCTCGTGGATAAGCTCGCGCTCACGCGCGACACATTGCAGACGCAGAACAGTACGGAGATGGCACAAACCGTCACCGAAGCCGTGCTGCTGCTCGTGAAAATGCACACGTTTCTGGCTATTCAGGAACGCATGCTCGAACTGCAATTCCTGCTCGTCGAACGCGCACAGCTTGAGCGCGACGAAGCGCTGGCACTAATCGCTGCCGTTACAGGAAGCACGCTGCAATGAGGTCGGTCTAGGGTTAAACGAAGCACAGCAGCGCACAGACGCTGTGTGCTTTGAACTGCCAAGGGAGCGGAAAATGAAAAAACGCGAAATGTATGGCAAACCGAACAATCTCACATGGGACAACGTGCTGGCAGTGCTGCGGGAAGATGAGATGCAAGGCTATACGAATGGGGAACTTGCGGAACTGCTCGGCGCTGACTACCAGCGCGTATCGAGCCTGACGCGGGTTATGTATGAGTCGGGAGCACTGTCGCGCGTCCACTCGGGGCGCATGACGGGTACGACCTACTATTTTTTGCCACTATAACGAACGGAGCAATACACAATGTCACCCACAAACGAAGCAGACGACGAACACAGCCCCAGAGAATCGCCCACGTCAGTCGAGGGTCTACTCACCGCAGCAGACCTTGCGGCGCGGCTCGGGCTGACGCTCGCGACGGTACGCCGCTATGCGTCGATGCCGGGCAAGCTGCCCCCGCGCGTGACGTGGACTCGAAAGCAGCGCTGGCACCCGCATACGGTGGACGAATGGGCGAAGGCGCAGGACGGTCTGACGACGTTCGATGAGCAGATGCGCAAGGCGCGCGAAGCGGGCGCAGCGAAGGCGGTCGAGCGTGCGCGCCGCGTCCCTCGCCTCGGTCGTCCGCGCGGCAAGCGTCAGAAAGTCGCCTGACGCCCGCGCGTCGTCGGACGTACAGATGCAGCGCTGACGACGCGCGGAGCGAATCGCGCATTAGCAGCCACGGCGCGCCAGCCCCGCAGCCGCGCTGTCTGATGCGCGTAAGCCGCAAATTCCGGGGTCGGACGGGTACGGTCGTAGGCGTTAGAATGCACGCAGGGAAAACTCCAACTCTGGGTGTTGAATGTCAGTGACTCACATTCGTCCAGTTTCGAACTATGAGAACTGTTTGCATGTCGGCGGTGAGCATGAATTTCGGATAACTGTTGATGAAATGCCCGCGCTGGAAGGGATGGTTACGCCGGGTAATACGGTGTGTATCCCTTATGACGAAGCGCACATGCCCCCAACTGACGGAACGTGGCATCGGATCGCCCGAATCCTCGGCGGCAAAGGTACTACTTTTCGCTATTCGCTGACTCCGGAGGGCGTGTATCGAGTGCAGTGCACCATTCCCGGCGTCGACACAGGGAAAGCCGAGTAACTGCGCGTAGCCGCGTAGCCTGGCAGATTCTTTAAATCCTGCGCAGCCGAAGAAAGAAAAACCCCGCATTACGCGGGGTTTTTTTCTCGTCCCGAGTCGTTCAGTCGTCGTCGAGTTGCTCGGCGAGTTCACGCGTCGTCGGGTTGAAGTAGATTTTCAGTGAGCGCAGATCACGATGGCCTGTGATGCTTGCGAGCCACAACGGGTCTTTCACTCTCTTTGCCAGATTGGTCGTCGCCTCATGTCGGCAATCGTGTATGCGAACGTTGATGCCCGTCGCTTTCTGGCACTTATAGAACGCGTTACCAAACGTGTGATAGGTAATTCCGATAACGCGGTCCTCGGGTTTTCCTTCGGTCAGACTGTCGAGCAGCGCAAGTGCCTTTTTGGTCAGCGGCACGTCGCGCGCCTCGTCGTTCTTCGTGTCGGGCAAATGTACGCCACGTTCGCCGCGATTGATGTCCGTCCAGCGCATGCGCATGAACTCGCCGCGACGCATAGCAGTTTCGAGGGCAAACAACACACTCCATGCCATCCATTGCCGAGCGTTCGCGGGGTCAGCGCCGGGCACGTATCCGCTCCAGTCGAGCAGCTTACGCATATCGTCATCGCGGACGCGCACGCTGCGACCGCGCGGCGCTCTCGGTCGGTCCACCTCCTTGCATGGATTCACGGTAAACGGCGCTTTCCATTTTTTGATCGCGTGCCGAAAGACGCCGGAAAGGCAGCCGAGGTCGCGGATCACGGTCAATGCAGAAACTGGCGCGTGATCCTTGCTTCCGCGCATGCGCGCATCCCGAACGGCTTCAATGTCCGTCGAGCTAAATTCGACGATGGTCTTATCGAACACGGAATAGCGATCCAGCAGCGTGCCCAATCGGTTTCGCTCTGCGTAGCTACCTTTTTTGGTCGTCGAGACTTCGCGCATGTAGCGCGCGATGAGGTCGCGGACAGTCGTTCTTGGCGTAATGTCCCCGCCCTCAATCGCTGCGCCGCCTGCAATGCGTGTCTCGATTGCGATGGCCCACTGGTCAGCTTCCTCGCGCGTGCTGAATGTCTCGCTTGCGTAGTGCCCCTTACGACGGATGGTGGCGCGATAAGACTTGCTGCCGTCGCTGTTCTTCCGTTCCTGAAACGTTGCCATTTTCATCCCCTTTTTGGATAGGACTTTCGTCGGTGCTGCAAGGGGAGTGTGCAGACGGAAATTTGCACCATCAATTCGCGGTGGTACACGCTAATTCATGCTGTACAAACGGAAACTCAATAGCCACAAGCGTTTCCGGCTTGTTCGAGGGGAAAGCACTTAACTTCTGTCGAGCGAAGAATACGAGCCGGACGCAGCGACCATCGCGACGAACACGCAGTTCCAGGCGTATAGCCAGAACCTGTACGGCAGCTCATCGGCGGCGCGTCCGTATCACTATGGGCATCTGCCGGAAATCACGGTGAATCCCGACGGCACGGGCACCGTCAAGAAGCATTACTGCCTCGGCCGCATTTCGCACGAGCTGATTCAGGTGATGCCCGACAAGCGCACCGTGCTGATGGGCGACGACGCGACTAACGGCGGCCTCTTCATGTTCGTCGCCGACAACGAAGCGAACCTGTCGGCGGGCACGCTGTATGTGGCGAAGTGGACGCAAACATCGTCGGCGGGCGCCGGCTCTGCGACGCTCACGTGGCTCAGTCTTGGCCACGCGACCAGCGACGAAATCGAGGCGCTCGCCAACACGCTGACGATCACGGACATCATGGACATCGTCACCGACGAAGCGAACCCGCCCGTCGATCCAACCTACACGCGGATTCACTTCGGCGGCAAGTTCAACTGGATTCGCATCAAGCCGGGCATGGAAAAAGCGGCTGCGTTTCTCGAAACCCATCGCTACGCCGCGCTGCGCGGCGCGAGCATGGGCTTCACGAAGCTCGAAGGCACGACGGTCAACGCGAAAGACAGGATCCTGTATTCGGCGATGTCGCAGATCACGTCGTCGATGGTGCGCGGCAACGCGCATTCGACGGACATTGCGCTCGACAAGGGCATTTCGTCGGGTGCCGTCTACGCGTTGAACATGAAAGCCGGACAGAGCGACCTGGGCGGCGCGGCCATCAACAGCGAATGGGTGCCCGTCGACATGAGCGCGCCCGCGGCACTGGTCGGCGAAGACCTGTCGACGGCGGATAGCCTCGGCAACACGGCGAACGCCGACAAGATCGCGAATCCCGACAACATCAAGTTCTCCGAGAAACTGCGCACGCTCTTTATCGGCGAAGACAGCGGCATGCACGTGAACAACTTCCTGTGGGCGTACAACGTCGACACGAAGACGCTGTCGCGCATTCTGTCGTGTCCGGCGGGTGCGGAGTCGACGGGGCTGCATGCCGTCGACGAAATCAACGGCTGGACGTACATCATGAGCAATTTCCAGCACGCGGGCGACTGGACGAGTTTGCACGCGAAGGTGCAGACGACGCTCGATCCCCTCGTGCGCGCCAACTACAAGGATCGCTTCGGCTCGGCGGTCGGCTACCTGACGGCGGACCCGACCTCGATCAAGCTCGCATAACGGCAACGCTGGCGGCGAACCCGACGGGTCTCGTCGCGGCGAACTGGATGACGCTTCGGGCTGGACGAAAGGCTCGGTTCACGGGCGGTTCATGGACCCCGCCAAGGAGGTTTTTTTGTATCGGCGCAAGCTTTCTTGCAGCGCCGGTACTCCTTGTGCCATTCGGCGATCTTCGCTGCGACGCTCGCCAGAATGCCGAGCGCTCCAATCGTTTCTACGAAAGCGGAAAGCATGGGTGTCTCCTGGTTCCGAGGCGAAGGCGACGGCTCGCGAGTGCAGACTAAGTCCGCTACGTGCCCGTCGCAATCTGGAACTTCCAAAGCCAGAATTCGCCATCGCCGAAGCGTGGTGTTCGCGCGCCGGCAATCAGAAGGACGATTGATGCTGTTTGAATTGAAGCGCGCGCCGATACCGGCGCCCCGCTGAAGGTATTTCCTCACCTCGTCTTTCACGCGCGCGTGCAAGCCGCTTCCGGCTGTCAGTATTGACGCCGATGCGGCGCAAGCACCGTGCGCGTGCCCGACGCGCCGCCGACCAATCGACAGCTTCGGCGGCGCGGTCAAACAACGCTGAGCGCGCCGAAAAGGATTCGGCCACGTGGAAGAGTTTTTCGTATCGAGAGCAAGCGCCGTCGAGCGCGTGATCCTCGCCCGGCGTGCGCTCATCAGGGAGATGGAAGACGCGAGCGCGGGCGCATTCGCACTCAGCCAGGGGCCTTCGCTGCTCGACAGGCTCGAGCAACTGCTGTTCGACGTTCGTGCGGGGCGCGTATCCGATTTCATCATGCCCTCGCTGAGCAGCAACGTGCGCATACTCGTCATGACCGGCTAGCGCGCTGCGCCGCGCGGCTTCGCCGGTCCGCCGGAGCGCGAAATCAGAAATAGAAACGCGAGATCGCGGACTACACCGAATACCGGAATCCGGCCAGTGGGGCGCATCCGAACGCAATCGTAAAACCGAGCGGACCCTCGCAATTTGACATTCGGCACTTAACATTTACGGTCAGCGGTCGATAAACCGTACTTCACTGACCTCTTTCCGCAGATAACGGACTGCTTCATTCATCGAAGTCCGGCAAGCGGTCGAGAGAACATTCTGGGGGCTCCTATGTTACAGGGCAGCTACAACAGTCTCCTCGTGCTGTTCTCGCTCCTTGTCGCGGTGCTGGCTGCGTACACGTCGCTCGAAATGGCAGGCCGCATCACGACGGCGACCGGCCGGACCGCGCGCCTGTGGCTGACGGGCGGCGCGTTCGCGATGGGACTGGGTATCTGGTCGATGCACTTCATCGGCATGCTCGCCTTCAGCCTGCCGATCCGGCTCGGCTACGATCCCCTCGTCACGCTGCTGTCGCTGTCGATCGCCGTCGCGTCGTCGGCGTTCGCGCTCTGGCTCGTGTGTCAGCAGACGCTGCCCGCCGGACGGCTCGTGGGCGGCGCGGTGCTGATGGGTCTGGGCGTCGCGGGCATGCACTACACGGGCATGGCGGCGCTGCGCATGGAGCCCGGCATCGTCTACGACGTGCCGCTGTTCGCGCTGTCGATCGTCATTGCCGTCGCCGCTTCCGGTGTCGCGTTGAAGACGGCGTTCAGCCTGCGTCACAACTCGCGCCGCATGCGGCCGCTGCGGGCGGGCGCCGCGATCGTGATGGGTCTCGCGATCGTCGGCATGCACTACACAGGTATGTCCGCCGCGGGATTTCCGGCGGGAAGCCTGTGCACGGCAGCGACGGAAGGTGTGAACGGCACATGGCTCGCTCTTCTCATCATTGTCGTGACGCTGGCGGTGACGGCCGTCGCGCTGACTATTTCGCTGCTCGAAGATCTGCGCCTCGAAACGGAGAACGCGGCGCTCACCCGTTCGCTCGCGGAGGCGAACCAGGAACTCGGCTATCTGGCTTTGCACGACGCGTTGACCAAGCTGCCGAACCGCGTCTTGCTGGAGGGCCGGCTCGAAGAAGCCCTGGCCCGCGCGCGCTCGGACGGCGGCGAATTCGCGCTGATGTTCATGGATCTCGACGGCTTCAAGGTAGTCAACGACGCCTACGGCCATCAGGTCGGCGACCGACTGCTGGTGCAGGTAGCCGAACGGCTCGCATCGGCCGTGCGCGGAAACGACACGCTGGCGCGCGTCGGCGGCGACGAGTTCGTGCTGCTCGTTCCCGACGAGGGCCGCGCGGGGGCGACGATCATTGCGGGTCGGTTGCTCGCGGCCATCGGCGCGCCGTTCGATGTGGACGGCCACGACTTGCGGATTTCAACCAGCATCGGCATCGCGATGTGTCCAGCCGACGGCGCGCTGGTGCACGACGCGCTGATGCACGCCGACGCCGCGATGTATCACGCGAAGTCGATGGGCCGCAACGCGCATTGCTTCTTCGACGCGTCGATGAACGAGAACATGCAGTGCCAGCTGCAACTCACGCAGGATCTGCGCGCGGCCCTCGAGCGCAACGAACTGGTGTTGCACTATCAGCCGCAATTCGCCGCGCCGGACGGACCGATCACGGGCGTCGAGGCGCTGGTGCGCTGGGCGCATCCGAAGCGGGGCATGATCGGCCCCGACGAATTTATTCCGCTCGCCGAAAAAACCGGGCTGATCGTGCCGATCGGCGAATGGGTGCTCGACGAAGCGTGCCGTCAGGTCCGCGAATGGCTCGATACGGGCGCGTGCGACTGGAACGTCGCCGTCAACCTGTCGCCTGTGCAGTTCAGCCACCCGCAACTGACGGCGCTGGTGCGCGACACGCTCGCGCGGCATCGCGTCGATCCGCGTCACCTGACGATCGAGGTGACCGAGTCGGCCGCAATGCGCGACGTCGAGGCAAGTCTGCGCATTTTGCAAGCGCTGCACGAGATGGGCGTGCGCATCTCCATCGACGATTTCGGCACCGGCTACTCGAGCCTGATGTACCTGAAGCGGCTGCCCGCGAGCGAACTCAAGATCGACCGCGGCTTCGTGCGCGAGCTGGCGCACGACGCGGAGGATGCCGCTATCGTGTCGTCCGTCGTCGCGCTGGGGCATACGCTCGGGATCGATATCGTGGCGGAAGGCGTCGAGACCGCGACGCAGAAGGAGTTTCTGACGCGGCTTGGCTGCAATTCGCTGCAAGGCTACCTGCTCGGACGACCGGTTCCGGCCGCGGACCTGGGCGCGCTGTCGCGGGAGCCTGCGCGGGCGAGCGTGTCGTGACACCCGCGTCGGCGCAGCGATGTGTTGCGCGGAGGCCGAAACGGCCAGCGTCTTTCGTCTGAATGTTCGGTTCGCCACATAGCCGCACGCGCGGGTCGGAGATACTCTGCTTGCGCACGGGGGAAGTTTGCGCGGTAGGCGATAATTCGAAAGAGGCGAAGGGTTGAACGGTCGGCAAAGTGCGAGCGCCACGCGGCGCGAACCTTTGCCGAATGTCTAGCCTTCCGGCGCCATCAGGCGACCAGGGCCTTCAAAACTACAGCATCGACGCCGGCTTTGGCCGGCGTTTTCTTTTTTGGCGCGCCGCGCGAGGGTCGGGTCTCGCTGCAGAGATGTTGGATGCGTTTTTTTCATCGCCGGTACTATCTGGGTTTGGCTTGCGCCTTCTCACTTTTCGTCGATGCCTCACACCATGCGCGCAGTTCTCGTCAAATGGCTTTTCATCGTGTATCTGCTGGGCAGCGGGACGCTCTGGTCCACGGTGATGCTGCTGCTGTATCCGTTCATCAGCCGGTCGGCGCGTTACCGGCTGGCGGCGCTATGGTGCCGGGCGCTCGTTGCCGTGATGCGTGGGGCGTTCGGCATTCGCTGCACGATCGAGGGCCTTGAGCATCTACCGCACGAACCGTCGATCATTCTCTGCCGCCACGAGTCGACGTGGGAAACGCTCGCCTTCCTCGCGCTCTTTCCGCGCCGGATCAGCTTCGTGTTCAAGCAAGATCTGTTGAGCATCCCGTTCTTCGGCTGGGTGCTGAAAGGACTCGACATGGTCAGCCTGGATCGCGGTTCACCGCGTCAGGCGCACGTTGCCGTGACGCGCGAAGCGGCCGGGCGGCTCGCGAAGGGCGATATGGTGGTGATCTTTCCAGAAGGCACGCGGGTGCCGCACGACGCGCCCGTGAAGCTCACCTCGGGCGGCGTGCGTCTCGCCTGTGCGACGGGCGCACTGATCGTGCCCGTCGTTCACAACGCGGGCAAGGTATGGCCCGCAAAAGGATGGCCGACGGGGGCAGGGCATATCCGCGTGGTGGTCGGGCCTACGCTGTCGCCTGTCGAGCGCTCGCCGCAGGAGCTCAGCCATCAGGTGCACGACTGGATGCAGGCGGAACTGCACAAGCTGTAGGTCTGGTCTGGCGCCTTCTCACGCACCGTGGCAGGCGCGTTGCGCCACGCGCCGCAGTCAGGCGGGGACGGCGTGCGCCAGTTGCTGCTCGGTGCGCATCAACCCTTCGATCATCCGGGCTTCGGCCTTCGCGATGTCTTCCAGCGATGCAACGGCGAGCTGGCGCTCGAACGCATCGAGCGCGATGGTCAGCCACGCGTAGTTGTCGCCTTCGACAGTCCACTTGCCGCTCGTCCTTTCGCTTGCGTCGATGTCGGTCATCGCGATCTGTGCTTCGGCGATATCTTCGATTGCATCGGGCACATGACCGATGCGGCTCAGTTCTTCGGCCACTAGCAGTTGCCGGCCGAGCGTCGTGAACAGTTCGCGCGAACCCTGGCCGCGCCGGAACGCATCGAGACTCGCGTACGCCTGCAGCAGCATGGCCCGCGTGATCGGCTCGTGCGCTGCGCGGCTGAACGTCAGCGCACGCAGTAGCGGCGACATGGCGGGAGAGGGGCGGGTCTGCTTGCGGTTCTTCGACTTGTGCGACATGGTGATGTACCTCTTTTCTTCATTTCCGGCGCAGACAATCGGCTTGTTGGCGCGCGAAAAAAGGTGCCGCCGATGCTCTGGCGGCACGACAGGGGATCAATGACAAGCCTGCGAACGGATAATGAGCCGCGACAATTAAGACAGACTTAAATTGCGAGCACCGTTTGAACGCTGCGCGCGGCTTGCCTGTATTACTGGTACTGCGCGTGGATCGCCTGACGTTGAGCGGCCTGTTCTTCGGCGTGCTTTTTCGCAAGATGACGTCCGACGATGCAACCGCCTACTGCGCCGACGACGGCATGATGCCCCGCATAGTGGCCCGCGACGCCGCCGACCACGGCTCCCTTGATGCAGCCTGCTGCGTGCGCCGTTCCGCTGACGCCGACAATGAGCGCTGCGGCGGCGAGTGTGGCTTTCCCGAAAGCTGTCATGCTGTTATCCGATGGTTTTTGATCGAACCGATGTTGCACCGGCGCGTTCGATTTCAATAGCATGCTGTATCGAATCCCGCCGGTTACTGTGAGCGCAGTCTACGCGGAGCCCCATGCCGAAGGTGCAACATGTGTGCGAGTTTCGTAACAAGCAGTTAGGCGGCGTGCAGACTGTGCTCCCTTCAGTGCGTCAGCGCCTCAAGGCGAGGAGGCAGGCGCAGGTGTCGGCTGCAGGCGATGTGTCGTCTTCGGCGCAGCGGCTGCCGCCGACGCCGCTTCCGATACGCCCTCAGCACCCGAAGGCACATCGGCGGGTCGCGTCGACGTCCCGGCAGCGGCGGGATACATCGCCATCAGCGTGCGCAGCACGCCATTGGTCTAGCCGAAACCATCCTGCAACGGATACTCGCCGCCGCCCGCCGCCGTCGAACCCGCCTGCGCATCGACGTCGTACTTTTCGACCAGCTTGCCCGTGTGCTGGTAGTAAGCGACGTTCGTGCCGATCCAGCGCGTCGCGATCTGCTGCGCGAGGTCCGCGTCGCCATAGCGCCGCAGGCCCGTGACGGCGAGATACTGCAGCGGCGCCCAGCCGTTCGGCTCGTCCCACTGCTGGCCTGTCTGCACCGTCGTCGTCGCGAGTCCGCCGGGACGCAGCAGACGCGCGCGGACCGTTGCGGCGACGGCCGAGGCCTGCGTTTTCGTTGCGACGCCCGCGTACAGCGGGTACACCGTGGCGGCACTGAGCCGGTGCGTAAGCTGATGCCGGGCGAAGTCGTAATCGCCGAATGCGTTGAGTTGCGGATCCCACAGCACGCGCCGGATAGCGTCGGCGCGCACGGCCGCGCGCTGCTCCAGGTTTTCCGCGTGCGTGGCGTCGCCCTGGGCGCGGTACGCCTTTGCGAGCGTGCGTTCGAGATCGACGAGCAGGCTGTTCAGATCGACGGGAATGATCGACGTGACTTCGATCGTCGCGAGCGTCTTGCCGTCCGCGAACCAGCGCGAACTGAAGTCCCAGCCCGTTTCGCCGCCCGCGCGCAGATTGCGCCACAGATCGCCGGCATGGCGTTGCGGCGTCGCCTGAGCGGTGGCGACGTCTTCCCGATACGATTCGTCGCGCGGCGTGTCACGCTCGTCCCAATAGCGGTTCAGCAGCGTGCCGTCAGGCAGGCGCACGAGATGCCGATACGCGCTGCCCGGTGCGACCTTGTCGTGACCCTCCATCCAGTACGCGTATTCTTTGCGCAGCACGGGCAGATAGTGCAGATAGACCTGATCGCCTTCGCGATCGGCGGCGAGGCGCACCATCTGCGCGAAGAACGGCGGCTGCGAGCGGCTCAGATAATAGGTGCGGTTGCCGTTGGGAATGTGGCCATACCGGTCGATCAAGGTCGCGAAATTGTCCAGTTCGCTCTTCAGCAGGTTGTCGCGTCCGCTTTGCCGCAGGCCGAGCATGATGAAGTACGAGTCCCAATAGTAGATTTCGTCGAAGCGGTCGCCAGGCACGATGTACGGGTCCGGCAGCGGCAGCAGCGACGACCACGGGCTGGCGCTCGCGTCGGGATCCCGCCTGAGCACGGACCAGAGTGTGTCGATGTGCGCTGTCACGCTCTCATTCGCATCGGACACGTAGTCTTTGGTCTCGCGCGCGGGCAGCGTGAAGTGCTGCTCGACGAACGCTTTCAGGTCGAACCGCGCATCGTCCTTGTGCCTGGCATAATCGGCGAGGATCTGTTGCGGCGGCGCGTCAGGCACCATGTCGGCGAAGGTCTTGCTGTCGGGATACAGATGCGCGAGTTCGACATCGCGATACAGCGCGACGTATAGATCGGACGGCGGCACGGGCACGACAGGCGACACACTGCTCGCCACGGCCGCGGACGCAGCATCCGCTGGCAACGCTTGCGCGATGGCGCTGCGCGTATTCGATGCGAGCAGCGCGGCGGCGCACAGTGCGATCGAAACAATGCGACGGGTATGGACTGGCTGCATCGGCATGACGCTCCTGAGTGAGGGCTTTCGAATACAGGGAGTCACGGGAGCAAGGCATGTTCCCCAATGAAGGCAGTTCATGCGTTTTGACGGAAGTACCCGAATGACAGGACAAGATCGAGACTGGCTCACGAACCTGTTGCGCGCACCCGAAGCGCGGCGCTTCGCACGCACGCTGACGGGCTGCGTGCTCAGCTACGGCGCCGCGAAACTCGCGAGCTTGCCCGAGGGCTATTGGGCGTTGATCACGACGATGATCGTCGTGACGCAACCGAGTCTCACGCAGGCGATCACCACTGCGCGCGATCAGATCATCGGCGCGTGCATCGGTGCAATGGTGGGCGGCATGGGTCTCGTCGTGATGGATCGCGGCTTCGATCCGCTGACCGTGTTCTCCGTTGCGCTGCTGCCGCTCGCGGCGCTTGCCGCTGCGCGGCCGGGGCTGCGGCTCGCGTGCGTGACGCTGGTGATCGTGCTGCTCGTGCCAGGGGACGCCGGTTCGGCGTTCGTGCGGCCGCTGCATCGTGTGGCCGAGATTCTGATCGGCGCGGCGGCCGCGTTCATTGCGACGGTGATGTGGCCGAATCGCGCGTTGAAGAGCGCGCATCGGAACGCGCACGACTGCCTGGCAGCGCTTGCGCAGATGATCGAGCACAAGCTCGCTTTCTCTCGCGACGATACGGCGCTCGCCCTTCTCGAGCAAACCAGCCTCGCCGCGCAGACGGCGCTTGCCGAAGCGCTGCAAGAGGCGGGACGCGAGCATGTGTTCGTGCCGATCCTGCGGGACAGTTCCGATGCGATCGACAAGGTGCCCCCGTTTCTAAGCCGCCTGCACCGCGACGTGCTGGTGTTCGGCCAGGCCCTCGCGCACACATGCGCAGATGGCGGCAAGCCGCATGTCGACCCGGTGTGGCAGGCGCTGCCGCGCACGTTGTCCGCGCTCGCCGAAGCGGTCAGCCAAATCCCCGTCAACGCAAGGAAGGCGCGCGAAGCTCGCGAGACACTCGGTCCCTTGCTGAAGCGGATCAACGAACGCGTGGACGGCGCACACGCGGCGCTCGCGCCGGGCATCGAACTCGTGATGGCGCTGATCGTGAAAGATACGGACGGTCTGCTGCAAGTCCTGACACCCTCGGGCAAGCCCAAATCACTGTGACGGGCGGCCGCCTCCGTGCATGACTAACACCTGCGCAAGCGAGCGACTATGCTTTTTAGGTGTTCCGCAAAGTCAGTCTCGCTCGGACGCAAACGACTGACCATTCGGTAGACACGCGTCGTGAACGTTTGCAAACGGTCGTGCGCGATCACGGTCGATTGTCATCGCAACGATCGAACAAGGAGGTGAAGAATGAAGACCCTTGCGTTTGTTCTTGCTGTCGTGGGTTTGGTCGGCCTGGCCGCGCCCGTAGCCTCGTTTGCGAAGGCCGATCAGAACGCCGAATACTATCGGGCCGACGACCGCGTCCGTGAAACGGGCGGCGATACGAAAGAAGCGAGGCGGCAGAGCAATTGCCAGAGCCGTGGCGACTGTGCGCCCGTCGATCGATAAAGCGGTTCTGCTGTGGTGAATTGCCGCAGCGCCGTGCGTTCGGTCATGGCGGGCGCACGGCGGCGCGTTGGCAAAAACGAATGGCGCATTGACCGCAATCCCCCGCCCGAAAGACTGTATCAACCACACGGAATTAATCGCGGCCTTCTCGCGAGCGATAATCGATGCTCGCATTGCAAGTCAATTTTCCCGCATGCAGCATCCCGATCCGCGCAAGTCGACAGCGAAAAGAAAGCTGCGGGGCAAATGAGCGTTTAAAATCCGGGCTCGCGTTTTTCGTGGACCGGACGCAATCCCACGGTTCACCCGTCATTTATTCTGTTCAAGCCTCATGTCGACCCCCAATCGTGCCAACACTCGCCGTTCGCTGACGCTGCTCGAAACCCTCGGTCTGGTCGGTATCGCCGCCGCGCTGTGCAGCGCGCTGCTGCGTCACTTTTTCTGAGTGCAGCGGTCGTCAGGCCGGCTGCGCGGCGAACGCCAGCAGCATGCGTTCGCTCCACGTCACTTCACATGTACAAGAAAGCCACTGCCGTAGAACTCCAGTTTTCGCCCGACCGACTCAACGATGGCGCCGGCGATCCGTTCTGGATCGACCTGAACCATCAGGAAGCCGTCGAGTTGCATCAGGCGCTGCAACGCTATCTCGACACGTCAGCCGCCGAACGGCCCGCGCCGTTCGTCGTGTCGCTGGATCAGGACAGCAACGCAGCCGTGACGGAAACGGCCGGCTCGAACGGCGCATCGCAAACGCAGGCGTCCGCGGACGACTTCAAGCAGTGGGTCTGCGTGATCTGCGGCTGGATCTACGACGAGGCAGCCGGCTTGCCGGAAGAAGGCATTGCGCCCGGCACGCGCTGGGCCGACGTGCCGGAAGACTGGCGCTGCCCGCTGTGCGACGTCGGCAAGGAAGACTTCGCGCTCGTCGAGTTCTGATCTCGACTCGATGCATTAACCCCACGCGCCCAGGCGAGCGTGCACTCCTTGACCATCGCGCGATCAATCGGATCCGCGACGCGGCGCTGGAAATAGCGCCGATTGCACCGTGTAGTTCGGCGCGAGCAAAAAGAGACTGGCCTTGCGCGAGCACGCGACGAGCGTCGCGCACGCCGGCGCGATCACAGCGACGTGAGAGCGGTTCATTGCGATCCGTTATGCAGGATTGAAGTCACTCGGACGACGCAATCGATGCAAGCCCAGCGAAGCAGGTATACTTTCGCGCCTTGAGAGTTTGCAATACATCTGCACTTCTTGGGCGCCACTTAGCAATGAAAAGCATCACTGCCTTATTGGGCATCTTTAGTCTTATCTGGGTCTGCACAAGCGCGTTTTCGCAAACCGAGGCCGACGTGCCCGACGATTACGCATATCTCGCACGCCTTCACGTGCGTCCTTCCGTCATCAACTGTATCGCGGAGATCGACCGCTGGATTCGCACTACCTCACGTTATGACATGTTTCTCGCACCGGACCGCCGCGTGCTGAAGGCGAAGGTTGATCAAAGCACGGGCCTCTTTGCGGGCAACAATGGTTCGCAGCCGGTCGAGTCGACGGTATCGATGCGCGCGTTTGCTCATGTGCGCGGCCGGCAGTCATGGATTCCCGTGGTTGCGAAGTGCGGCGTTTGGCGCGACCATGTGGTCGGCGTGTCGCTGCAGCAGATCGAGGGCCGGACGCCCGTTGTGCACTGACGGATCGAGCCTCATTCGCCGTGGTTGTTCAGCGTGAACCCTGACGGCGAACCGTATGAAAACCGGCGTGTCAGCGAGCGCACATCGTACTCGCGCAATGCGGAGAGATACGACGGACCGTGAATGATGGCTGGCGACGGCGTGGATGTCTTGTGCCGGTCGTGATGATCCGGCTGGATGCCCGGCGAGCCGAAATCGGAAGAGGGATTGGCGAGCGCGACGATCACCGGGCTGTCCGCGTGAGCCGAATAGATGCCGGCGGCGCTGAACGCGGCCATCCATGCTGCAAGCAGGACGACGTAAGGCTTCATGTGCGACGGGCTGCCGTTCGGTTTCGGCGTGCCGTTCGCGCACGATGCGCGCAGTTCGCCGCTATGAATCGATATTAGTCACGCAATGACGGCAACGCAAGCCGGGCCGGCGGCGCGCGTCACGTCAGCTCGTCGATCATCAGCTGCGCCGCGGCGGACAGCGCGCAGCCGCGCCGCGTCACAATGCCGTAAGGCTCGGTGCGCGAGCGCACGTCGATTGCAAGCGGCCGCGCGAGGCCGTGATCAGCAAGCAGCGCGGCCATGTCGCGCGGCATCAGCGAAACGAGCGTCGGGTCGCGCTGCAGCATCAGCACGGTGGTCATCGTCGAGGCCGTTTCGATGGGATGCGGCGGCACGGAAAGCCCCGCTTCCTTGAACTCGCGCTCGAACAGGCCACGCAGCGGCATGATGCTCGGATAGACGATCCAGCGGCTCGACGCAAGATCGGCGAGCTTGACTTTGCGGGCTTTCGCCAGTCGATGCAGCGGACTCGCGACGATCGCGAGCGGCTCGTCGCGCAGTTCCACATAGTCGTAGTGATCGGGCTGCTGCGCGACAGTCGTGCGGCAGATGGCGAGATCGAGGCGGCCCTGATCTAGCAGCGCCAGCAGCCGCGCGCTCGTGTCCTCCACGACTTCGACGGTCAACGTGGGCTGCCGTTCGCGCAGACGCGTCAAAGCGTCCACCAATACGCCCGACACGGCGCCCGTGATCGCACCGACTGCGAGCCGTCCGCCGGATCCTTGCAGGATGCCTTCCATCTCTTCGCGCAGATGCGCGACGTCCATATGAATCAGCCGCGCGTATCGGACCACGCAGCGTCCCAGCTCGTTCGGCTGGATGCCCTGTGGCGAACGGGTGAAGAGGGTCGCGCCGAAGGTCGCTTCAATCTCGCGCAGCGCCTTGGTTGCGCCGGGCTGCGTCAGCGCCATCTGATCGGCGGCGCGATGCAGCGAGCCGTGCTCGTCGAGCGCGATCAGCAGACGCAGTTGCTTGAGGCGCAGACGGGCAACAATCGAATCGACGTTCGGCAGCATAAGTCGGAGCAAGAGAGAAAGGGCGGACGACGAAATTCAGCGCAGTGGCAAAGGGCGGGCGTTTTACGCTCTGAGCTTTTCCACCAGAAACTCGACGAAGCAGCGCACGCGCGACGACAGATGCCGCGCATGCGGATAGAGCAGCACGAAGGGCCGCGTGCGTCCGCCGTACGGTTGGAGCACTTCGCGCAGCGTGCCGTCCTTCAGATCCTTGTCGACGACGAAGCGATAGGTCTGGAACAGCCCAGCGCCGTGTCGCGCGAGCGTCGCGCCCGCCAGCACGTCGCCGGACGTGCCATACCCACCGCGCGTCATCATGTCGATTTCTGCATCTTCGTGCCGGAAGATCCACGGGATGTTGCGGCCCGTGCTCGGCAGCGCGAACTGAATGCATTCGTGATGAATCAGGTCGTCGGGTGTGTCCAGCTTGCCCGCCGACTTCAGATACGCGGGCGAAGCGACCACCACGAGTTCGGCGTCTTCGAGCTTACGGGCGATGAGGGCGGAGTCGTCGGGCGCGCGGCCTCGAATGGCGAGGTCGAAGCCTTCGTCCGCGAAATCGATGTTGCGATTGCTGAGATGTGTTTCGACGGTCACTTCCGGATACAGTGCGCGAAATTCCGCGAGCAGGGGCAGCACACGATAGTGGCTGTACGGCGTCGGCATGCTGATGCGCAGCACGCCCGACGGCGTGCTCTGCTGGCCCGTCGCTTCGCGTTCCGCATCGGCGAGCTGGTTGAGCGCGAGACGGCATTGCTCGAAGTAGCGGCGTCCTGCATCGGTGAGCCTGATTTGCCGTGTGGTGCGCACGAAAAGCCGGACGCCGAGCCTTTCCTCCAGACGCGCAACCGAACGGCTGACGGCCGCGGGCGTCACGCTCGCAGCCGCTGCTGCCATCGTGAAGCTCTCCAGTTCGGCTGCGAGGCAGAACAGTTCGATGCTGCCAAGGAGTAGGTCTTCGAATTGACGCTGCATGGCGTGTCCGTGATCGGCGGAGGTCGCTCGCATGGTGTGCAACGCACACGCGCTGCGAAGTCGCGGCGCAGGGCTGCGCCGCGTGTCCGCAGAGAATAGCAGGTCCGAAGTCCGCGCAGTTGTGCGAGCCGGCGCGCGCGGGCATCGTGCCGATGCCGAATCTTTCCCGTGCGGAACCTGTCGGATGCACTGACACCCGGCACTCAACAGTCGATGGATGAGAGGCAAAAGATGCCGTTGCCTTGCGGACAACGAGTCGTGAACCTTGTTGCTGTTGGTCGCTAGGCCGATTTGCCTGTACGCTTGTCCGGATCGGGCCTGCATTCCGCGCATGCGGCAACGGGCTTTACCTTTCCCCACGACCGACGCGCCACATCGTATGCAGCGCGAGGCAAAACAGGAGCTTCCATGCTTTTACATCTATCGACCTGGGCCGAGATCGAGCAATACCTGAAGCGCAGCCGTGCGATCGTCGTGCCCATCGGCTCGAACGAGCAGCACGGTCCGACGGGCCTGCTGGGCACCGACTGGCTTTGTCCGGAAATCATCGCGCGCGAAGCGGAGAAGACGGCGGACATCCTCGTCGCGCCGACCTTCAATATCGGCATGGCGCAACATCACCTCGGCTTTCCCGGCACGATTTCGCTGCGGCCGTCCACATTCATCGCTGCCATTGGCGACTGGATCCGTTCGCTGGCGACGCACGGTTTCCAGCAGATCCTGTTTCTCAACGGACATGGCGGCAACATCGCATCGATCGAGGCGGCGTTCTCCGAGGCCTATGTCGAAGCGAGCTTCGCGAAACGGCACGCTGGTTTTGCGATGAAGCTGTGCAACTGGTGGGATCTCGAAGGGGTAGGTGAACTGGCGCGCAAGCAGTTCCCCGAAGGTCACGGCTCGCACGCGACGCCGTCTGAAATCGCGATCACGCAATGGGCCTATCCCGACGCCATCAAGTCCGCCGACTACTCGCCAAAGATCGCACCGTCTGGCCCGATCCGCGAGGCATTGGATTTCCGTGCGCGTTATCCCGATGGCCGCATGGGCTCGGACCCGGCTCAAGCATCGCCGGAAAAGGGCGGCGAACTCGTGCGGATGGCGGCATCCAGCCTTGTACGCGAGCTGAACGCATTCGCGAGCGAGCCGCTGCCCGGTTAGCGCACCTGTTCCCGGCGCTCAAGAGTGAATTGCCCGCTTAATGGTTGACCCGTCGTCCGCTGGAAAAGATGATTTGAGGTATAGATGGCATGGCGAGAGCGCCTGCAATCGACGCACGGCGGATCTGTCACCGTTCGCCGCGCGCAGCGTCTGAGGCGCGCCGGCATGCGTTAACCGTTTCGATGAGGACAGGACATGAGCACGCGTTCCGAAGGCAAACCGCTACTGAGTCTGCTGGGCATCAGCAAGCCGATCATCCAGGCGCCGATGGCGGGGGTCACGACCCCGGCGCTGGCGGCCGCCGTCACCAACGCGGGCGGTCTCGGCTCGCTTGGCGTGGGCGCGATGAAAGCCGAGGCCGCGCGCAAGACTATCCGCGATACGCGTGCGCTGACGAGCGGGCCGTTCAACATCAATGTGTTTTGCCATGCATCCGCCGCGGCCAATGCGAAAGTCGAACAGGAATGGCTGAGCTGGCTTGCGCCGCAATTTGCGAAGTACGGCGCAAGCGCGCCTGAAAAACTGAGCGAGATCTACACGAGCTTCGGCGACGACCAGGCGATGCTCGACGTGTTTCTGGAAGAGAAACCGGCCATTGTGAGCTTTCACTTTGGCATGCCGTCGAAGGAGACCATCAAGGCGTTGAAGGACGCGGGCATCGTGCTGCTGGCATCGGCGACGAATCTCGAAGAGGCGCAGCAGGTCGTCGATGCGGGCGTCGACGCGCTCGTCGCGCAAGGCATCGAAGCTGGCGGACATCGCGGCGTGTTCGACCCGCAAGTCTTCGACGAAGGCCTCGGCACGTTGGCGCTGACGCGTTTGCTGGTCGAGAAATTCGATCTGCCCGTCATTGCGGCGGGCGGCATCATGGACGGCGCGGGCATTGCTGCGGTGCTCGCGCTGGGCGCGCAGGCCGCACAACTCGGCACTGCGTTCGTGCCGTGCCCCGAGACGTCGATCGACGAAGGTTACCGCCGCGCGATTCTCGGCGATGCCGCGCTTCACACTACGCTGACGTCGGCAATTTCGGGGCGCCCGGCGCGCAGTATGGTGAATCGCTTCACAGAACTCGGCCGCGCATCGGATCGTCCCGCGACCCCGGATTATCCCATCGCCTACGACGCGGGCAAAGCGCTGCACGCCGCCGCGAAAGCGAAGGGCGAATTCGGTTTCGGCGCGCAATGGGCGGGCCAGGCAGCGGCGCTCGCGCGTGCGTTGCCCGCAGCGGAACTGGTCGCGCGGCTCGAAGCGGAACTCGACGAAGCGGTTGGCCGTTTGCGGCAGTTCGCGCGCTAACGCTCCCATACAAAATAGCCGGCTACCAATGAACGACCCGATCACGTATGCAGAAAACGGCAGCAGCGGGCATGACGATGAAAAGGGCGCGCGCCTGCTTTCGATCAATATCGGCTTATGCCGGACGCTCGATATCGGGCGCGCATCCGAAGGTCTGACGGTCGAATCGGCGATTCGCAAGCGCTCGGTGAGCAGCGCGAGCGAAGGCGCGGCCATCGAAGTGCAGAAGCTCGGCCTCGCCGGCGACGAGCATGCGGACCTGAGCGTCCACGGCGGCCTCGACAAGGCCGTCTATCTTTATCCCTTTGAGCATTACCCGTGGTGGCAGCAACGGCGCATCGAAGCGGATGCACCCGAAGCCGGAAAACCGCTGGCATTCGGCTCGCTCGGCGAGAATCTGACCACCCAGGGCTTGCTGGAAACGGATCTGTGGATCGGCGATACGCTCCTGATCGGTCAGGTCAGGCTAAGGGTGGAAGCGCCGCGCAATCCGTGTTTCAAGCTCAACGCCGTGATGGGCTACAGAAAAGCGGTCAAGCATATGTACCTGAGCGGCTTCGCCGGCGTGTACCTGAGCGTGCTGCAAACTGGCTTCATTCGGGCGGGCGCGCGTATCGAACTCGTGCCGGGCAGCAGGCAGGAATCGGTGAGCAACATTCTGGCGTGGCGGCGCGCAAGAGCGCATCGCGAGCCATAAGCAAGTGGCGCGGAGACGGGCCAGGCTCTCCGCGCGACGTCGATCAATGACGAAACATCAAGGAAAAAGCGCTCAGTCCTTTTTCTGCGCCAGTTGCCGGCGATATTCATCGACGGGCAAACCGCCCCAGCCCCAGTTTTCCTTTTCGACTTCCTGAATGACGACGAAGGTCGCTTCCAGCGGCTTGTTCAGCACGTTCAGCAGCAGCTCGCTCGCGCCCTTGATGAGTTGAGCCTTTTCTTGCGGCGTTACTGCGCTGGTGCCGGGCTTGTTCCCTTCGCGGGTCACCTGAATAGTCACAATAGGCATGAGAATCTCCGAAGTGGTGTGTGGGACAGGCGCCGTTGCCGGCGCCGTGTCATGCTTTCTTAGTGGCCAGCGCTCTGGCCGCCATCCACGTGCAGAATCTCGCCTGTCACGAACGGTGCGGAGTCGAGGTACAGCACGGCGTCGACGATGTCGCGCATTTCGCCCATGTGGCCGACCGGGTGCAGCGCGCCCAATTGCTCATGCGTTTCCGGTGCATGCATCGGCGACTTGATGATGCCGGGCGACACGGCGTTCGCGCGGATGCCTGTCTTCGCGTATTCGATAGCGAGCGACCTGGTTGCCGCGTTCAGACCGCCCTTGGTCAGCGATGCGAGAACCGACGGCACACCCGCGACCGCGTGATCGACGAGGCTCGTCGTGATCTGCAGCACGTGACCGCTTTTATTCTTTTCCATCTCCGCGATTGCAAGCTGCGTGATGTGGAAGAAGCCGTTCACGTTCACATTCAGCACAGCGGCGTAGTCTTCAGCCGTGTATTGCGTGAACGGCTTGGCGATGAAGATGCCCGCGTTGTTGATCAGCGTGTCGACGCGGCCGAAGCGCTTCACAGCTTCCGATACTGCACGCTGTGCTACTTCCCGGTCGCCGATGTCACCGGCGACCGTCACGACGTTCGGATCGTCCGAAGGCTTGATCGAGCGTGCGACCGCGACGACGCGATAGCCCTGCTCGCGGAATCCCTTGACGATCTCCGCGCCAATGCCTTGCGATGCACCCGTGACGATGGCGACTTTTTGCGAATTGCTCATGATTGACCTTTGAAAGTTCGTTCGGCTTGCGTCGGAATTGACAGTGCCGTTAGGTCGTCAATCTAGGCTTCATCGAGCGGCTTGCGTACACCCGCAGCGGACAAACAGTTGTGATCGGCAGGAACAAATGCCGCCCGCGCGCGCGGGCCTGCCGACGCGGAAGTGACGCGGCTTTGCGTACGGGGCGGAAGGCGCGCATTCTGACGCGACCGGACGAATGGCGGGCGCGACTGTTGACATCGTGTAACAGCGGAATTGACGCTAAGCAGTGGGGCGGTGAAGGCACGCTTTGTACGCCAGGTGAAACGCAGATGTGCGCGAAATGGATCGACGGCGCGAGCGGTGCGCGCCGGCACACGCGAAGCGCAACGAAAGCCCACGCGCAACAAGCCGCCCCGGACTGGCCGGATGCGGCTGCATGCCTACACGACGGGATGGCTACGCGTTTGGCGGGAAATGCGCAAGCACGTCCTCGTGAAGTTCGTCGAGGATTTCTCGATAGTCGCGCGGCGTCACGCGCGGATTCAACGCGACATGCGACACGCCTCGCTCCCGTGCCTCGTCGAGATAGTCGCGCAGCGCACGGCTGCCGATCGCGAAGCCGCCTCCGATACGCCTGAACGGATAGTCCCGCCGTGGATGCAGATACAGGAATCCTCCGAACGCGAGGGGCTTGGCGTCGTCTTCGGCGGACTCGCCGTCCCTCGTCTGACGATTCGTTGCCTTCCACTCGTCGACGAATGACTGCAGTTTCGCCGGCTCGGGCACGAACCCGAGATAGCCGTCCATGTTGTTTGCGATCCAGCCGAGCGCCTGTTGCGAGCGCCCGACGGCGAGCGTCGGAACGCTGCCGAATAGCGGCCTCGGCAGCATCGTCAGCGAGCCGTCGCCGTGCCCGAAGCGTGGCGAGTCGAAGCGCGGGAAGTCCTTATCGCTGACGCTGCGGTACACCTCGTACGCCTGCCTGAAGCGCTCGCCGCGACTGTCGAAGTCGATCCCGAAGACGGGGTATTCGGCAGGCCGGTCGCCCGACGACATGCCGATCACGATGCGCCCGCCCGTCAGCCGGTCGAGCGAGTTGACCTGCTTCGCAAGCATCAGCGGTTCGCGCAGCGGCAGAACGATCCCTGTCGTGCCGAGCGTGATCTTCTGCGTCGCGGTGGCGAGATGCCCGATGTAGATCAGCGGCTCGAAGATCTGTCCGGAATCGCCGTATTGCGGGTCATAGAACGGAATGTCGCGCGCCCACAAGGCGGCGACGCCTGCCTGTTCGGCCCGCTGCGCCATCTGCACATGATCGGCCATCGACGGATGCGGCGACGCCGCATGGGTTTCGAGCGGCAGGATCAGCCCGACAGTGAGCGCGCCGCGCCGGAACACGCGGTTGTAACCGGGATGCGCTTGCAGAGGGAACGGCGCGCGCTCGACTTGCGGTTCGGGAAAGGGGATTTGCATGTCCATGATGTGCCTCCAATGACGCCAGAGTACGGATTCACGTCGACGGGAAAAACACAGCGCCGCTCATAACACTTGATACACGGCGTCATGAGCGTGGACAGAGGAGGGCAGCGTCTCACTCGCAATGATGGTACGCATCACCAATCATCATTTTACTTGATCGATGCTCGCTTCTATCGTTGGAAGAAACAGAAGAGCGCTTCGGGCAGCCCCTGACATGCGTCCATTTCCAAACGAAATACAGGAGACATCGTGGTTCAAACGACCGCACCTCACGACGTCCGGTTGTCGCCGGCGTTCGCTCGACTCGTCGCGCGCCGTCGCAGGCTCGTCGCATCGCTCACGCTGGGCACGCTGTTGCCCTACTACGCATTCGTACTGATCGCTGGATTCGCGCCGAAGGCACTCGCAATGAAGCTGTACCCAGGCAGTGTGATGACAATCGGCTGGCCTTTGGGCGTCGCGCTGATCGTCGGCACGTGGGTGCTGACGGGTATCTATATCCGTCGTGCAAACGGCGAGTTCGACGAGCTGACCGCTCGCATTCTGGCGGGAGACGTGCAATGAAACGTATCGTCACGCTCATTGGCTTCGCGCTTGCCTCGTGCATCGCTCGGGCGGCCACAGCAGCAGAAACGTTCGGCAAGGTGCAGAAGCAGCCGCTCAACACGACAGCCATTGCGATGTTCCTCGCGTTCGTCGTTGCGACACTCGGCATCACGTACTGGTCCGCATCGAAGACGAACTCGATGAAGGATTTCTACAACGCGGGCGGCGGCATTTCCGGGTTTCAGAACGGACTCGCGCTGGCGGGCGACTACATGTCGGCGGCCGCGCTGCTCGGGCTGACCAGTATGATCTTCTTCAACGGCTACGACGGCATGCTGTACGCAGTGAGCTTCTTCGTCGCGTGGCCGCTGCTGATGTTTCTGTTCGCGGAGCGTATCCGGAATCTGGGGCAGGTCACGATCGCCGATATCGCATCGTTCAGGCTCGACCAGCAGAGGATACGGACGTTGATGGCGTTCGGCTCGCTGACGGTCGTGTGCTTCTATCTCGTGGTGCAGATGGTAGGCGCAGGCCAGTTGATCCAGCTGCTTTTCGGGTTGCAATACAACTACGCGGTCGTCGTCGTCGGCGTGTTGATGGCCGTGTATGTGACGTTCGGCGGCATGGTCGCGACGACCTGGGTGCAGATCGTCAAGGCCGTGCTGATGCTGTTCGGTGCGAGCCTGCTTGCGCTGCTCGCGTTGAGCCAGTTTGGTTTTTCGTTGAACGACATGTTCGCGCAGGCGATAGCCACGCATAAGAGCGGCGCCGGCATCATGCTGCCTAGCAAACTCGTCGCCGATCCGTTCGCGATGCTGTCGCTGTCGGTGGGACTGGTGTTCGGTACGTCGGGGCTGCCGCATATCCTGATGCGCTTCTTCACGGTGCCGGACGCGAAAGCGGCGCGCAAGTCCGTGTTCGTCGCGACGGGCTTCATCGGTTACTTCTTTCTCGTCGTGATGGTGCTCGGCACGGCCGCCATTGTGATCGTGGGCCGCAATCCCACGTTCTTCGAGGGTGGCGTGGCGGGCGGCAAACTGATCGGCGGCGGCAACATGCCTGTCATGCATCTGGCGAAAGCGATGGGCGGCGATCTTGTGCTGGGCTTCCTGTCGGCTGTCGCATTTGCCACGATCCTCGCCGTCGTCGCGGGACTGACGATGGCAGGCACCTCGGCCATATCGCACGACCTGTACGCGATGGTGCTCAAGCGCAATCAGGCCGATCACGCGAAGGAAAAGCGCGTGTCGAGGATTGCATCGGTCGCGATTGCGGGCGTTGCGATTGTGCTCGGCATTCTGTTCAAGGATCAGAACGTGGCGTTCCTCGTGGCGCTGACATTCAGCGTGGCGGCATCGGTGAATTTTCCGATCCTCACGCTCTCGATTTACTGGAAAGGTTTGACGACGCGCGGCGCATTGATGGGCGGCATCGCGGGACTCGTCAGCGCAGTCGGTCTGGTCGTGCTGTCGCCCGCTGTCTGGGTCAGAGTGCTCGGGCACGTGACGGCGATCTTCCCCTACGACTACCCCGCCATCATTTCGATGTCGATCGCGTTCTTCTTCACGTGGATCGGCTCGATCACCGATCGGAGCGCGCGCGCGGCAAGCGAGCGCGATCAATTCGACCATCAGTTCGTTCGCGCGCAGACGGGCATCGGCGCGTCGCCAGCCGCGACTCACTCGTGAAATTGGTGCTATCCAAAGGGAATGCAAATGTCGAACTCGCACATGTCGTCAATGAAGTCCTCGATGAAAGATGCTGAGCTCCGCAGTCCGCATGCGCAGGGCAGGTTTCAATGGCGCGATAGCGGTCTGGGTTTTTCGCCCGTCACGATTGCGCTGCACTGGCTCGTCGCGGTCCTGGTGCTTGCGATCATCGCACTCGAAATCGTGCTGTGGTTCTCGCCCGGCACTGCGCTAGCGAGCGTTTTGAATCTGCTCGGCACGATCCTGTTTCCGGTGTCGCTCTATCGATTCTGGGCGCGCGTGACGTCCTGGCATCCGCTGCCCGTCGGCACGCCGAATCCTGTCGAGGTGATCGTGAGCAGGTCGGTCGCGACGTCGCTTGCACTTGCGATGGTGCTGCTGCCAATTGCGGCATGGCTTGCGAAGTCGGCTGCAGGCCAGCTTGTCGAGTTGCCGGGGGGCTGGATTATTCCTTCGCCAATGCGGCCTGATGCGCAAGCCGCGCATGTCTTCGAGGGGCTCTTCAGGATTGGCGCAACGCCGTTTCTGCTGGGACTCGCGCTGCATATCTTCGGTGCGTGCAAGAACCATTTCGTGTTGAAGAACGACGCCCTGAAACGCATGCTTGGCAAACGCGTGGAGCTTTGAATCATGAGCACAACAACGGTCAGTCAATTTGCTGGAAACGCCGTCACGAAGCTGTGCGGCATCCGCTATCCGATCTTCCTCGCCGGCATGGCAGCGATTTCCGGTCCGCAGCTCGTCGCTGCCGTCGCCAATGCGGGCGGCATGGGGACCATCGGCGGGTTGCGCTTGCCGCCACTCGCGTTGCGGCGCTGGATCCGCGAAACGAAGCAACTGACGGACAAGCCGTTCGGCGTGAATCTCGTGCCTTCGTTCGGCGGGCCGGATGTGTTTGAAGCGCAGTTTCAGGTCGTGCTGCAAGAGCGGCCGCGTATGTTGTCGCTGTTCTATGCGGAGAACTATCCGCAGATGATCGCGCGTGCGAAGGAAGCGGGCATGGTGGTCATGGTTCAGGTCGGCTCTGTCGAGCTGGCGCGCCAGGCCATCGCGCAGGGCGCCGACATCATCACCGCGCAGGGCAGCGAGAGCGGCGGTCATCTGAATCGCGGCACGATCGGACTGCTGTCGCTGCTGCCCTCGCTGATCGAAGTGGCCGATGGACGTCCCGTGCTCGCGGCGGGCGGCATCACGAATTGCGAAGACGTGCGCACGGTGATGCAGATGGGCGCGGGCGGCGTGCTGGCGGGCACGGCGTTCGTCGCGTGCGACGAGTCGAACGCGCATCCGCTCTACAAGCAGAAAATCGTCGACGCCACTGTCGACGATACCGAATACCGGACCGGCTATTCGTTCGGCTGGAGATACGGTACGCCGCATCGGGTCATCCCGAACCGGGACAAGTGGAACCTGTTGCGCTTCATGGGCGGCGGCGCGCGCGTGATCGACAAGCCGAAGATGGCGCAAAAGCTGTCGCTATATGCGGGACAGGGTGTCGGCAAGATCGATCGCGTGATGTCGGCCGCCGAACGCGTCGAAGAACTCGCGAAAGGGCTTGCCGCAGAACGGGTGCGTGAAATCGCAGAGCGTATCGAGGACCCTCGACTGCACTACGCATAGCGCACTAGAGTCTCACGAAAGAACGGCGGCGCATGATGAAAGTCCATGCGCTGCCGTTTTTTATGCGGCGATCAAATGCGCATCATGCGGCGTCGAAACAGGCCAGCCGGGACGCCAGCATATTTTCAGCGCGTGCGGGCCTGATGTCCGCATCGATTGCGAACTGCGCATGGGCGAGATCCGTCAACGCAGCGAAAGCTGGCGTCACGATGCTGTCTTTATTGCGGATGAGCACGGTCGTCACGTGTGAGAACTCCGGCGGCAGCGCGTGGCAATGCACGGCCTGCCGCGTGCCATGCCCCTCGACCACCGATCGCGGCAATAACGTCACGCCCATTCCCGCTGCGACGCACGACATGATCCCGTCCAGCGTGCCGAGCTCCATCACCTGGCCGGGGATGATGCCAGCCTGAAAGAACCAGTGTTCGAGTGTCGAGCGATAAAAGCAGCCCGTTCTGAACGCGAGCACGGTTTGTGCGGACATCCGGCTGGCGAGCGCGTCGACCGATTCGAACTCGATCCCGCTGACGAGCACCAGTTCTTCCTGAAAGACCTCTTCCTGATGAAGCGACGCATTCTGGTGGAAGCCGCCGACAAATGCACCGTCGAGCCGATGGCATTCGACAGCCTTGATCAATTCGGCCGTGGTGCCCGTCATCAACGATAGCTGTACTTGAGGATATCGCGCGTGATACTTCGCGAGGACCTTCGGCAAGCGAATGGCCGCCGTCGTTTCCATCGATCCGAGCCTCAACAGCCCGCGCGGCGATGCATTGTCGAGCAGCGCGTTGCGGCTCTCGTCCGTCAACTGGAGGATGCGTTGCGCGTAGCCGAGAAAGATCTGCCCGGCCGACGTGAGCATCACGCCGTTCTTCTGGCGGATGAAGAGCTGTTGATTCAATTCCCCTTCGAGCTCCTTGATGCGCATGGTGACGTTCGACTGAACGTTGTGAATTTTTTCAGCCGCCGCCGTGAAGCTGCCGAATTCGGCCACCGCACAAAACATTCTCAGATGTCGCAGTTCCATCGTGCGCCTCGTCGGATCACTTCGGATGATGAAGATTCAGGCTAGCACATCGGACGGGATGATCGACCTGCGTTCAACGACACAAACGCGGGCATCGTTGACGCGGTGGAAAAGGAAGGGAGGGGGTATCCTGCAAAAAGGCTTCTGGCAAGGAGCGTCATGATCTGGTTAGCCGACGCGGTACTCGTGCTGCATGCGCTGATCGTGCTGTTCATCGTCGGCGGGCTGCTGGCGATCTGGGCGGGTGCGGCGTTGCGGCATGCGTGGGTGCGCAATCGTGTGTTTCGCATCGTGCATCTGGCGGCGATTGGCAGCGTCGCATTGCTTGCCGCTCTCGATCTGCCCTGTCCGCTCACCGTCCTCGAAGACCGGCTGCGCACGGGAACGGCGAGCGGGCAAGGTTTCATCCAGCGTTGGGTGAGTGCATGGATGTACTACGATCTGCCACTGTGGGTGTTTGCGGTCGCCTATGTCGCGTTCCTGCTGATCGTCGCTCTCACGTGGATTCGCATCCCGCCCCGCGATCGTTGAGCGCGATATATCGAATCATTCTCTCAGCGCTTCACGCGCGATGCGCGGCCTCGCCTGTAGCGCCAGCGACGTGCAGCCGAGCGCGAGACCGACCGTACACACGCCCGGCCATTGCCAGATGCTCCAAGCCCAGATGCCCAGCGACGAACCGAGCGCGCCGCCCGCGAAACGGATCGTCATGTAGAGCGTATTGATGCGGCTCATCGCATCGGTTTTGACGCTCATGTTGCGCGCCATGTTCGCGACGTGTCCGCTCTGCAAGCCCAGATCGAGGACGATCACGCCCGCCACGAGCCCGGCGATGCTATGGCCCGAACCCACGAGGATCGCGAAAGCCAGCACAAAAATGGCGCTGCTTGCCAGCACGACTATCCGTGGATTGCGCCGGTCAATCAGCTTGCCTGCTTTCGTCGACGCAAGCGCGCCGACCACGCCGACGAGGCCGAACAACCCTGCGACTTCGCTTCCATAGTGCCCGTCCATTGCGCGCAGATGGAACGCCAGCGTCGCCCAGAACGCGCTGAATGCGGCGAATTGCAGCGCCGCGATCGCCGACGTCTGGCGGATAAGAGGCTCTTCGCGCAGAAGCGTCCACAGCGTGCCCATCAGGCGCCCGTATGGGCCCTCGTAGGTGGGTTGCGCGCGCGGCAATGCGCGCGACAGCATCGCGGCCACGACGAGCATCGCGGCCGCCGCGAGCCAGTACACGCTGCGCCAGCCGAAATGCTGGGCGATCGATCCGGAGACCGTGCGCGATACGAGGATGCCGCACAGCAAGCCGAACATCACAGTGCCGACGGCTTCGCCCCGTCGCTGCGGGCCCGCGAGTTGCGCCGCGAACGGTGTGAGCAGTTGCGGCGCGACGCTTGCGAGGCCCGTGAGAAAACTGGCCGCCACGAGCCAGCTCAGCGTCGGCGAGAGCGCAATGGCGGCAAGCGCTGCACTTGCGATGCACAACAGCGTGCGCAACATCGAGCGGCGTTCGAGCTTATCGCCGAGCGGCACGAAGAGCAGCAGGCCGAGCGCATAACCCGCCTGCGCCGCGACCGATACCGTGCCCGCCTGCCGCTCGCTGGTATGGAACGCCAGCGCGAAGTCGGGGAGCAAGGGCTGGTTGTAGTAGTTATTGGCGACCACGATGCCGGCTGCGCCGGCCATGAGCCAGTAGATCGAACGTTTCATCTGCATCGGGTTCCGTAACGTCGCCGCGCGTCGGGCAGGCGAACATTGGCGTCGATTTCTTCTCCATTTCGAGGAATGTAGACTATTCCGGAAATCGCCGGTATCCCTGGCGAACGGCAAGCACCCTTGCCGAATCCGGAAGAGTCGAATCATGGACCGTTTTGAAGCAATGAGCGTTTACGTCCGGGTCGTGGAGGCGGGAAGCCTGTCCGCGGCGGCGCGGGCAATCCCAATGTCGTTGACTTCGGTCAGCAGGCATATCGCGGCGCTTGAAGATCAGTTCGGCGCGCAACTGCTTCGGCGCACCACTCGCAATCTGGCGATGACGGACGAAGGACGCATCCTCTACGATCGCGCGAAGTCGATTCTCGGCGAAGTGGATGAACTCGGCAGCGCGCTGTCGGCGGGGCGGGGAAGGCTGTCCGGGCGGCTGCGGATCGCCGCGCCGAATCTGCTGGGACGGCTGCTGATCGCGCCGCTGCTGCCGCGCTTTCTCGCGATGCATCCGGACGTGGCCGTGGATCTCATGCTCGTCGATCGCGTCGTCAATATCGTCGAGGAAGGCTTGCATCTTGCCGTACGCGTCGGCCGTCTGCCGGATTCGAGCCTCGTCGCGCGCAAGCTCGACGACATCGAGATGATGGTGTGCGCCGCGCCGTCGTATCTGGCGCGGCGTGGCACGCCTCGCAGGCCCGACGATCTGCGCCGGCACGATTGCCTGGTATTCTCGGATGCGGCCGGGCCTGTCGACTGGCGCTTTCAGTCCGGTGCGACGCGCACGCGCGTGAGTGTGACAGGGCGTCTGTGGATGAATAGCCTCGACGCGCTGGTGTCCGCCGCGCTCGAAGGCGCGGGCATCGTGCGTGCGCCGGCGTGGCAGGTCGCCGCGCATATCGACGCGGGGCGCCTGCAGCCCGTGCTCGACAAGTTTGCGCCGCCCGCGACGCCTGTGCATGTGCTGTTCGAACGCACGAAGCTCGCGTCGCCGAAGATCAGGACGTTCGTCGACTATCTCGTCGATCAATGGGGCCGGGTGTGAATCGGCTCGTGCGACGTGCGTTACTGAGGCTGCGATCGCGAGTTCCGCGCGCAATGTGCGCAGCGTCTCGTATGCGTGTGCGAGTTGTTCGACGAGTGCGTCGGGAGCAGGCGCGATGGCATCCGCACTTCATCGACGATGCGGCGTTCGATCGACAGCATTGCCTTGATCGCCGAAGGAATGGGCGCGGCGAACGGCAGCTTGATAATCGGCCTGAGCCGCTCGAACGTGCGGCGTGCCGTCTCCTCGTCTTCCGCTTGCATCAGCGAATGATCGGCGAGCATTTACAGCCCTTCGATGACGACTTCGCCCGAATGGAACGGCGTGACGAGATGAAGCCAGATTCCGGGGTACATGTGTTCGCTCCTCTCAGTTGCCCATGCGCGAGGTGCTGCCGATCGTCGCTTCGGACAGCGTGACGATTAGCGTGTGAAGCGTGTTGAACGCGGCGTGCGGGTAGCGGGATGACGTTCGCGGAGAATTGCGCTGGCCGCAGGCCCGGGACGAAGTCCCGCTGCGCGACAGGTTGTGCAGAGAGCCCATGTTGTGATCGCCATGCCACGCAGTTGTGATGATGGTGCGAGCCTGGTGCGATCCGCGTGAAGGCGGCGTAAAAGCGCCTGGCCTGCCAGTTTAAATGTGCATAAATTGCATGCGCGCGTCGATGAATCTTCTATTAATTGCCGGCTATCACATTCAAATCGAATAGATTCCATTTGATGGGTATTGCAAGACGTCAGATCGGAAATCATTTCTTATTTAAATTTAATTCCATTCTAATGAAGTGTTCGTTAAAAACAAATGGCCGCCCGCCGAGTCTCTTCATACAATTGGTTCAATGCCTGACGCACTCGAAGCGGCATGGCGAATAAACAAAATCAAAAAACGCATTTGAATCAGATGCCGGGGGCGCGTATTCAGGGACATCGGAGGTAAAACATGGACCGTAGCAGCGACGTGATCGAACAAATCCGCGAAATTAACCTCTCGTACATCATGCTTGCGCAACGGATGCTCCGCGAAGACAAGGCGGTTGGGATGTTCCGCCTTGGGCTCTCGTCGGACGTGGCCGACATTCTCGCCCGGTTGTCGCTCGCCCAGATCGTCAAGCTGGCCAGTTCCGAGCAACTTCTTTGCTCATTCCGTTTCAACGATCAAGCGATACTCTCCGCATTGACACATACATCGAGGCACGCAGAAGTGGCTGCCACGCACGCCGCGCTTCTTCTGGCTGGCCAGCCGGCAACGCAGTTCAGCTGAGCCAGGGGACGGCCATGTCCAAGAAGAGTCTCAGCGAAGACGCACAGGAAGTGTTTCGCGCGATTGCGTTGATCGAACTCGGCGCGCGCATGCAGGTGCTCGAAAGCGAACTGACGCTGTCGCGCGAGCGCATGATCCGCCTGTACCGCGAAGTCAAGGGCGTATCGCCGCCCAAGGGCATGCTGCCGTTTTCGGCGGACTGGTACACGACCTGGCTCGCGAACATTCACGCTTCGCTGTTCTACAACACATACCGCTTCCTGAGAGACGAGGCGCGTTGCTCGCATCTGGACGCGCTGACCAAGGGGTATCGACTGTATCTCGAACATTGTCGTCACAACCAGACGGAACCCGTGCTCGATCTGACGCGTGCATGGACGCTGGTGCGGTTTTTCGACGCCAACATCCTGCAACTGACGCCCTGTTGCCGTTGTAGCGGCAAGTTCATCGGGCATAAGCATGACTTGCAGCACAACGTCGTTTGCGATGCGTGTCAGCCGCCATCGCGCGCCGGCAAGACGAAGAAGGCCGCCGCAGCGAAGCGCGACGCGCAGCCGCAGCTTGTCGAAGTACAACACGCCGCCAACGACGTTGAGACCATCGCCGTTGAAAGCCTCGCAGCCGTCGAGACCGTTGCGCCTGGCGTCTTCGAGGAAGCCGTGCTGGCGGCGTGACGCCGCGCGCACCAGGCGCGCAGAAGGTTGATCTCTGGCGACACTCAGGCGGCCGCAGGGTCGCTGACGAGTTGGTGCCCGTTTTCCATGCGGCCCGCCAGGCGCCGCAGGAATGCGGGTTGTCCATCGACTTTCACCGACAGGTCGTACCAGTTGCCACTCGATGAGACTGGCCATCGCGTGACTGTTTCACGGTTAGCTGGGACGACAAACATCCAGGGTCCGTCCGGGCGATAGGCATTCGCCGTGACCACGAATGCACACGCCGTGCTGCCTGGGTTTATCAATCTCAGGCAGACGACATTGCTCGCACGTTCGCATGTGATTCTGATCTCGGGGCGAACTGTTGCCGTCTCTGACGCGTTGATCACGTCGCCCGAAAATATACGCAGATAACCGTTCGGGCCACGCAGCGCGAGATGGTATCGGTCGCCCATGAGCCTGGTATGACTCCAGCTGTCGGACAGCGTGGTGCCCGGCGCCAGTGCATAACGACTGGGAGGATTGGTCCGGGTCTGAAGATCGTAGACAGATATCGCGACGCCGCCCGGGCCGGCATTCTTCATGACGAGGTGCAGCGTTCCGTCTCTCACGTCCGCGTTCGCCTCGATGTCGTAGGGCAGCGCACGTGACGCGCGGGTGCCTCGCTCCTGTACCGGCATCGATTGCATTGCGGGCACAGACGGCTCGGGCAGCGAACTGCACTGACGATTGGCGTCGGACACATACCAGCTCGTATCGGGCAGCGGTGGCCATGTCAGGTCGCGAGCGCTGAAGTCGAACGCCGACAGGAGGTTGCCGCATATCGCGCGACGCCAGGCGCTGATGTTCGGACAGTGGACACGGAAACGCCGCTCGATGAACTGAATGACCGACGTGTGATCGAAGATCTCAGAACACACATAGCCGCCTCTGGACCACGGCGAGACGACGGTCATTGGCACACGGAAACCAAGACCTAGCGGCAGTCCCTCGAAGATCTCTCCCGTCGTCGCGATCGTCGTCCTGCCATCCGCGTCTGTGGCGGGTGGTGTCGGTGGCGGCTCGTGATCGAAGTAGCCACCCTGTTCGTCGTAGTTCAGCAGGAAAACGGTCTTCGACCAGACATCAGGATTGGCGACAAGGCCTGCAAGCAGGCGCGCCGTGAGGTCTTCCCCCGCCTGCGGATGGTAGCTCGCGTGTTCGGATAACGCAGCCGGCGCGATGATCCACGAAACCTGCGGCAGCGTGCCCGCTGCGACATCTGCGGCGAAGGCGCGCGCCACGTCGTCGACTCTCGCCATGCCTCGCCGGTACAGCGCACTCGACAACGACGCAGACCGGAAGTTGCGAAACAGCGCAAGCGCGTTATCGTCGAAGTTGTCTGCCTGCTGATACACGCGCCAGCTTACGCCCGCCGCTTCGAGCGTTTCGGCGACCGTCGGCCATGCGAAGCCGGGGGTTGGCTCGGCGTTGTCCAGTATCGGTAGAAAACCGGCTGACAGTCCGCTGCTGCCGCTGAAGAGATGCAGGCGGTTCGGGTTCGTCTGAGTGAGCGTCGACGCGTAGTACTGGTCGCAAATGGTGAACGCGTCGGCCAGTGCGTAGTAAAACGGCAGATCGCGCCGGTCGAAATAGCTCATACCGAGTCCAGTGGAACGAACCTTGTTCCATTCGTCGCATCGGCCCTTATCCCACATCGCAATGTCGACGGGATAGTTCATCGCGGGCGCCGGTGCACATGTCGCGCGCGTCACGGCAGTGTCCGCATGGAACGGCACGATATGGCCGGTGCCCGTGGGCTGCATCCACACGGGGTCGCCATTGGGCAGCGCGATGGCCATCCGGTCGTTGAAGCCGCGCACGCCTCGCAGCATGCCGAAGTAGTGGTCGAACGAGCGGTTTTCTTGCGTGAAGATCACGATGTGCGCGACATCGTTGAGCGTGCCCGTCTGGCTGACGGGGCGCGTTGCGAGTGCCTTCTGTATGAGCCGCGGCATCACGGCCGCGGCGACCGATGCGCCGATTGCGCCCACAGCCGTTCGCAGAAACGCACGCCGTGGCGTGCGCGCCGTGCCTTGCTCGGCATCGCAGACGCCGGGTGGGATTTTGCGATTGGCTTTCATCGCTGCGATCGCTGCTGGATGCGCATTGCCTGGTGACAGTCTGTCGACAGGACAAATCGAATTCGATTGATTGGCAATACTACATGAGCGGCCTTAACGAAATATTAAGAAGAGTGTGTTACTGCATCTGCGTGACATTGCACCGGGTCGAGACGACGCTTCCTTTCAGATCGATTCGACTGCCTCAGCCTATCGAAAGCTGCTGTAACCCTGCGTAACAGACGCTTAACGTCTTCTTCAGATTTGCCCCATTACGATCACATGAATCGGGCTAAATACACGACAGTTGCCGGCGACCGTCAAATCGACGACACCTCTGTCGAGCGATCGTCGATGAGAACGCGAATGAATCGCACAATGGTTAGATCAATCCGGGCGCATCTAATGGCCGCGTCGATCGTTGCAACGGGCATCGACGCGGTCGTCGTGGTGTTGATGTTTGTCTTTGGCGTCGATGAATCCACATTTGAAACGACAGGTTTCAGGATTGCGGTTGTCGCCGCGATCGTCATCGCAACTGCGTTGACGCGCCTGTTCGCACTTGTTGCATATCGGCTTGCGCTGCGGGAGCGGGGCAGCGACGCGATCAAGGGCGAAGCACGCCACGTACATCCCGGGTGTCGCTTTCGGGCACTCGTTTCGCTGCATCTATGTTTTGCCGGTGCAACTACCAACCGCGGCGCCGCCGAACGGCGTTTCATTTGACGAGGCACGGACATGGCGCCAGATGCACTCGCCAAGGCGGCGTCACTCCTGTCATTCGACGGGGCACGGCTCGCGTTGACGTACATTTGCGGAGTGTGCGCGGCCTTTGGCGTCGTCTATACGGTTGTGGCCGCGTCGCTTGTCGGTCCTTTCTTCACTCGCCGTTCTCCGCCATGTAAGCGTTATCCGGCCGTGACCGTCATCAAGCCGCTGAGCGGAATGGAGTCGGCGCTGCTGTCGAATCTGCGCAGTTTTTGCGAGCAGGACTATCCAGGGGACGTGCAGTTTCTCTTTGGCGTGCACGACGCTCGCGACCCCGCGCTGGAAGTGGTCAGAGAATTGCAGCGCCTCTATCCCGCCGCGCACATCACCACGATTGCCAACAGCGCGCTGCATGGCTGCAACCGGAAGGTCAGCAATCTCATCAACATGCTTCCTGCTGCCGAACACGATCTCTTCGTATTTGCCGACAGTGACGTTACCGTTGCGAGCGATTATCTTTCGCGCGTGGTTGGCGAACTGCACGGTGAGGGCGTGGGACTGGTGACATGCGCATATGTGGGCGTACCCGATCCAGGCTTCTGGCCGCAGCTGTCCGCACGCGCAGTCGACTATCAGTTCTTGCCGGGTGTAGTGACCGCGCTTCGAGCGGGTCTTGCACAGCCTTGCTTCGGCCAGACGATCGCCATGCGGCGTAAGACGCTCGATACGATAGGAGGCCTCGGCCAGTTTGCGGGTCTGTTGGCAGAAGACCACGCGATCGGGCTCGCCGTGCGAGCGACCGGGCAGAAGGTGGTAGTGCCGGGTTTCGTGATCGGGCATGCATGTCCGGAAACGACGGCAGGACGCCTGATAGAACACGAGTTGCGATGGAGCCGGACCATCCGGCGTATCGATCCCGTGGGACATGCGGGATCCGCGCTGGGCTATCCCGTCGCGTGGGCGACGCTTGCGCTCGTGATGGGAGGGGCGCCCGTCTGGGCGGTGGCTCAGTTGCTCGTCGCGCTTGGCGCGAGGGCGCTGCTTCAGGCACGCATCGACACGCTCCTGAAGCGGCCTGTTCGTAACCTGTGGTTGCTGCCGTTGTGGGACCTCTTCGCATTCGCCATACTGTGCCTGAGTTTTTCTTCGTCGCATGTCGTGTGGCGCGGGGTCAGCTTCCGGGTGGACGGCCGTGGGTTGCTCACGGTCGAGCCGGAGCGCCCGTCTGCCGATCGCACCAGCTGACCGGCCTCCCGGGTTTCGATGATCAAGCACATCAGCAGGTACACAGCCCTTGCGGGGCTTGCGATAGCCCTCTTTACCATCTGGCGCAGCCATCCCGCGCAGGTGCTCGATCTGTTGCGCGACGCGGGCGCAGGTCTGCTCGTCGCGGCACTTGCGCATCTGCTCGCGATGCTGCCCAACGCGCGTGACTGGCAGACGCTGATACGGGGAGCCAACCGGCCTGCATTGTCTTCCATGCTGAAACTGGTGTGGATACGCGAGTCCGTCAACTGCCTGCTGCCTGTCGCGCGTATCGGCGGAGAACTCGTGTCCTTCCAGCTATTGAAGCGCTGGGGTGTAAGGACATCGACGGCTGCTGCGAGCCTCGTCGTTGATCTGCAACTCACCATCATCAGCCAGTTCGTTTTTACGATGGCGGCTGTCGGCTATCTGGCCGTCCGTGGCGGCTCGGCGTTGGGTCATGTGATAGGCGTGCTTTCATGGAGCACGGCGCTGCTCGTGCCCATTCCCATATTGCTGTTTGCGCTTGTGCAACATGCCAATCCGTTCGCGTTCGCGTCGAGGGCGCTCGGACGTGTAACGAGCGGGAAACTGAACACACTGGTGGGCCCATCCGCCAGGACCGATCAGGCGATCAAGGTAATCTGGCGCAGACGCGGCGTGATCGTGCGATATCTGTTTCTCTGGCAACCGCTTCAGTGCCTGGCGACAGGCTTCGAGTTGTGGATTGCGTTGTATTTCCTTGGCTCCGACACGAGCTTTTCTGTGGCACTGGTCATCGATATCCTGATACAGGCGGTGAGCAGCGCAGCGTTTGTCGTGCCTGGCGCACTGGGCGTCCAGGAAGGCGCTTTCGTCGTGATCGGCGGTTGGTTCGGCATCGAGCCGGCGACAAGTCTGGCACTTGCGGGCGCACGCCGTATCCGCGACCTGATGTTCTACATCCCCGGTCTCATCGCATGGCACGTCTCCGTGCGCCGCACACAATGAAGCGGTCGCGCCGGTTACGAGCCGGGCATGGCATCTTTTCCGGCTGTGCGATGTCAGCTTTGCTTCGATGTTTTGAATCGTTTCTCCAGGCCCATTTTCTGCTGCGGTGAGTGCGCACGCGCAGTCGTTCAACCAGTCAGGAAATGGAGCTCACGCATGAATCGAATCGCACTCTTGGCCGTCACGGCCACCGTATCTCTTGCTTTCGCCAACGTCAGCTTTGCGGAAGGCTGCACAAAGGGCGCTGCGGTGGGCGGCGTTACCGGACACGTCGCAGGCAAACACGGCGTCGCGGGCGCAGCAGCAGGGTGCGCAATCGGGCACCACGAAGCGAAGAAGAAAGATAAAGCGGCAAGCGATGCTGCCGCGAAAGGCGCCACGAATCAGTGACCACTGCCGATAAGTGACGATTGCATTCGTCCGGACCGGCCTCCCGCCGGCCCGGCGCGAGAGCTTCTGGAAGCGGGCGAGTCGAGCCAGCTGAATCGCCCGAACATTGCTGCTACGTCTCCGTTTCAGGTCTTTTAGCGTGCGACAAAATGCACGTCGACAGGTTGGGATGCGCATCTATCCTTCAGAAAAGACCTTGCCAAATGGAACATTCGAATCAACGGAGACGACGATGCTCAGCCCTCATGAGATCGCAGCGCTTATGCTGCTCGAGACAAACCCGCAACCAGAAAATCTCGATCCTGGCGATCTGCACGCGTTGTGCGAGCGCCAACTTGTCTTGCTGGAAAATCTCGCTTCGGGTCACGCGTACGGGCATCTGACCGCGCAAGGCTGCTCGATATTAAGGTCGGTCGGGAGGTTTCACTAGCGCCTGACTGTGCCTGAACCGCAGATCCGACCTGCAGGAGAAATGCAATGCAGCAGCCAATCGCGAGGAGAGCGGTACAGACTATCGTCCGTGAACATCGACAGCTTTCCGTGGTGGTCAACGGCATGAGCCGGTTCGTCCAGTCATTGGCTGAGGGCGCTCATGCGCCACCACCGATCGTGATGCGGGCCATGCTTTACTACATTCGGGACTATCCGGAACGGGTGCATCATCCCAGGGAAGACAAATATCTATTCGCGCGCTTGCGATCGCGCACGGATGAACTGCACGACGTAATCGACCAACTGGAGGCGCAGCATGTCGAGGGCGAAGCGCGGGTACGCGACCTCGAACGCGCGCTGACCCGCTATGAACTGATCGGGCAATCTGCGGCGCCAGCGTTACAGACGACAGTCGATGAATACGCGGCGTTTTACAGCCGTCACAGGCTGCTGGAGGAGGACGTCATCTTGCCGGCGGCGCTGCGGTGTCTCACGGCGGCTGACTGGATGGAACTCGACGAAGTATTCGGCGACACTTGCGACCCATTCAGCGGCAGCGAGCTTCAAGGCGAACTGGACCGCTTGTACAAGCTGATCGTTAGCGCGGTTCCAGCATCTTGACGCCTGCACGTTGCCTCCAAAATTGCATGCTTGTTTGTGAGCGGGCCGCCTTGTCGCAGACGTCCGACGCAGGTGCCTGCATCGCCAGCCTCTTTCAAACTGCACGCGTTGCTATCTATTTTGTTTATCGCCGCGTTTTGGCAGCGTTGCTGAAGCCTGCGTCGCTGTAACGCCAGAAATGCCCTCCCGTGCCGCAAAATAGGGGCTTCCGTCGCGGGTCGCAATCCGCCACCCATACGCGCCAATTCGCACGTCGTTAAAAGCGGCGCGTTGTTATATGGTTTACCCGACTCTTCCGATCGTTTCGCGATCCGCTTAACTTGCGCGGGTGCAATGACGATGACGGCCAGCCCATGCTGCGTATGTCAAACCTCATCGGCACACGGTCCACGGCTCGCTCGCAGTCCGAGGCCGGATCTCATTCAATCAGATGAAGAGGGAAGTATGCGTTTGGGTTGGTACTCGGGCCTCACGCCTGTTGAGCGGCGCACCTTTTGGGCTTGCTTCGCGGGTTTCGGCCTCGATTCGATGGATGCGACGATTTTCTCGCTGGTCATTCCAGCGCTCATCGCAACCTTGGGGCTGACGCATCCGCAGGTGGGCTACCTGGCGACGGCGGCGCTGATAGGGACTGCCATCGGCGGATGGGGGGCGGGTATCCTCGCCGATAAGATCGGGCGTGTGCGCATCTTGCAGTTCACCATCCTGTGGGTTGCCATTTCCACCATCGCCGCAGCTTTCGCAAGCTCGTTCCCGATGCTGTTCGGCATCCGGTTCCTGCAAGGCCTGGGGTACGGCGGCGAGGCAGCCGTCGGCGGCGTCCTGATAAGCGAAGTCATCCGGCCTGCGCTGCGCGGACGGGTTGCCGCCGCGGTTCAGAGTGGCTACGCGCTCGGTTATGCCATTTCCGTTGCATTGCTGCCCATCATCGCTTCACTGTTTCCCGAGCAGATCGGCTGGCGCGTGTTCTTCGCACTGGGCGTGGTCCCTGCCGGTCTGGTTTTCTTCATTCGTCGGCTCGTGCCCGAATCGGGCGTCTACGCTGACGCAAAGGTCGCGAGCCGCAGCGGCGTAGCGGCAACGCCGTTTTGGGCGATCTTCGCGCGGGACCATCTGCGCCGCACGACGGCGGCAGTCATCATGGCGACGGGAATCTTCGGCGGAGCCTATGTAATGATCACGTGGCTCCCGACGTATCTGCGCACCACGCTGCATCTGTCCGTCGGTTCGAGTGCCGGCTATCTTGCGTGCAACATCCTCGGCTCGCTGGTGGGGCCGCTGCTGTATGGCTTGTTGTCGGATCGTCTTGGCCGCCGACCCGCGTTCATGACGTTCCTCGTTCTACAGGCGGGCAACGTCGCCATCTATCTGCTCGCGCCGATCGGACCCAGCGTGACCGTTCTGCTCAGCTTTTTCCTGGGCGCGTTCCAGGGCGCTTTGGCGTCCGGCATGCTTCCAACCTTCGCCGAGCTTTTTCCGACCAACATCCGGGCGAGCGGCCAGGGGTTCTGCCTCGGCGGCGGCCGCGGCTTTGGCTCGATCGTTCCCGCGACCGTTGGTTTGCTCGCAGCGGCTTTGCCGCTCGGAACCGCGATGGGCACGTGCGCGCTGTGTGCTTACGGCGTCGCCTTCTGTGCAGCGGTGTTCCTGCCCGAGACAAGCGGCACCGAATTGCAAGAGACGTCGCACGATAGCACCGCAAATGCCGATGGCTACGCGGACATCCATAAGAGTTCGCTGGCGGTTCGGAACTAAACCTTCAGCATGCCGCAGTTCGCGACGCGCAACGCCCCCGCCCCTGGGCGACCGAGGGCCCCGTAACAAAAGGCGGTTCGATCGGTCTGCTGGCCGTCAGGAGAAAGAGAGGAGGACGGAGGCTCTTCCTCGCTATCTTCGCGCCGGCCGGCTCCCGACGGGCTCAGTGCCCGTGCGCCTCGCGCAATTCGGCGGCCGTTCTCCGTCGTTCACTGGGGCGGACGTGGAACGCTGCGCCGACGACAAAGAGAATTCCAGCTACAGGCCAGACATAGATGGCGGCCGCGATCGCAAGCCAACATGCATATTCAGGTGGGTAGGCGTGGAGTGCCCATAAAAAGCAGGCAACTGGTGACATCAGTGCGGACAGAGCCGACCAATTAAGAAAAGCTGCGACCTTCGCTTTCTTTTGCGTCTCAGATTGCATGCCTGTCTCCATGAGGAATGGCACTGGCTATAGCGTCGCACAGTAGTCCCTTCACGAATACTTGGCGAAATCCCTGAGATATCCGGATTATCTGTCAGGTTATTGAAAGAACCATAATGTCAAACACCCGTGTAAAAATCGGCGTTCTTCAAGGGCGTTCCATGCTCCAGGCGTAAAGGCCGTGACGACTCAGCTATGGCAGAATTGCGCTCGACCAAGTCTCAATCCAAAAACATAACAAAGTTCAGATGCGCCATGTCTTTGAGTTTTCCGAAGCGACATACGACCATCAGGGTAGTCGTTAGCACTGTGATGCTGCAAAGCCTTCATTCGCTGCAGTTGTTTTCCTATCTGGGTTTTGTGTATTCACGCTCGTGGTCTGCCTTCAAGGCGGCGATGCCGCCGCAGTTGTTGATGTGCGAAGCTGTATGGCTTGCGTCAGCTATAGCGAGCCTGGTCGCTGGCATCGCCTTGTTTGACCGACGCAAATGGGGGCGACCGCTATACGCGTGGACGCTCATCGTGGCTCACGCCTGGGGGCTCTTGACGCCGTTTCGGCTTCTTTCGCTGATTTCGCTGCCGTGGTCGGGTGTCCTTATTGCCATTCTGTACAACCGGCAGGGCCGTGACTTCCTTGCAGGGCACCGCAATCCGGGCAAACTATCCGCGCGCGATTGCATCAGGATCGGCGCGCTTGCTGTCTCGTGCTCGCTTCACTATTTGGCGATGTCGTTTTCGGTAAGCCGCACAGGGTGGCTAGCCATGCTAATGCCGAATGGGCGCCCGTTGGATCTGCTTTTCGTCGCAGCGGTCGCACTCTTCATTGGCCTCGCGCTTTCTCCGAAGGGCCGGCGAGCGTGGAATTGCGGCGTCACGCTGATGGTCTTTTCGGTGTCGATGGCGGGCCAACTGATCGTGAACGTCGCGACCAGTACGCCGCTCGTCAGATACCTGCCACCACCGTTCCGTTTCACCGCCTATCCGTGGTCAGTCATGATTCCATACACGGGAATGGTCGCACTCGTGGCGTTTGCGTTGTTTCAGGCGAACCGCCCGCATACTCCGGGACCTGCGCTTGAAATGCCCGACTTCACCTGACGCATGAATGGGGACATGCACGTTGCCGAGTCCTGTGCGGCCGAACGTGAAGCCGAATGCGGGCGCGGCGACAGCCGCGGCCTTGATGCTGGGATCACGGACCCAGATGCGTTCGCGTGCCACGACATCTGCGACGAAGTCGACGCGGTGGTATGGGTAGTCAACTCGCTCGCCACCCTGAGCGGCCGCTGATCTTGCGATGACCCGGTTGGGCGTAAAATCTCGCCTGTCTGTCGCTTTCCGCGCTAACTGTCACTTCCGCTACTTCGCACCGTAATGAGCAAATTCGACACCGCTACCGTCCAGTCGGTCCATCATTGGACTGAGACCCTCTTCAGTTTCACTTGCACCCGCGAACCGGGCATGCGCTTCCAGAACGGCGAATTCACGATGGTCGGCCTCGAAGTCGACGGCAAGCCGCTGACCCGCGCTTACAGCATCGTGAGTCCGAACTACGAAGATCATCTCGAATTCTTCAGCATCAAGGTTCAGGACGGGCCTTTGACATCACGGCTGCAACATTTGAACGTGGGCGACACGGTGCTGATCGGCAAGAAGCCAACCGGCACGCTGCTGGCCGACAACCTGTTGCCCGGCAAGACACTGTGGCTCCTGTCGACGGGGACGGGCCTCGCACCGTTCATGTCCATTATTCGCGATCCGGACATCTATGAGCGCTTTGGGCGCGTGATTCTGACCCACACGTGCCGCATGAAGGGTGAACTCGCGTACATGGACTACATCAAACACGACCTTCCCGGTCATGAATATCTGGGCGACGTCATCAAGGAAAAGCTTGTCTACTATCCGACTCTGACGCGCGAGGAATTCGAAAACGAAGGCCGCATCACTGACCTGATTGCGTCCGGCAAGCTTTTCACGGATCTTGATGTACCGCCGTTCTCTCCGGAGAACGATCGTGTGATGTTGTGCGGCAGCACCGCAATGCTCAAGGATACGACCGTGTTGCTGAAAAACGCGGGTCTCGTCGAAGGCAAGAACAGCGCGCCTGGACATTATGTGATCGAGCGTGCGTTCGTCGATTGATCTGGGGGGCGTTTGGTCCGCTCGTTGAGTCCAAAATAAAGTCGACGGCAAGCCGGATCCTGCCGAAGCACTACCTATAATGTGACAGCGACTCGTCATGTTCCCCGATAGACCGCGCAATGCGGTACTGGGAGGTAATGCTTCGTGGAGACGCCGATATGCGATTCCGGTGCGCGGTCAACCGTGGCGCAGACATTCGCCCGGTTCTGCGCCGGGCTCGAATGTGACGCGCTGCCGCCCGTCGCGGTCGAGCGTGCGAAGCATTTCTTCATCGACTACCTTGCCATCCCGCTGCACGGTTCCACACTGGATTCAAGCCGGCCAGTGCGTACGCTGACCGCCGCACGGCCGATTCCGGGTGGCGCCACGCTGTTCGGCCGGCCAGGCCCGGTGCATCCGGCCTGGGCCGCACTGGCCAACGGAATGGCCGCGCACAGCATGGAACCGGATGACACCTTTCTTCCCGGTTCGATCCATAACGAGTCGTTCGTCTTTTCCCCGGCACTCGCGTTGGCGGAAGAAGGCGGCGCAAGCGGAAGACGTTTCATCACTGCGATCGTTGCTGGAATCGAAGTTGCCTGCCGTGTCGCCGCTGCGCTTAAGCCGGCGGTGACGAATGCCCGCGGTTTGAACGCACAGTATCCAGATGCGTGGCCTGCGCGTGTCGAAGTGAAACTTGCCGACGGTCGCACGTTCGTTGCTGCGACCCGATATGCCAGGGGCGATCAACGAAATCCGTTGACCGTCGATGAGGTGATCGCCAAGCATCGGAGCATAGTCGCGGGTGTGATCGACGAGCGCGCCGACGACGAAATCCTCGACTTCGTTCTACGTCTTGAAACAAGACGGGACTTTAACGAGCTGACACGCATCTTCAAGACGTTCGTTCTGCCAGGTTAACTGCTATTCGTCATTGCGGGTAGCGCCGGCTCACATGCCGTTTGCAAGCGAAAGGAGAAGCGATGGAATGCATCGAAATCTATACCGGCGGCGACGGTCAATCGCAGTTCAGGCAGATCGAGGCGTTTGAAGTCGGCCCGGTGTCGTTCAAGGGCGTTGCCGTGTCCTTGTCGTCGCCACAGGCGTGCGAGAGCGTGCTCCTGCATGAGTTCGACAGCGACTATTTTCTCGGCTGGCACAATCCGCCGTCCAAACAATATGTATTTGTGCTTGCGGGGGTGCTTGAAATTGACTTGGGAAATAGTGTCGCTGCGCAACGCTTCGCGGCAGGCGCCGTGTTCCTTGCAGGTGATTTGCACGGCAAAGGCCATACGACGCGCGCAATCGAGGCAGGCCGCGCACTAGTCGTCAATTTGCGAGGGTGAGGCAATGGTACTCGACCGTGCTTTGGCCGTCGTGACGGGCGGCAGCAGCGGCATAGGTTTCGCCGCCGCCGAACGATTCGTATCCGAAGGCGCACGCGTGGTGATCAGCGGGCGTAATGCGGACAAACTGCGTCAAGCTGCCGAGAAGCTCGGTGAGAACGCTTTGGGTGTCGTCGCGGACGCCGCAAGCCCGACAGACATGCGCCGGCTATACGAGAGTGCAGTGGGCCACTTTGGGTGCGATGTTCATGTAGTGGTCGCGAATGCCGGCATTTCGCGGCAAACGCCTGTGCGCGAGACCCTCGTGGGAGCAATTTTCCGAGGTGCTCCGGATCAACGTTGGTGGAGTCTACGCGACCGTGCGCGAGTCGCTGCCGTTTTCTCGCTCGACCTGCATCGATCATCCTTGTTGCGTCGCTTGCGGCCAATCAGGGCACAAAGAATTTCTCGGCCTATTGCGCGTCGAAGGCAGCTGTGGTTTCGCTTTCGCGTCAACAGCATTTCGCCCGGCGTTGCGGACACCCCCATCTTCGACACATTGGGAATATCCAACGCGCAACTGCTGCAATGGTCGAATGTCATTCCGATGAAGCGGCCCGCAAAACCCGATGAAATTGCCGCTGCGATCCTTTTTCTCGCGTCGGATGCATCGCGATATATGACGGGCGCCGATCTTGCCGTCGACGGGGGTATGTCCGGGATCAGTCCATTTTGATGAAGCTCGTGGACGAATCTCAAACCGGGAGCGCGGCGAGCTTCATGCGCGGTCAATACCCGTAGCCGCCCTGGCAAGGCACATACGCGCGTCGATAGCTGTCGTAGCATGCGGCTGACGGCGGCTGGGCATAAACGGGTTCCGCATAAGCGGGCTGCTGATAGACCGGCTGTGCGTAAGCGGGCTGGGCATTCACAACCGATGTCACGAGCGCGCCAAGCACGGCGCCGCCGATGAGCGCCCCGACGATCGCGCCGCCATCGCCGCCGCCGCGACCATGCCCCCAGTCGCTGTGCCCGTGCGCCGATGCCTGCTGGGCTACTGTCAAACTGCCGATTAGCAACAAAACGAGTGCAGTGCGTTTCATGAGACTTCTCCGTTTCCCGTTTGACGGGTTTATGAAGAGCATCCTAAGCAAGCGCTGATGAAATAACCTATGCATTTGGTAACGGCGCATTTCGCTGCTTACAAAGCGCTCTTCGGCTGGTGTCGGGCGGTTTTGTATATATGGTGGACACCATATGCGAAGTGATGTGGGTGCCTCGCTGTTCTACCTCACGAGGCTGAAGCGTCAGGAACTAAACCGGCTGAATGGCGGGGCTCTTCGACGCCTACATGGCGACACGAAAAGTGCAGCACCCGTGAGCCTGGCGGTCAGCGGCCGCTATCTTTGCCGACGTTGTCGCCGCATGGTGCCGTTAGCCGAAACCAGGAGACAATACGCATCGCTACCGTCAATAGGTAATGTGCAAATAGCGGTGGAATATGTGACATATCCGACGAAGGAGCGGGAGATGCCAGCGATCGATAATATTGATATGTTCGTCGTTTTGATGCTGGAGAACAGGTCGTTCGATCATATGCTTGGTTACCTCAGTTTGACAGGAGGTAACGCCAACGGTCTCTCGTCCGATCCGGCATGGCTGAATAACTTCACAAATGTGTACGCGGGGCAGTCCTATCCCGTTCACCGTCTCGGGCCAGACGTCACTTCAATACCGGATCCTCCACATGACCGGGCGCCCATAGCAACGCAGATCAATACGCCTTGCGCGCCGGGCGGTTGTCCCGAGCTCGGCGGGTTTGTTCAAAGTTATGCAACTCGCGCCATTCCCGCGCCGAATCTTGCGGACGTGATGGGATATTACGACGCGGCCGCGCTGCCGACTTTCGATTTCCTGGCGCGGCATTATACGGTTTGTGATAACTGGTTTGCGCCTCTACCTTCGGGAACGCAGGCAAACCGGCTGATGGCAATGGCAGGGGATAGCGCCGTCAGTGACAACGTGCAAGGACTCAGTTTCATCCCCGATCAGCCGCTCGTGTACGACTGGTTGCGCGAGCGCGGGATTCCCTGGTGCGTCTATCAGTCTGGCAGCTTCTTTCCCTTTTTCAGTCTGATGAAGAAGTGGTTGCCTGAGATCATCACGTCACTCACCCTGCCGCATGACGATGTCGGCGGCAGTTTCCGTCGCTACGCCCGGTTCGCCGCCGACTGGCAGAGCAACGCGATCATGCCCAAGGTCATATTTATCGAACCGGAGTACACGGACGGTCCGCACTTCAACGCCAACGACGATCATTGCCCGACAGGTATCGCTGGGGGCCAGGCTTTTGTCGCGGATGTCTACCGGACGCTGACGTCCAATCCTGATCGCTGGAAGAACACCCTCCTTATCGTGACTTACGATGAGCACGGAGGGTTCTTTGACCATGTTTCACCGCTCCCCATTGCGGCCAATGTCGCAGGATTTCCTTTTGAAACGACAGGGCTACGCGTGCCCGCCGTGCTTGTGTCGCCCTACGTCACTGCGGGCGGTGTCTTCTCGGGAAAGCTCGACCATACGGCCATATTGCAGCTTCTCGCGGAAAAGCTTGATTCGAATGGGACGTATTCGCCTGCCGTCTCGGCGCGCAACAGTCACCTTGACAGACTGAGCAGTGCTCTGAATGTCGCCCCAGTCGCCGAAGCTCCGCCCGCCCTTTCCGGCAATACCGGCGCGACGTTCAATGCACCATTCAATGTTCCTTTGAAGACTGGACAGTCCGGATCGAATCAGGGTTTTCATGCGGTAGCACTACAGGTCGCTCGAGATCACCCGCACCTTTTGATGTCGCCGCAGTGGGCCGATCTGGCGCAGTATGTGACCACCTATGGAAAGCATTGAAAGCGTCGGTGGCGAGTCGATAGTGCCAACAGTTCACGGGCAGGTCGTCGGACTAGCGGGCGGCCAGAATGACGAGGCGTGTGCGCCCGCTTGAGACAAAACCTGATCACGAAGCCGACTCCACCCGTCCTGACTGACGGTTGCAGATCGCGCCGCGCCGGAAACGCGCGGAGCGACGCGAGATTGGCCTTCGGCCCTGCAGCACACGGCATTCCAGGGGGCGCCGCAGGCCCACCTAAACCGGCAACGGCGAACACGTGACTACAAGAAGAAGTCGTCGCCGCGATCCAGAGGCAGCCATTTTCATAACGGGCCTGAACCTTGTCGGGCTCCGCCGTTTGCGGTCGTTCGATAACGCGCCCGGAAGGCGCCGCTAAAACGCTCCTGCGCATAGATGCGTTTCATCATTGGCGGCCTTCAGGGACGGCTTGCGCTTCCCGCTGATGCTCAGCACGCCCTTGCGGATCTGGACGCGTGCGAGCCATCGTTGAATCGCAGGTATCACGCTCGCGCGTTTGCGCATGGCGCTATCCGAGCTGTCTTGCCGGTGTCTGCGACATGGATCAGCTCGCCGACAAGCGGCATTCTTCTGTGTGAGCCGAACAGGAACATCTTCGATCTTTCCTCGAATGCGCGACACATTCGCCTGGCGCGCTTTTTTCGCCGAGTTGCCCTTCTTCCGCGTAAACCCGCTTGCACCTTATTTTTGATGGCTCTATATTGCATTTCACCATCAACTATTACGATGCGATAAACCATGGGTGACCACGTTCTGTTTTCGAACCACGGCCGCGTCGCGGTCATCACGCTGAATCGTCCCGAACGGCTGAACGCCTGGACTACGCCGATGCGCGAATCGATCATCGCTGCGCTCGAGCGTTTGAACGCCGACGACGATGTCGCCGCGATCATCATGACGGGCGCGGGCAATCGCGCGTTCTCGGCGGGGCAAGATCTGGCTGAGGCGCACGACTTCGACGGCGAACGCGCCGTAGGGTGGGTCAAGGAGTGGCAGCGCTACTACGCGACGCTGCGCGGCCTGTCCAAGCCGCTCGTGATGGCTCTTAACGGCACGGCTGCAGGTTCGGCATTTCAGGTCGCCTTGCTCGGCGATATCCGCGTGGGCCACCCCGGCGTGCGCATGGGTCAGCCGGAGATCAATGCGGGCATCGCCAGCACGACCGGGCCGTGGATCATGAATTCGATGCTCGGCATGTCGCGCACCATCGAGCTCACCCTTACCGGCCGTCTGATGGACGCCGACGAGTGCTATCGCATCGGGTTGATTCATCACATCGTCGACGAAGACAAGGTCTTCGAGAAAGCGCTCGAAATCGCCACGGAGCTCTCCGCCAAGCCGCGCGTCGCGATGCGCCTCGACAAACAGCGCTTCCGGGAAATGACCGAGCCGGGTTACGTCGACTGTATCGAGGCAGGGGAACGTATTCAGCGTGAGGCGTACGACTCAGGCGAGCCCGCTCGCATGATGGAAGAGTTCTTTAAGAAACGCGCCAAATAAAGTGGAAGAAGCCGGGCAGTTCCTTCTCAACTCTAGTGCGAGAGACCTGAACCATGACATCAGACTTCAATCCGACGCGCCGCCGCATTTTGCATGGCGCCGGCGCGCTCGCCGTGGCCGGCATGATCCCGCCGGCCGCACGCGCTCAAACCAGGCAGATCGTCGTATCGGACCCGGGCGGCCCATACACGACCGCGTATCGCGAAGCCTTCTATGACCCGTTCGAGAAAGCGACGGGCATCAAGGTCGTCAGCGTGGCGCGCGAATCACAGCCGGTCGCGCAATTCGCAGCGATGGTGCAAACGAAGAACTATGTGTGGGACGTCACCACGCTGACGCTATCGGCGGACATTCCGTATCTCGAAGCGAAAGGCCTGCTGGAGCCGATCGGCCTGAAAGCGAGCGACTATCCGGACATCATGTCCGAGGCGATCACGCCCAACTGGCTTGGTGTCGACGTGTATTCGACCGTGCTCGCATATCGCGCCGACAAGTTCAAGGACAACGGCCCGAAGTCGTGGGCGGACTTCTGGGACGTGAAGAAATTCCCCGGCCGTCGCTGCCTGCGCCGCAGTCCGCTTGATACGCTGGAACAGGCGCTGCTCGCCGATGGCGTGCCGCTCGACAAGCTCTATCCGCTCGACGTGGACCGCGCATTCAAGAGTCTCGACAGGATCAAGCCGCATATCAACATCTGGTGGACGTCGGGCGCGCAGGCGATGCAGGCGATCCAGAGCGGCGACATCGACATGATCTCGACCTGGAACGGCCGTGCGCAGGCCGCAAAAGACAGCGGCGCGCCGGTGACGATCGTGTGGAATCAGGGCCTGTATTCGATCGAAGGCTGGGGCATTCCGAAAGGCACGCCGCACGCCGATGCCGCGAAGCAGTTCGTGCGCTTTTGCGCCGACGCAAAGCGTCAGGCTTCGCTCACGCGCACGCTCGCGTACGGCCCGACCAACAAGAAGTCCTTCGAGACCATCGGCAAGGAGCGCGCGACGCTCCTGCCGACCGCCCCGGACAACATCAAGGACATGAAGCTGCCGAGCCCGCAATGGTGGGAAGAGAACCGCCAGAAGGTCACCGAGCGGTTCAATTCGTGGATCATTTCGTAAGGAGCGGACGATGAGCTCGAAACTCGAGGCGATCGGCATTGCGAAGCGCTATGGCGATTCGGTTGCGCTGGAACCGACCGACCTCGCCGTGCAAGCGGGCGAATTCCTGACGCTGCTCGGTCCCTCGGGTTCGGGCAAGACGACCCTGTTGCAGATGATCTCCGGCCTCGTCGCGCCGAGCGCGGGACGCATCGAGATCGACGGGCGCGACGTCACGCATGTCGAACCGGGCAAGCGCGGCATCGGCATGGTTTTTCAGAGCTATGCGCTCTTTCCGCACATGAGCGTGTGGGACAACGTCGCATACGGCCTGCGCATGCGGCGCAAATCGCGTGACGAAGTACGTGCCGCAGTGGACAGCGCGCTCGCGATGGTGCGCATGACCGAGTTTGCAAAGCGTTTTCCGAAGGAATTGTCGGGCGGGCAGCAGCAGCGCATCGCGCTCGCGCGCTGCTTCGCGTACCGGCCTTCCGTGATTCTGCTCGACGAGCCGCTCGGCGCGCTCGATAAGAAACTGCGCGAACACATGCAGACCGAGATTCGACGCCTGCACAAGGAACTCGGCGCGACCTTCGTCTACGTGACGCACGACCAGGACGAAGCGCTCACGCTTTCCGACCGTATCTGCCTGATGAACCAGGCACGCATCGAGCAGGTGGGCACGCCTGCAGATTTATACGATCGTCCCGCCACGCGCTTTGCGGCGGGCTTCATCGGTCATTCGAATCTGCTAGAAGGCGAACTTGACGCTGCGCGCGGCGCCTCCGGCGAGCCGGTCCTGCTCGCCGCGGGCGGCCGCATTCCATTGCCGCTCGGCGCATCGGGCGCGCCCGCCACGCGTCACACGCTGCTTCTGCGTCCCGAAGCGCCGCGTCTCGTCGAACCCCACAGCGGCTTCGTGGCCGGCACCATCGCAGATGTCGTGTTCTTCGGCAGCGACACACGCGTGTCGCTTTCGATGAGCGACGGCAGCGAGCTGACCATACGCTGCGAGCGCAGCGTGAAACCGCGCATCGGCGACAAGGTGGGGCTCACGTGGGATCCGCACCGCACGACGTTGCTGCACGCCTGAGGAGCCGCCATGACCATCGCTCTTCATGCGTTGCGTGAAAACGAAGCGTCGCGGCGCGGCCGGTCTGTCATGCTCGCGCGCTGCATGCGCTTTCTGCCGATCGTACCGACATTGCTGTTTCTGCTGCTGTTTTTCATCGTGCCCGTCGGCGAGATACTGCAAGGCGGTCTCGTCAGCGCCGACGGTCAGATCGGGTTCGCGCAGTTCGAACGTATCGCGCGCACACCTGTTTATGCGAAGGTGCTGTGGATCACCTTCGCCATCTCGTTCCTGACCGCGGCGCTGTCCATCCTGCTCGGTTATCCCATCGCATACATGCTGAGCCGGCTGTCGGAGCGCGTGCGCGAACGCTGGCTGCTGTGGATCATGCTGCCGTTCTGGACCAGCTATCTCGTCAAGACATACGCGTGGATGCTGTTGCTCTCCAAGACTGGCGTGCTCTCGACGATCGCGCTCTCGCTCGGTCTCGTGCACGAGACGAGCGGTACGATACCGTCGCTGACGGGCGTGCTGATCGGCATGGTGCATTCGATGCTGCCGCTCGCCGTCATGACGATGCTTCCCGTGATGCGCGGCATCGACGACCGGCTCGCGCAGGCGGCCGAGACGCTCGGCGCGGAACGTAGCACGAGCTTCTTCACGGTCTTTCTGCCACTCTCTTCGCCGGGCGTGGCGGCGGCGGGGCTGCTCGTATTCATCTCGAGCCTCGGCTTCTTCATCGTGCCGGCGCTGCTCGGCTCGCCGAAGGAAACCATGATCGCGCAGCTCGTGATCTCGTCCGTCCTCGAACTTTTCGATATGCGGTTCGCCGGCGCGCTGTCCACTGTCTTGCTGGTCTGCTCGATTGTCATCTTCTTCGTCTATGACCGCATGGTCGGCCTCACCTCGCTGACGGGTGAAGTGACGCAGCGGTCGCGCGGCTCGCGCTCGCGGGGCTTCCGGCTCGCACTGCTGATGACGGCGGGCCGCGTCTGCGCGCCATTCATGATGCGCCGCAACGCGCTCGCAGACACGGCGGCTCGAGCCGCGAGCCCGCTCGGAATCTATACGTGCGTCATCATGGCGCTGCTCGTGGTGCCGGTGTTGTCGGTGATTCCATATGCGTTCACGTCGAGCGACTACATCGCGTTTCCGCCGAAGTTCTTCAGCGCGCGCTGGTTCGGCATCTTCATGGATTCGCCCGTATGGCGTAGCGCGATCATCCGCTCGTTCGAAGTCGGTCTCGGCACGGCGCTGCTGTCGCTGCTGCTCGGCTTCGGCGCGACGCTCGCGATGACGCGCATGCCGCGCCGTGCGAGCAAGCCTGTGTTCGCGCTGCTGGTTGCACCGTTGATCGTGCCGCGCATCGTTTTCGCAGTGGGTCTGCTGTATCTGTTCGGCCGCCTGGGACTCACGGGCACGAATCTCGGCCTCATCGTCGGACATACGGTGCTGGCGATTCCTTATGTGGTCGTCACGCTCGCGGCAGGTTTCCAGCGCTTCGACTGGCGTCTGGATGACGCAGCCCGAGTGATGGGCGCGTCTGCGGTGCGGCGCATTACGTCGGTCGTGCTGCCGCTGCTCATGGCAAGCGTCATGGCGGCGTTCCTGTTCGCGTTTCTCGTTTCCTTCGACGATCTGACGATTGCGATCTTCGTGAGTGGCGGCATCAATTCGACGCTGCCGAAGCAGATGTGGGACGACATCCAGCTCGCGATCACGCCGACCCTCGCCGCCGTGTCGACTACGCTGGTCATTCTGATCGCGCTCGTCGTGGCGGTGTCTTCCTGGCTCAAGCGCCGCGCTCGCTGAATCCCGGGCTTTTCAATCGATACAGATATGCATCCCTATCCGGAATACTTCGCTCACCGTCACGCAAACGACGAACTCGACTGCGTGCCACTGCTCGCGGCGGGATTGCGTCGCGCACCGTCGCGCACCGTCGCGCACTTCGACGATCAGCCGATCACCTGCCATGACATCGCGCGGCATGTTGCGCAGTTGCAGCGATGGTTCGCACGGGAAGGGCTCGAGCCGGGCGACCGCGTCGCCGTGATGCTCAGCAACAGCGCAGAGCACGTTCATCTGATCTACGCGCTCGTGCTGAGCGGGCTCGTCTGGGTGCCGGTAAACACGAAGCTGCGGGCGGCCGGCCTCGTGTATCTGCTGCAGCACTCGGAGCCGAAGCTGCTCATCATCGACGACGAATTCGAGGCCGTGACCGCGACGATCGATTGCGCTGCGACGCGGCGCGTGCGCATCCCCGCGTTCGATGCGCAGGAAGCGCATGCCGCATTCACGAGCCCGAATATCGGCGTGCACGATCCGCTGTGCATCATCTATACGTCGGGCACGACGGGTGCGCCGAAGGGTGTTGTCTTCACGCACCGGATGATGCGCATCGCGGGCGAAGCCGCGCTGCGCGTGGCCGATGTGCGCGAAGGCGACCGGCTGTTTCTATGGGAGCCGCTGTGTCATATCGGCGGTGCGCAGATGCTGCTGCTTCCGTTCCTCGAAGCCGTGACCTTGCACGCAGTGCCGCGCTTCTCGGCCTCGCAGTTCTGGGCGCAGATCCAGCGCGCCCGCGCGACGCACCTGCATTACCTGGGCGGAGTGCTCGATATCCTGATGCAACTGCCGCCCGACGTGCAGGCTGAAACGCACACGCTGCGCGTCGCATGGGGCGCGGGCGTGAGCGCCTCTGCGTGGATGACGGTGCAGGGGCGGCTCAACGTGCGCCTGCGGGAATGCTATGGCATGACCGAATGCTCGAGCTTCGCGACGGCGAATGCGACGGGGAAGCCAGGGTCGATCGGCCGCGCGCTGCCGTGGATCGAGATCGAACTGCTCGGCGAGGACGGCCAGCCCGTGAAGCACGGAGAAGCGGGCGAGATCGTGTTGTCGAGCAAGGTGGAGGGCACGTTTTTGCCGACCTACCTGAAGCATCCCGACGCGACCCGAGCCGCGTTGCGCGACGGCAGGCTGCACACGGGCGACCGCGCGCGACGCGACGGCGACGGCGATTTTTTCTTCATCGGCCGGCAGACGGACAGCATGCGGGTGCGCGGCGAAAACGTATCGGCGTGGGAAATCGAGCGCATTTTCGCGGAGCATCCGGCCGTTCATGCCAGCGCGGCGATCGGCGTCGCATCGGCGATCGGCGAGCAGGATATTCTGCTCAACGTGCAGTTCAAGGACGCCCCTGTGGACTGGGAAACCATGCACGCGTGGGCGCGCGAGCGGCTCGCCAGTTTTCAGTTGCCGAGGTATTACCGGGCGGTGGAAAGCTTCGAGCTGACGGCGAGCGAGCGCATCAAAAAGCATCTGCTGCCGCGTAGCGTGGACGACGCCTGGGATCGGATGGGCAACGCTCGGGCGTGATATCGCTATTCGATACTGTTATAGGGACATGCGATAATTCGCCAACAATCGACAAGACGAGCATGTGATGACCGACGCGCCTAAAGTTCCGCGCAAGCGCAAGAGCCCAGCGACGAAGCCGCAGGCCGAGGCGGCGGACCCGACCGCCTCTTCGCTGTACGTGCAGTCCGTCGAAAAGGCGATGAAAGTGCTCACCGCCTTCGACGGCAGCAAGCGTCAGTTGTCGCTGTCCGAGATCGCTTCGCTCACGGGTTTCGACCTGAGCGCGACGCAGCGCTTCACGTTCACACTCGCGGCGCTCGGCTATCTTTTCAAGGATGCCGACAGCCGCAAGTACGAACTGTCGCCGAAACTGCTGGACTTCACCTACCATTACCTGACGTCCAACGAACTCGTGAGTCGTGCGACGCCTTATCTTCAGCAACTCGGCTCGGAGACGGAGGAGGCCACGAATCTCACCGTGCTCGACGACACGGACATCGTTTTCGTGCTGCGAATCGTGAGCCGCAACGTGTTCAATGCCCACGTGATTACTGGGTCGCGTCTGCCCGCATACTGCACTGCACCGGGGCTCGCAATCCTGGCGACGCTCCCGGACGGAGAAATCGACGACATCCTGTCGCGCACGAATCTCGTGCCGTATACGTCGTCGACCGTGTATCAGCCACGCAAGATTAAAGACCGCATTGCGCAGATCCGGAAGCAGGGGTACGCACATACGGAAGACGAGTACTTTGTCAGTGATGTTTCGACGGCGGCGGCGATCACCAATGCGCATGGGCGAGGGATCGGCGCGGTGAATATCGCTGTAGCAAGATCGCGATGGCACGCGGACCGCGACGAGCGGCGCTTCGCCGATCTCGTCATTTCCACGGCGTCGGCAATTTCAACGCGGCGTCGCGTCGAATAGCGCTAGTCGGGGTAAAGCAACGGGTTAACGACCATCGGACGTCTTAGGTCGGCATCCGTATGCCACCACGACACGAGCCTGTCGATACCTGGTTCCTTCAATTGATAGCGGCCCGCGATGTCCGCCCATTGCCTGCCCGCATTTTGCATGCGATGTTCAAGCGGACGCGTCTCACCGTCGAAAGGCGCGGGGTGACGACCGAACGTCTCTGCTAGCGGCTCCTGGTTTGCCGACCCGAGAACGGTCGGCTCGGGTCGGGCTGCTGCCCGACACGGCCGATCAATGGCGGAGGCGCCGGCCATTTCATGTGAGACCAGGTTCGGGCCATCGACGGTCCCAATCACGCCAGCAGCTTCCGCTCCGTCTTCCCGTACTTCACCGACTTCTCGTCCGGAATCATCAGCCCGGTGTGCTCGTCCCGCCCCTGCAGAATGAAACGCGCGTTCGGGTCGCCGAGCTGCTCGGCCGCGAGCTTGCTATCCGCGCCGATCTCGCCCTTCTTCATCCGGTTCACGATCACGCCGGCCGCCGTGTCCTTGAAGTCGCGCAGCATCCACGCGTCTCCGTCGCTGTCGCCGAACACGAGCAGCGGGCCATAGCCCTTCTTCGACTCCAGTTCGCCGCGAATGCCCACGGTCTTGCCCGGACCGTAGTTGAAGTGCCAGCCGTTCTTGTAGTCGCTCGTGTATTTGCCGTCCTTCATCTCCAGACGCATGCCGATCACGTTTTCCGGCGGCACGCCGTAGCCGTAGTTCGGATGGCCGGCAAACACGCGCACGACATCGTCGAGCGACGCGGTGCTCACGTACACGTCGATCCCGTTCGCACGCAGCGTATGCATCACCGCGCGAATTTCCTCGTGAATGCGGATGCCGTGGAAATGCTTGTCCGACACGACGCCAGCCTTGCCCGGAAGCGTACTCGGGCTTTGATACGCTACCTTGCGCAGCGCATCGCCGATTCCGTGGTCGTTCGACGCCTTCGCCATCGCCTGCATTTCGACAGGCGTCATGTTCCTGTAGAAGTAGATGATCCACTTGTAACCGACTTCGAGCGGATGCGTATCGCAGATCGCGTCGTACATGAAGTACAGCTTCGCGCGGAAATCCTTGAACTGGTCGGTTTCCTGGATCGCTTCCAGGCTCTTGTCGCCGGCGAGGCCCTTGTAGTTCGCATATAGCCAGCGGTAGTCGGATTCGACGTCGGCGGCGAGATCCTCCATCGTCACCGGTTTGCCTTCCACCGTCGTGTAGTCCTTCATGAACGGCCCCTTAGGCACGTCCTTCCACATCACCTGGACGAATTCATCCGGCGTCATCTTGTACTGCAGGTGATGGATCTGGTACATCAGCAACGCTTCTTCGCAGTCGTTCATGATGCACGTGTTGTCCCAATCGAACACCGCGTACGGACGGCGACTCGGGTTGTATTGCCTGCTTCTCACGCCGTGCTGATCGAGCACCGACTGCAGCCGTGCCGCGTTCAACGGCGACCAGCGGCCCGGGTCGAGCGAGTCGGCCGTCGGCTTCCCGGCTTCGGTTGCACCTGCTTTGCTGACGAGCGAGCCGGCCGCAGTGGCGACGGCAAGGGTGTTCAGGAACTGGCGGCGTTGCATGGCCTCTCTCTCCGTTGATATGACGACCCTGATTCCCGCTTGGGTTGCGCTCGGCCGTTGCGCACAACGGCCGGCGTTCGTTCTCACGCCCACGCCGCCGGACGAGGCGTTAGAGCCTCCTGGCGACAGCGCATGACCCTCTGAAAATATGACGGAAATATGACAACGACCCACCGCCTTGCGACGGCGAGCTGTCCCGGAACGACATGCGGAGGGATACGCTGCCGCATAACGCGTCTTTCCCGCAGTGGCTGGCACGCTCTTCCATGTGGCTGCGCCCGGCCGGCTTTCGATGCCGATCGCGAGACGGGTTGCAGGAGATAAATAGCGGGAGGTCAACCTTGAGGATGGTGCTGTCCCTGTCTGGCTGCCAGACGCAGACAGCAGTCTGAGCGACCGTTTCGGCGTCTGCTCACGGGGCTGTGGGAGGCATTGATCCGTACGAGATGTCGGGATCAAAGCACCGGATCTCGCACGAAAAGGTCGATTATCTCGAAGCGCGGGCCGCGGCACGTATCGGGTGGCGAACGCGTAAGCGCAGCGGCTTCGGCCCGCCGTGAAGCTGCCGTTACGCCAGCGCGACGACCGCGATCTCGACCAGCAATTCCGGCGCGGCGAGCTTCGCTTCGACGGTCGCGCGAGTCGGCGCGCAGCCCGGCGCAACCCACGCGTCCCACACGCTGTTCATGTCCGCAAAATCGCGCTCGATGTTCGCGAGCCACACCTGGGCCGACAAGAGTCGCGTCTTGTCGATGCCCGCCTTTTCCAGGAAGCCGTCGATCTTCGCCAGCACGCTCGCAGTCTGGGTTTTCACATCGGGCGCATGATCGTTCGACGTCTGGCCGCCGATGAACACGAGTCCCGCCGCCTTCACGACGCGGCTCATACGCTGATTCGTTTCGATTCTCACGATGTCGGACATACTTTGCTTTGCTCCTTGGTTTATTGCAGGAAAGCGCGCCGGGCAGCGCGCGGGTGTGATCAGTGCGCGTCGGCGCTGGCCGTCTGCTGCGGCACGGGCTGGCGCGTAAAGCGGTCGATTGCGAAGTCGTCGAGCGGCAGCGAAGCCTTGCCGTCGAGCACGAGTTCGGACACGAGCCGCCCGCAGGCCGGTCCGAGCTGGAAACCGCTGCCGCAATAGCCAAACGAATAGACGAGATCCGACGCGCGGCGGCTTGGCGAGATCACGGGCAGTGCATCGTCGGTGAATGCTTCGACGCCCGCCCACGCGCGGTTCACACCGAGATGCCGCAAATGCGGAAAGAGATCGACGACGGTATTGGCGCTGCGCACGAGCCGCGCGAAATCGACTTCACCATGCCGGCCGTGCAGATCGGCGATACCGATCAGCTTGCCGCCGATCACGACTGTGCCGTTGTCGAACTGCTTGAAAGACAACGGACGCCCCGTTGCACCCAGCGTCGCGCGGCAGAACGGCGCGACGCGATGCGTGACCATCAGCATCAGCCCTTCGGGATGCACGGGCACGCATTCACCCACCTGTTCGGCCAGTTGTCCCGCCCACGCGCCCGCCGTGACGACGAGTTTCTGCGCGCTGAACTCGCCGCGCGGCGTCCGCGCGAACCAGCGCGTGCCGCGCTGTTCGATGCGGCTGACGGGCGAGCCTTCGAAAAACGCCGCACCATGCCGCTGCGCGGCGAGCCGGAAGGCGGTGGTAGTCTTGAACGGCAGCGCATAGCCGTCGCGCTCGACCCAGATGCCGCCCGTCACATGGCGCGCGAGTGCAGGCTCGAGTTCGAGCACACTCGCGCGGTCGATCAGTTTTTCGTGCGTGAAGCCGTGCGCTTCGAGTAGCGCGACGCGGGCGCGGCACTCGTCGAGTTCGGCTTTCGTTTCGGCGATCTTCAGTTGGCCGGACGGCACGAAGCCGCCGTCGTCGCCGATCGTTTCCCGCAGGCTATGCCAGATTTCGCGCGACATCAGCGCGAGCGGAATCTCGGGCAGCGGCCGGCCGAGCGTGCGCACGCCGCCCGCATTGACGCCCGACGAATGCCGCGCGACGTAGTCGGCTTCGAGCACGATCACGCTCGCACCGCGCGCGGCCAGATGGAACGCGCTGCTCGAACCGTGCAGCCCGCCGCCGATCACCAGCACGTCGGCTTCGCGCACGGCGCTGGAAGAGGACAGGGCAGCGTCATTCACCGGCGAGTTCTCCGAGCGTCAGCGGCTTGATGGGCGGACGGATGCGGTAATGGCCGACTTCGCCCGGCGGCACCTTGCGCGCGTCGGCGATGATTTCGGTGACGGTCAGCCCGCACATGCGCCCCTGACACGGCCCCATCCCGCAGCGTCCGAACGACTTCGCCTGGTTCGGGCCGAGGCAGCCGAGTTCGACGAAACCGCGCACGTCGCCGGCCGTCACCTCCTCGCAGCGGCACACGACCACGTCGTCGCGCGGAATGCGGTTCGCGTCGCGGGGGCGGTACAGGCTGTCCAGAAACGGACGGATGCGCATCACGCTCTCCAGCGCGCGGCGGTGCGGCGCGGCTTCGCGCTCGCAGGTGGCGGCATCGATTGCGCCGAGCTGACAGGCGGCCTGCAGCGCGGCGAGCGCGCCCTGTTCGGCCGCCGCCAGCGCACCGCCGATACCGCCGCCGTCGCCTGCGACGAAGATGCCCGGCACGTCGAGTTCGCCCCACGCGCCGGTGGTGGGTGCGAAGCATAGCTGCGCGGCGTCCCAATGGTGTTGCGCGCGCAACGACAGCGTGAACTGCGTATTCGGCACGACACCTTGATGCAGCAGGACCACGTTCGCGTCGATCCGGTGCGCACGGCCTTGGGTCGTAAATCTCAGCGCGGCGGCGCGCTCGACACCTTGAGCGTCTTGCTTCGACTCGACGCACAGATCGTCGGCGGCTTCGTAGATGGGCACGCCCGCGGCGCGCAGCGTGCGGATCAGTTGCAGGCCCTTGCTCAGAAACGGCCAGGCGCGCAACGCCGACAGCAGATGTTTCTTCGCGCGCCAGCGGTCTTCATGACGCGTGGTGTCGACCAGTGCGCGGATCGGCACGCCGGCACGCACGTATTGCCAGCCGAGCAGATAGAGCAGCGGACCGCAGCCCGCCAGCACGGGCGGCTCGGCGGGCACCTCGCCCGCGCTTTTCAGCAGGATCTGCGCGGCGCCCGCCGTCAGCACGCCGGGCAGCGTCCAGCCGGGAATCGGGAACGGCCTTTCCAGCGCGCCTGTGGCCAGAATCACGCGGCGTGCGTCGAAGCTGCCGACCTTGCCGTCTTTCAGATAGTGCACGGCGTGGTCGCGCGTCACCTGCCACACGGACGCATGCGCGACATGCCGTGCGCCGGAGCGCGCGAAGGCGTCGGCGAGCGATGCGCCCGCTGCGTAGTCTGGGCCGAGAATCTCCTTGCGGCGCGCATCGGCGCGGCCGATCGCCCGATAGATCTGCCCGCCGACGGCATCCTGCTCATCCAGCAGCACGACGGACAACCCGGCGCGCGCGGCGCGCGTCGCCGCGCTCATACCGGCGGGACCGGCGCCGACCACGACGACATCGACGGCTTCCGAAGGGAAACTCGATGCGGGTTCTGCTGCGTGATCAGCGGGCATGAGCATCCTCCAGTGAGACATCGACAGGCGGGAGATCGCGCGCGCCTTCCTGCGAGCGGATGCGCATGCCGGCGCGCACCGTCACCATGCAGCTTTGCCGGCTCGGCACGCCGTCGATCTCGACGAGACACTCGAAGCACGCGCCCATCATGCAATACGGCGCGCGCGGCGCGCCCGAGACGGGTGTCGCGCGAAACCGCGCGATGCCGGCAGCGAGCAGCGCCGCCGCCACCGACCGGCCGCCCGGCACGCGCAGCGGCTGATCGTTGAACCAGATGTCGACGGGCGCATCGGCGCCCGGCAGGGCCTTGAAGAGCGGTGTGGAAGTCATGTCGGAATCAGTGAGCGGAAATGAGAGCAGGGGATTCGAGAAAGCGCGTGCCCGACAGCGCGGGGATTTCATCGGGCATCGCGCCGCCGGCGATCCACGGCGCGATGCGCAGCGCGTGCGCGGCGGCCAGCGTCACGCCGCTATGGCAGGTGACGACGAACGCGCCAGGATGACGCGCGGATTCGTCGTAGATGGGGAAGCCGTCCGGGCTGTAGACGCGCAGCGCGGCCCACGTGCGCACCAGCCGCACGTTCTTCAGCAGCGGAAAGGCGCGCACGCCGCGCCGCGCGATGTCGGACAGCACGGGCGTCGTGGTGAAATCGTTGAAGCCGACTTCTTCCATCGAATCGCCGAACTGCAGCGTGCCTTCGTCGGTTTGCCGCACGTTAAGCGTCGGGTAGTGCAGGAACGGCGCGACGCGCTCGCTGATCAGCACCTGGCCGCGGTTTGGCGCGACGGGCGCGTGCAGGCCGACATGCGGCGCGAGCACGCGATTGCCGAGCCCGGCAGCGAGCACGATGCGCGCCGCGCGATAGATGCCGCGCTTGCCTTGCACCGCGAAGCCGCTGTTCTCCGGTGTGATGCGCAGCGCTTCCTCGTTGTTCACGAGCTTCACGCCGCGCTGTTGCATGCCTGCGTGCAACGCGCGCAGCAGCTTGAGCGGATTGACGTGGCCGTCCATCGGCGTATAGCTTGCGCCGATCACGTCGGGGCCGACTTCGGGAATACGCTCGCGCACTTCGCGTGCATCGAGCAGTTGATACGGGTAGTCGCCCAGTTCACGCTGCAAAGTGCTGAGGCGCTTCGCGCGCTCGGCGATCTCGTCTTCGGAGAAGAGGAAATGGAACCCGCCTGGCTGGCGCAGCGCGACGTCGATGCCCGTTTCGGCGAGCAGCGCATCGGCGAGCGCGGGCCAGCGTGTAGCCGAGCTGCGCGACCAGCGCGCATACGGCGACAGTCCATAACCCTTGCCCTGAATCCAGACCAGCCCGAAGTTGCCGCGCGACGCGCGGAACGCGCCGTCGTCCTGATCGAGCACGGTAACGTTCGCGCCTTCGCGCGCAAGGCCCCAGGCAACGGCGGAACCGACCAGTCCGCCGCCCAGCACTAGCACGTCGGGTTTGGCGGAAGCGTTGTGCTTCATCGAGCTTCTCCGATAAGGATGCGGTCCAGTCCGACCATGCGGTCGAGCAGCACCATCAGCAGAACCGTGCCGACGATCAGCACCGCCGACACGGAAGCAACGAGGGGATCGATGGTCTGCGCGATCTGGTTGTACATGGCGACGGGCAGCGTGGTCGTGCCGGGTGTCGCGACGAATATGGTCATCGTCAGTTCGTCGAAACTCTGGATGAACGAGAGCACCCAGCCGCCCGCGACGCCCGTGCGGATCATCGGCAGCACGACGCGGCGAAACGCGGTGAAGCGGCTCGCGCCGCACGACAGCGCCGCGCGTTCGGCATCGCGGTCGAGCCCGACGGCCGACGACAACGCGAGGCGCAGCGCATATGGCAGCACGATGATCACGTGTGTCGCGACCAGCGCCCAGAACGAGCCGCTCAGATGCAGCAGCGACAGGAAGCGCAGGAACGCGATGCCGAGCACGACGGCGGGAATCATCATTGGCGAGAGAAAGAAGCTCATCAGCGCGGCGCGGCCCGTGAAGCGGTAGCGCGCAATCGCCAGCGCGGCGGGCACGGCGAGCGCGACGCCGATGGTCGCCGCCGCGAACGCCAGCCGCACGGAGAGCCAGAACGCCGACACGATGTCGCCGTTCTCGAGAATCGCGCGAAACCAGCGCAGCGACGCGCCGTCGAAAGGCATCGAAATGAAGCCCTTGTCGGTAAACGCGACCAGCATCACGACGACGAGCGGCGCAAGGATGAAAGTGAGGAACAGCGCGTTGAACAGCAGGCCCCAGAATCCGTTCTGTCTCATGGCGTCACTCGAAAATATGCTTGAAACGGCGTTCGGCGAGGCGGCTGCAACCCATCACAATCGCGACGTTCGCGATCAGCAGCAGCACGGCGATGCTCGCGCCGAGCGGCCAGTTGAGCGTGCCGAGAAATTCGTCGTAGGCGGCCGTGGCAACCACTTTCAGACGGCGCCCGCCGATCAGCGCAGGCGTCGCGAACGCCGACGCCGACAGCGCGAACACGATGATCGAGCCGGACAGCACGCCGGGCAGGATCTGCGGCAGCACCACGCGGCGGAACACGCGCAGCGGCGAGCCGCCGAGCGACAAGCCGGCCCATTCCACTTGCGGATCGAGCTTTTGCAGCGTCGCCCACACCGACATCACCATGAACGGCACCAGCACATGCGTGAGCGCGATGATCATGCCTGTCATCGTGAAGACGAGGCGGATCGGCTCGGAAGTAATGTGAAAGGCTTGCAGTGCGTTGTTCAGCACGCCGTTGTTGCCGAGCAGAATCTGCCAGCCGAGCGTGCGCACGACCACCGAGATCAGCAGCGGGCCGAGCACGATCAACAGACACAACGACTGCCAGGGCCGTTTCATGCGCGCGAGCACGATCGTCTCGGGCACGCCGAGCAGCACGCTCAGCAACGTCACGGCCAGCGCGAGGCCCGCCGTGCGCAGGAAGATTTCGCCGTAGTACGGATCACTCAGCACTTCGGCGTAGTTCTTGAGCGTATATGCGGCCTCGACGCCCGCCACGTCGCTGAATACGCGGAACGACAGCAGCAGCGTCAGCACGAGCGGCACGAACAGCAGGGCGCCGAACAGCAGCAGCGCGGGCGACGACAGCAACCACGGCGCGGCGCCTGCGCGCGAGTCCTCAAGCGTTGCCATGGGCGCTCTCCCGGGTCAGCACGCGCAAGTCGTCGTCGGTGAACGAGAGACCGACTTCGTGGCCTTCGTCGGGCGGCGGCGCGCCGTAATTCGGCTGCGCGATATGCAGCTTGCCGAGCGCCGTATCGACTTCGAGCAGCCACTGGTTGCCGATGAACACGCGGTTCGCCACGCGTCCTTGCATGCGTGCATCGCCATTGGCGAGGCGCACCTTCTCGGGACGGATATAGACGTGCACCGCGCCTTCCACGTCGCGGCCTTCGTGCGGAACATGCAGCGTGGTGCCCGCCACGTCTACCACCGCGCAGCGCGGATTGCGCGCCCGCACTTCGCCCGGCAACGTATTGGTGCGGCCGAGGAAGGTCGACGCGAACGGCGTGGCAGGGCGCTCGTACGCATCGAACGGCGTGCTCAGCTGCGCGATGCGCCCCTTGTGCAGCACGGCGATGCGGTCGCTCATCGTCATCGCTTCGACCTGGTCGTGCGTGACGAGGATCGTCGTGATGCCGAGTTGCTTCTGGATCGTGCGCAGTTCGATGTGCATTTCCTCGCGCAGCTTCGCGTCGAGATTCGACATCGGTTCGTCGAGCAGCAGCAGGTCGGGGCGCATCGCCAGCGCCCGCGCAATCGCGACGCGCTGGCGCTGGCCGCCCGACAGTTCCTTCGGATAACGCGCGTCCAGCCCTTTGAGCCGAACCAGATCGAGTGCTTCGGCGATGCGCACTGCGCGCTCGTCACGCTTCATGTTGCGCATTTCGAGGCCGAAGCCGACGTTGCCCGCCACCGTCATATGCGGAAACAGCGCATAGCTCTGGAACACGACGCCCATGCCGCGCCTTTCGGGGCGCTCGTGCGTGATGTCGCGTCCGCCGAGCGTGATGCGGCCTGCGCTCGGCGTGATGAAGCCGGCGATCATCTGCAGCGTGGTCGTCTTGCCGCAGCCGGACGGCCCGAGCAGCGATAGAAACTCGCCGCGTTCGACGGACAGATCGAGATGCTCGACGGCAGTGAAATCGCCGTAGCGCTTCGAGATGCCTTGCAGGGTGAGAAAGGTCATGGCGTCGGTCCTGTTCGGAGTCGGGCGTAGGAACTGTGAAGCGGCTAAAGCGGCTATGAGGCGGTTGCGCCGCTCAGCGTTCGACCGAGCGGTTCCAGCGCTCCGTCCATTCCGTGCGATGCTGGTTGATCGTGGCCCAGTCCATTGCAGTCAGCTTGCTCACCTGTTCCGGACCATACGGCACACGCGCCGCGACCTCGGGCGTCAGCTTGACGGTCTTGTTGACGGGGCCAAGTCCGATTGCTTGCGCCTGCATCGCCTGCACTTCGGGGCTCAGCAGATACTGGATGAACGCCTGCGAGAGCATGGGCTGTGCGTTCTCGGCGAGCGCGCAGGCCGCCACCTGCAGCGCGACGCCCCCTTCCTTCGGATACACGAACTTGAGCGGAAAGCCCGTGTTTTGCAACGCGACGGCGCGGCCGCTGCCATACGGCGCGATGATTACGTCGCCGGCCTGCATCAACCCGTCCATTTCGCCAGGCGTCGGTGCCCACGACAGCACGTCGGGTGCGACCTGTTTCGTCATTGCGTTGAAGCCTGGGTCGATGTTCTTTTCGCCGCCGCCGTTCAGACGCGCGAGCATCACGAGCGTATGCAGCCCATATGTGTTGGTGATGGGCGGTACGCCGAGTTTGCCCTTCAGGCGCTTGTCGGTGAGCGCCTGCCATGAATCGGGCGCGGGCAGGCCGAGCTTCTTGAACGCCTCTTCGTTGTAGCCGATGCCCGTCGCCACCATGCCGACGCCGACGGCCGTCGGGCCGAGCCGCGCAAGCGGGTAGAGGTCTTTCATCACGGGCGCATCCTCGACCTTCGCGCACAGGCCGAGCTGCATCGCCTGATACATGGGGCCGTCGTCCATCACCGCAACGTTGATCTGTTGATGGCCTTTCTGTGCCTGTAGCTTCGCGAGCGTATCGCTCGAATTGCCCGCCACATAGACGATCTTCACGTCATGCGCTTTTTCGAACGGCGGAATGACCTTCTGTCGATACAGCTGCTCGTTCGAGCCGCCGACGTTCGCGACATACAGCGTGGTTTCGGCGTGGGCGTGCAACGGAGCGGTCAGACAGACGACGGACAATGCGGAGGCGAGAGCGTGGAGCGTAGAACGGCAACGGCGGCGCAGCGATTCTTGCATGACGGCGATCTCCAGTCAGTGTGGGAATGGACGCTCTGGTGGCGTGTCCATGCATCACAGTCTGTGCCGCAATGGTCATATCGTCCAATACGAATAAAATAGCAATCCATACATGGTTGATATGGGTTGAAACCGATGAACCTGAAACATGTCGAGGCATTTCGCGCGGTGATGGTAGCCGGGTCGATGACGGCGGCGGCCAAAGCGCTTTTCACGTCACAACCGAATGTGAGCCGTCTGATCTCGCAGCTCGAGCGCGAGACCGGCTTGCTGCTGTTCCAGCGAAGCGGCGTGCGGCTGATTCCGACCAGCGAGGGCACGGCGTTTTTCCGCGAAGTGGAGCGCGCGTATGTCGGCTTGCAGGGGCTCGCGAATGCCGCTGCGCAGATCCGCAACCTGGGCAGCGGACGTCTGCGCATCGCCGCGATGCCTTCAGCGGGCCTCACGCTCGTGCCGCATGCGATCAAGCGTTTTCAGGCGCTACATCCCGGTGTGACCGTGTCGTTGCATGTCAACACGTCGGGCACGGTGAATCACTGGACGGCGTCGCAGTTCTGCGATCTGGGCGTGGCGGTGTACATCAGTGAGGCATCGAATTGCGATGTCGAAATGCTCTCCAAGGTCGCCGCCGTGTGCGTGATGCCCGCAGCGCACCGGCTTGCGTCAAAGGATGTCATCAAGCCTGCCGATCTCGAAGGCGAGTCGTTTATCTCTCTGTGTCACGGCGACGGCACGCGCGCGCAGATGGACGAGGTGTTCCTGCGTGCGGGCGTCGAACGCAAGCTCGCGATCGAGGCACAATACACAGCGATCTGCTGCGAGCTGGTGCGCTGCGGCATGGGCGTGACGCTCGCGCATCCGGGCGTGGCGCTGGACTTCGCCGGCCCTGACATCGCGATCCGGCCGTTCTCGCCGGCGGTGATGTTCCCGATGTATCTGCTGTTTCCACCGCATCGGCCGCGCGAGCGGCTGGCGTCCGCGTTTATCGAAGTGCTGCGCGAGGAGCACGACGAGCTGATGGAGAAGATGGCGCGGATCGTGCCGGATACATCGCCGAAGAAGACCCGCAAGCGAAGCGCGAAACGCGCTGTTCAATGACGTTGCCCCGAACCTGCCGGGGGTCCCCCGGCAACGCGGCGTTCAGGCCGTTACAGGTGGCACCGCTTTTATCCGCAGCCTGGAGGAAAGCCGGACATCCCGGAATCTGCATGTGCTGAAAGAGACTGTGCTTGACTGTTCATGCAGAAAGAAGAGTCGGTGCGAATTCGGGCGAGAGACATTCTTCGACGAAAGCGGCGAACTGACGCGCCTTGCTGCTTGCCATACAAAATGGAGGTGATGGCATCATTCCTGGATGCCGCATCCTAACGGACGCGTCAACGCGCCGGAACTTCCGATGCAACCGCTGTCGCTGCTGACATCAGAATCGCGATGGACCTCCAAGCTGCAATAAGTTAGTTCTTCGTACTGAGTGGCGAGTCACGCACGCATCCACCTGCATACGCCGGATACCCGGCTTGCTAGTTAGGCGTCCAGTTCGTCGTCGAAGAGTTTGTGCCGGACCGCGTAACGGATGAGCGCGCTTTCGTTCGCGGCCTGCATTTTTTCGATGATGTGCGCCTTGTGCGTGCTGACCGTCTTCACGCTGAGGCACAACTCATGTGCGATATCCGTGGTGCTCTGGCCTTCGACAATTCGTCTGAAGACATCAGACTCGCGGTCGGACAGCCGTTGATGTGGCATCGCCTCCGCCGGTTCATTCAGGTTCTGAGCGAACCGCTCGGCCATCGCCAGGCTCACATACACTCCACCGGACGCGATTTTCGTTATCGCTTTGAGCAACTCCTGGCTCGCGCTTTCCTTGGTCAGATAACCCGACGCGCCAGCCTTGAAGGCCCGGGAGGCGTATTGATGTTCCGCGTGCATGGTCAGCACCAGGATCCGCAGGGAAGGGTTCTCGTCCTTGATCTGCCTGATGAGCTCGATGCCGTTGCGCCCGGGAATCGACAGATCGAGCAGGAGTACATTTGCGCTGACGGAGCGCACCATCTCGAGGGTAGTTGCGCTGTCACACGCCTCACCAGCGACTTCGAATCCGCTGGCGTGAAGCAGGACCTGGCGCAAACCGTCGCGTACCACCGCGTGGTCATCTGCCAGCAAAACCTTGATCACGTCCCTTCCTCCTGTCGAGTGTCGCGTCACCGATTCTGGCGATGTGCGGCCACGCGCGCCTGCCTGACGTGTCGGCACTCCGGATGCCTTGCAGGCTCGCGGGAATTCATGGGCCTACGTGTGACGACATGCGCGGTCAACCTCGGCCATGCCGCGTTCAAGGGCGAACTGCCTTGCGTCGGCCGGGCTCTCGAAACTGCCGAGTACGGGCGATGCTCTTTCCCTGCCATCGGGCGACTGTACGATAAACATCGCGACATATTCGCCGCTCTCGTAGGCCGCCAGGGGCTGGAGAGAATGGCCGTTGTACTGAACTCTAAGGTTGTGCATCCATTCTCCTCAGGCGGTGCGATATCGCCGATAGACGCTCGAGCAGTTCCTGCTTTTTTGTTATGAGCTGCGCTGAGCTGCCGCCCGCGCACGTGTCCATAAGCCGTCTGTGCCAGTAGGCGGGATCGGTGATGAACCGATGTTCCGAAGTACAACCTGCGATGTTGAGGTTTTCCAGGCGTGTCAACACCGCCTCGATGTGAAGCAATTCCTGAACTTCGAGTTCATCGATGCTCATGGTTTAACTCCTCGGAAAGCCAAACCATTCATGTGATGTCGCTGTGCTGTGATCGTCCGTCCAGGGCAGCTTGCTCTTGGTTGCCTTCGCCCTTGTCGGCGGCCGCGTGGGTAAGTTTATCCACCGAGTTAGTGTTTTTGAATGACAGGCAGTAAGTTAGTAATGATCTGCTCGATATGATCCAGAATTGACGCATCTATTTCTGAACAGGCGCTGATCACTCTATGCGCAGCCTATGACGGGGCCCCCGGCAACGTGACAAGTGGAACGCCGGCGCGCAGCACGCAAAGGGCTATTCGGCAGACGAAATAATCGGCAATCACCTTTCAGTCTTCTATACGGACGACGGTATCGCTGCCGATAGGCCGTCGGGTCTGCTGGCCGATGGCAACAGGCGCCGGCTGAGGGAGGACCGTTACTAAAGTGGTTGCCTGAAAAGTACGATGTAGGCGTAGCCATGCACGACACACGTTTTTATGGCGTGCAGGCGCACCGCTGCGAATCGGCGCCCTGCTCTTCAACAGGCGAAGTCATTTTTTTCGACGTATTGCTGAAGCGTGGGACGCCGGACTCTGGTTGCACCAGTACTAGGGCGATGTAGGGATGTCCCTCGGGATTGCGCACGTCGTCATACCCATTAGCGGCGCGGTCGTACAGACGATTCCATAAAAGCGCCCCGATAGTCTTCCCGCTCAGTGCACTAACGGCTTGATGTATATCAACCGCGCGTCTTGCATCGACGGGATGATGATTGCTTCGGCCCATATGGCTGGAGCGAATGATGAAAGGACGTATCTTTGTCATCGGCGCATCGCAAGGCGGCATCGAGGCCATCTCCGCGTTGATTGCACAGCTCCCCGCGGACTTTCCAGCACCGGTGTTTGTCGCGCAGCACATCGCCGCCAGTAGCCTGGGAGGGTTGCCGCGGATTCTCGGCAGGGCAGGATCTCTGCCGGCCGCGCACCCGCGTGACATGGAGATCTTCGAACGCGGCAAGGTCTATGTGGCACCTCCAGACCGGCACATGCTCTTGCAGCGCGGATATGTGTGCCTGTCGCGAGGCCCGCGCGAGAATCACGTTCGCCCCGCGATAGATCCGCTGTTCCGATCTGCTGCCAGCGCATACGGAGCGGCCGTCGTAGGTGTGATCCTGACTGGGCATCTGGACGACGGCACCGCTGGTCTCATGGCCGTCAAGGACCGGGGCGGTGTCGCGATCGTGCAGGATCATGCCGAAGCCGTGGCGCCGTCGATGCCGCGTAGCGCGCACGCGCATGTGTCCATCGACCATTGCTGCACGCTGTCGAAAATGGGCGCGATTCTGGTTGATCTCGCGAGCGACGACGTCGGCTCACAAGTCCCGGCTGCCAACCCACTTATCGAAGTTGAAACTCGTATCGCGGCTGGCGAGCTGAATCTGGCAGAGTGGTCGCGGTTTGAGAAGCTTAGTGCACCTTCCGGGTTTCGCTGTCCGGCTTGCGGCAGTGCGCTCTTTGAGGTGCGTGACGACAGGATGATACGTTTCAGGTGCCGTGCTGGGCACGCATTCTCAGCCCGATGCCTACTTGAGGAGCAGGCGCAAATGAGAGAAAAGGCGATTGCCGGCTTGTATGATTTGCTCATGGAAGAAGCCACCCTTGCTTCACGTCTGCTCAATCTGAGTGGCGACGATGACTCCGGTCTGCGGACTGCCATCAGCGACCGGGTCAGCGATGCGAGACGGAATGCGGCACTGGCGGGTCAATGGCTCGCTTATCCGCAGGGCGGGCAAGCGCGACGGGAGCAGTCTTTGGCACCATCCAGAAATCCGTCGGACTTTGACTCCCGACGGTAGGCAGCATGCTCGAAGGAACATTCGGCGTGAGCGGTAACACGCTTATAGATAATGCTGCCATCGTTTTCCAGACTCGGGGCCTGCCGCTACTGCGAGCGTGACCCGTTTGATGACGCGTCGTGCGCGCTTGGCACTGAGGAATCGGCAAACATTGAGGTCATCGTGTCGGGAACGAAGATCACTGCCATAGGCGTGAACGCCCGAACGACGGCCGGATTTGCATGTGTCGGAACGAGGCAATGATAAGCGCAATCGACTGCTTCCGACGGGCGGATGGACGGCATCGCTGGTGCGACCGACAAGTCTTTGGCCGCCAGGTTGGAAGCGCTCGGGCAACGCATCTTCAATGCGAGTGGAGCACGCCATGCTTCTTGTATTCAGTCTGAGATTCGTAGCGATATCCGCGGCGGTGGCCACGTTGCTTGGTTTTCCAATTGGGGTTCACGCGCAGAGCGCGAACGCGGTGCCTTCGGCCGTGCAGTCGCCTGAAGGTATGGCCGCGGAATCTCGCGGCGGGGCGCTGGCTCCCGCCGAAATGTCAGGCAATAGACAGAAAACACGAGCACAGGTGAGGCAGGAACTGGAGCAAGCTCAAAAGAGCGGCGAGATGGATCGTATCAACGAGTTTTACGGCTTACCGCGGTGGTGACTGGACGCGTCACTGTTCTGCACTGATGTGTGTGCGCGCCCTGGCGTTCGGTTGCCACGCGCGATTCTGGGTGACGGTGACGCGCCTGCGCGCGCCTCACGTTTTACGCGGCGTCCACGTGCATGCGTGTTATCGCTTCGGCAATCAGCGGCGCGCTGTCGAGCACGGTGAGTCGCTCCAGAAAGGAGCCGTCGGGAACACGCCATGGCGCGACACTGTCGGTCACGACAACGCTCGTCAGCATGCCGTCGCCGAGTTTTTCGCACGCATTGGCCAGGAAAAGTCCATGGGTCGCCGCAGCGTGAATTTCGGTCGCACCTAGAGCACGGCAGTGGCCGGCGACCAGCGAGATCGTTGTGCCAGAGCCGATCAGATCATCGACGATGATCGCGCATCGCCCTTCCAGGTCGCCGACGACCGGCTTTGCCGCGATGCTGCCGCCGGCACGCAGCTTCCCGGCGAACGCCGCTTCCACGGGGCGAGCGAGAAGCTTCGAAAGCCGCACGCGAAAGTCTTCCGCGCGCCGCACGCCGCCTGCATCGGGTGAAACGACGGTCAAGGCAGTGTCGCGCAGGCGCGACGCAAACCACTGCGCGAGCAGCCCATTCGCTTCGAGATGCTCGGTGGGAATGCGAAACGCGTTCTGATAGGCCGCCAGATTGTGGACGTCGAGCGTGGCGAAGCGTGTTGCGCCCACGGCTTCGAACAGCTGCGCAACGTAGCGCGTGGTCACGGGATCGCGTGTCTGCGAACGCCGGTCCTTGCGCGCGTAGCAGAGGTAAGGCGCGACAACGCTCACGCGTGCAGCAGAGGCGTCGACCAGTGCTCCCACGAAAAAGAGCAGTTCACACAGCTTGTCGTTCACGGTATGGCCGGGCTCGGCGTAAAGCGAATGAATCACGTACACGTCGCGACCGCGCACGCTTTCGAGCGGGCGCATCTTGTGTTCGCCGTCCTCGAAAGGGCGCCACTCGTGATCGGCCAACGCAACGCCGAGCGCGCTAGCCACGCGCTGCGCGTACGCGTGACTGCCTGGCGGTGAAAAAAGCATCGGCGCGCTGTTCATCATGAAGACTCCCGTGAGCGGTTCACAACCGGTATCCGGCCGTGAGCGTGCGTTTGGTCCACATCGTGGCCGGTTAGTGGGCAGCGTGCTTGATCTATGTCAATCGCGAACGCGGCGCGCTTTTGCGCGCCTGGCGGGGCAGTGGCGACACGGCCGGCACGCTGGGCGCCTGGGTCCTGCGCTCATGCAGAACCCGGTTTGAGAACACCGCCTGGACGTCGGCGCGACCTAAGCGTTGATCCAGGTCATCGCCCTATGGTTGATCGATGTCAATCCGATGGGGCAGAGGACGGACGAGGATTTCAATTATTCCGTCTCGTGCCGCTAATGCCTTCGGCACAAGGCCTGTGCTGGTGCCGGAGCCGTGAATTCCCCACGCTGCTGTCTGCCAGGCCATGCGACGGTATGGGAGATTTCCGATGGACAAAGCTGGCCGTCCTGTTCGGCATCGCTGGCGTAACTGGCTTCGCCGATGTGTTCATGGCGCGTGCGTGTGCCTGATACTCGCCATCGGTACCACCTGGCTCGGCGCGATCTACGACTTCCCGGTAGACGCGGGTGTCGTGGCGGGTATGAACGCGCCGGAGTGCGCCGCAGTACGTGCGTTGCCGGCCGGTTCCCGCCTCGCTGCGGCACTCCCGGAAAGCGATCGCTGCCTGGCCTTCTTTATGTATCGCACCTCTTTTTCCAATGCGGCTGACGATGCTGCCTCGTACCAGACCTGGGTGCTTCAACGGCGCGTCGGCGAGTTCTGGCGACTGATCGGCTATGTCCTCATGTTGTGGTTGGTCATGCTGTGCATCGTCGCAATTATCGCGGCTGCGATAAAGGCGCTCGTTCTGGGCATACGCGATCGGTCGTCGGCCAGTGCTGACGCAGCGGCACGGCGACCCGGCGACCGCTCGCCCGGCCGTCCGTGAGCACACGGCATCACTCGCCGTCCGCGCTGGACCGTTGATCGAAGGCGACGCAAGCAGGCAGCAGATACGATGGTTCACGTAGCAGGCAACGCCGTCGTGTGCTATGGGGCATGCTCGCGGGTTATCGCACGCGGCGCCCTTGCGGAGCACGGTGATCTTAGGAGAGACAGATGCAAACGCTGCAGGTGGAGATTCCCGTTGATTACGTAAAGCTCGGCGGAATCCTGGATATCCCCGATAACCCGCGTGCGGTCGTCGTGTTCGCGCACGGCAGCGGTAGCAGCCGCTTCAGCCCGCGAAACCGGCAGGTGGCGGCGGGCTTGCAGCGCGCGGGTTTGGCAACGCTGCTTTTCGATCTGCTGACGCTCGAAGAGCAGCAGCACGACGAGGTCGACGCGACATACCGTTTCAATATCCCGCTGCTGGCGCGCCGGCTGGGCTCAACGCTTGTCTGGCTGCGGCAGAGGGCGGACGTCGCGTCGCTACGGGTGGGGCTGTTCGGCGCAAGCACAGGCGCCGCGGCAGCACTGGTCGCGGCGGCGGAAGGGAGCATCGTGGACGCGATCGTGTCGCGGGGCGGGCGGCCAGACCTCGCGCGCGAGGCGCTCGACTTGGTCTCCACGCCGACTCTGCTGATCGTCGGCGAACTCGACGCAGAGGTCATTAGATTGAATCGGAAGGCCGCCGTGCAACTGACCTGCGAGCATGACATCGCAATCGTGGCCGGCGCCACGCATCTGTTTGAGGAACCCGGCGCGCTTGACGAGGTGACGCGCCTTGCCGTTAGCTGGTTTGTACGCTGGCTGACTGCCCCGTCATCCTGAACGCCGAACCTCGCGGCACCGCGTGCGCTTTGGGCTACCTTGCATCGTCCGGAGGGGCGGCGCATCGCCGAGTGGACATCGATATATGAGTGACTTATTCCAGAATCGCACCGACGCGGGCAAGCAGCTCGCAGCCCTGCTGGAGCGTTATGCGGGACGCAATGATGTTGTCGTGCTGGCGCTGCCGCGCGGCGGCGTTCCTGTCGGTTACGAGGTGGCGCAGGCGTTGCGCTGCCCCTTCGACGTGCTTCTCGTGCGCAAACTCGGCACGCCGCATAACCCTGAGCTTGCGATGGGCGCCATCGCGACGGGCGACGCGATCTATCTCAACGAGTCGGTGCTGCGCGCTGTCCCTGTGAGCGAGGAGCAGCTCCTGGAGGCGATCGCGCGGGAGCGAATCGAGCTCGATCGCCGGGAGTCGGCCTACCGGGGGCGGCTGCCGCCCGCTGCCGTTGAGGACAAGACGGTCATCGTCGTGGACGACGGCATGGCGACGGGATCAACGATGCACGCCGCCCTCAATGCACTGCGCACCCGGCACCCAAAGCAGATCGTCGTCGCGGTGCCCGTGTGCCCGGCAGGAGCCGAAGCCTGTTTCCAGTCGATTGCGGACGACTTTGTCTGCGTGATGCAGCCGGACTGGTTCATGGGCATCGGCCAGTTCTACGCCGACTTCACGCAGACGGGCGACGAAGAGGTTCGGACCTGCCTCGCCGCCGCGCGAGACGGTCAACAGAACGCCGGGAGCGGCAACGGCGCGCGTGTGTCCTCGCCGGAGGGCGATCCGGATTGATGGGCATATCGGCTGGCGTGGCGCACAAGCCGTATCGCTTTGGCGGGTCCACTGTCGCCGCGCCACTTTCACGTAATTTATGGAGGGCCTCATCATGCAGCCATCCAAAACACCATTCCTTGCCGTGCGCGCGCTAGGACAGCGCCTGAACGGCGAACTCACGGACTATGACGCACTGGTGGAAATGGCGCGGGGCCGTGACCTCGTGCTGTTAGGCGAAGCGACCCACGGCACTGCCGAGTTCTATCGCATGCGCGCGGAAATCACGCTGCGCCTTGTCACCGAGTGTGGTTTCGACACCGTCGCCATTGAAGGCGACTGGCCCGACGCATGGCGCGTCGACCGTTTCGTGCAAGGAGAGGGGACGGACGACGCGGCGTCCGCGCTTGATGACTTCGATCGCTTTCCCGTCTGGATGTGGCGCAACCGGGAGGTACGCGACTTTATTGCGGCGCTGCGCGCAGTCAACGCGACGCGGCCGCGGGGCAAGCGGGTGGGCGTTTATGGTCTCGATCTCTACAGTCTCTACCGTTCCGCGGACGCGGTAATCCGCTATCTCGAAGGTGTGGACCCTGCAGAGGCGGCGCTGGCGCGCGAGCGCTACACGGCGCTGGACCATGTGCGGGAGCCGCAGGCCTATGGCTACGCGGCGGCGCTTGGCGTGCGGCCTGCCGCTCAGGCGGGCGCGGTGCGGCAACTCGTCCAGTTGCGCGCAGACGAATTCGACTATCTCGCGCGCGACGGCACCGACGCGCTCGACGCACAGTTCTTCGCGGAACAGAATGCACAGGTCGTCGTCAACGCCGAAGCATACTACCGTGGGATGTTCAGCAGCCGGCTGAACACCTGGAATCTGCGTGACGCCCATATGGCCAGTACGCTGTTCGCGCTGGTGCGCTACCGCCTGCGTCGAGGCGGCAGCGGCAAGGTGGTCGTCTGGGCGCACAACTCGCATCTCGGCGATGCTCGCGCAACGGAATCGCGTCGCCGAGGTGAGTGGAACCTCGGTCAGATCGTGCGCGAGAACGCGCAACATCGGGCGTTGCTGATCGGATTCACGACGTATACCGGGCATGTGTCGGCGGCTTCGCACTGGGAGGGCGAAGTCGAGCAGAAATGGGTTCGTCCGGCGCTACCCGATAGCTGGGAGCATCTCTTCCACGCCACTGGCTACGACCGCTTCTTTCTGCCGATGCAGGACGACGGCGCGCGCACGCTTGACGAACCCTTGCTCGAGCGGGCAATCGGCGTCCTGTACCTGCCTCAAACAGAGCGGCAAAGTCACTATTTCGAAGCGTCGCTCGCGTCACAGTTCGATGCGCTCTTTCACCTCGACGAAACCAGCGCCCTCGAGCCGCTCGAACCGGCGGCCGGCTGGCTCAAACGCGAGGAAAGCGCCGAGAGGCCTTTTGTATAGACGCCGCCATGCTGACAGCGGACGATGAACTGCCGCGACGTTGAGACACGGATGACTGATGCGATGAAGGCAGGGGGCGCTGGTTTTCGCAGGCAGAAGCTCAGGTTCAAACCCGAGCGAGAGCAAGGCGTTGCAGGCGGTGTGTCGTCTCAGCAGAAGATTGCACGACTTCGTGAGCGTACCGCATGGCCTGACCGGACCTGTCGGGTAGAGGTGATCGAGACGCATCTGTCATGGGTCTTCCTCACCGCCCGTCATGCGTGGAAGCTCAAGAAGCCCCGCCGCTCCGACGCAATCGATTTGCGCAGCATTGCTGCAAGAAAACGAAACGGCGAGATGGAGCTTCGTTTGAACCGCCGTTTGTCGCCATCAGTTTATCTAGGCGTCGTTCCTCTGACCGTCTGCGGCTACGGTGCGATGCGCGTCGGCGGATCGGGAAAAGTGGTCGACTGGCTACTCAAGATGCGGCGGTTGCCAGCCGGACTAATGCTTGACTGCGCGCTTGCGCGGGGCGCGGTCCACAAGTCCGATACTGCAAGGATTGTTCGAAAGCTCAGCGCGTTCTATCGCACGTTGCCTGGATCAAGCCTGAGCGGGTCCGCTTACCGAGCGCGCTTTCTGTCAGAGATCGCCCGCAACGAGTCGGTACTTGCCCGCATCATGAGCCGTCGGTCCGCTGAGGTGCGGCAGTTGTGCGACATACAGCGCGCGCTGCTGGCCGGTCTGACGGACCGGCTCGAATCGCGTGTCGCGCACGGCTGGATCAGGGAGTGTCATGGCGACTTGCGTCCTGAACACGTTTGCCTGACACGACCCGTTGCGATCATCGATTGCCTCGAATTTTCAGAGCGGTTGCGCACGATCGATACCCTCGATGAGGTGGGATTTCTCGCGCTCGAATGCGAGCGCCTGGGCGCCCTCACGGTCGGCAACGCGCTACTCGCTGCGTATGGCGCGTCGATGCACGATCCCGTCGATAAGCGCCTGCTGCATTTCTATCAAAGCATGCGCGCAACCGTTAGAGCAAGACTGGCCGCGGCTCATCTCCTCGAACCAGGGATCAAACGTGTGAGGCGCTGGCGCAAGCGTGCGTTGGCCTATCTGGAGTTAGGGTCGGCCCATGCGCGACAGTGCGCGGACGCATTCCAAATGGGTATGCAGGCGCCGATGCCGGATACTTTCTCCAAGGAGTAACAGGTGACTTACTTCGATGTGTTCAACGGCGACGCCGACGGAATCTGCGCGCTGCATCAGCTGAGGCTCAAGCATCCTGTCGACGCGCAACTCGTCACGGGAGTCAAGCGTGATGTCTGCCTGCTGGGTCGTGTGCATGCCCAAGCCGGCGACAGCGTCACCGTGCTGGACGTCTCTCTCGATGCAAACCGCGCTTCGCTCGTGTCGCTGCTCGATCGCGGCGTCAACATCGAATATTTCGATCATCACTTTCCGGGCCGCATTCCACACGATGCCCGGCTGGTCGCGCATATCGATACATCGGCCGATACCTGCACCGGTTTGATCGTGAATCGATATCTTCGGGGCGAGTACAGATTGTGGGCAGTGGTGGCGGCTTACGGCGACAATCAGGTGCATGCGGCGCATCAGGCCGCAATCGCTAGTGGGCTGCCAGATGCTGACGAACGGCGGCTGCGAGAACTGGGCGAAGCGATCAACTACAACGCGTATGGAGAGAGCATCGCCGACCTGATCGTCGACCCTGTCGCCATGTATCAGGACATTCAACCATTCGCTAACCCTTTGGATTTCATCGCCGCCACCCGTCTGCCGTGCCGCCTGACGCTGGCACGCAGGGAAGATATCGACTCTGCTTCGCGGCACGCGGCGGTGCAGCGGCTGGCGACCGTGTCGGCGTGCGTGCTGCCGGACGCCGCGTGGGCGCGTCGCGTGCGAGGCGAATTCGCCAACCTCATGGCAAGACGCGAGCCTTCACGCGGCCATGCTGTCCTCGTGCCGCGGCGAGATGGCAAGTATGTCGTCAGCGTGCGGGCGCCTTTGAATGCCCCGTGCGGCGCCGACCGCCTGTGCAGGCAGTTTGGCGGGAACGGAAGGCTGGCTGCCGCGGGCATCGACGGGCTCGATCCCGCTCGGCTCGACGCGTTCATCGCTGCCCTCGGCGAGATGTTCAACGGCGCACATTCTCCGCCTGCATGACATCGATCAAAGCCGGCTTGGCTCGCCCGGCTAGGCTGAATACATCACACCGACTGCCACCGAACCAGGAGAGCAGGTATGAAAGCCGGCGATATTTGCACGAGAGAGGTAATTACGTGCCCCTCGGGGACGACTGTCCTGGAGGCATGCAAGATCATGCGCGCCAATCATGTCGGCGATATCGTTGCCGTCGAGGCGACGCAGGAAGGCCAGGTGCGCCCGCGGGGAATACTGACCGACAGGGACATCGTTATCGAGGTTCTCGCACGAGAAGTCGATGCGGCCAAACTGTTCGTTCACGACGTGATGTCTTCTCCGCTCGTTGTCTCCTATGACTGGGAGGACGTTTGGCAGGTCGCGAAGCGGATGCGTTTGCATGCGATCCGACGGATGCCGGTTGTCGACAAAGCCGGGGAACTGGTTGGCGTCGTTTCGCTGGACGATCTGCTCGATTCGGCGTGCGCGTTGCTGTCGGAGGTGTCGCTCGTGACGGGGCGGCAACCGCACTTTGAACTGAAGCACCGCGCGTGAGCGGACGTGATGGCCTGGGCTGGACTATGCGCTTGCTCCATAGTCTTACCGGGTGCAGAACGGCTGGATCACCGCTATGCAAGGTTGCCGCAAAAGCGCGTAGACGAGATGAGATGTGGGTTGATATCGGTCAATCAAGGAGGGCGCAGATGATCGAAGATAGTTCATCTGATCAGCGAAACAGACTGGAAGAACGCGCTGTGCAGTTCACGGAAATTTCATCTGGAGGCCAATCATGACAGATTCTCGTAGCCGGAGCGCGTCGACGATGCGGCGAGACCAACGATACCAGCCACATACGACCGATAGCTATCGCTCGCCGGCTCGTGTGCAGGGAGGCACGGGCTGCCGGGAGTGTGGCGCCGTGTATGAAAATGGACGTTGGACGTGGAGTGCAAACGCGGAACACACAAGTCAGCTGGTTTGCCCAGCTTGCCGACGGATACTTGAACACGCACCCGCAGGCGAGCTATGGCTGGAGTCGGGAGCGTACCTCGTTGCACATCACGATGAGGTTGTGTCACTCCTGCGGCACGAGTCTGCAAATGAAGAGAAGCGTCATGCTCTGGAACGATTGATGAACATTGAAGAAGAGGCGGAAGGAATTCGAGTGACGACTACCGGCCCTCACACGTTACGAAGGCTTTCCGAAGCGCTCGTTCGCGCACATCACGGACACCTTTCCATCGAGTACCGCGACGGCGAGGGCGTGCTGCGTGCGCGTTGGAGCCGGCAATAACGCATGGCGTCAAGCGGGCCGCCCGGGGTTGACGGCATCGCGCGGATATCAGAGTCATGACAGGCGATGCCTCTCACGCTTGCAAGTGTGGCGTCGCGAGTTCCAGGAGATTGCAATGAAAGTCAGTGAATTCCATTCACAAGGCGTGGTGCATATTCCAGCAACCTGCAGTCTGCAGGAGGCGGCCGTGCAGATGCGAGACCAGCATGTCGGCGCACTGGTCGTATCGGAAGGCAACGGCTCAGGCCGCATACTCGGCGTCATCACCGACCGGGACATCGTATTGCAGTCGGTTTGCACCGGATCGTCGCCCATCACTGTGCGAGTAGGCGACGTGATGAGCCCACACATTCTCTCTATCGACGTGAACGCGGACATCACGGAGGCGATGCAGACCATGGCAAGCCACGGCGTGCGCCGGTTGGCGGCGATCAGAAATGGTAGCGACATCGTAGGGATATTGTCTCTCGACGATGTGATCACAGCGCTCGGGCGCGAGTGGGTTCTGCTGACCAACATCCTGCGCAACGAGCAGAATCGCGAGGCGTCCGGTAGCGTACAGACGCCTTTGCACGCGTGAGGTCCGTATGACCGGAAAGGAAAGACGGGTCTTTCGCTGCAGCGCATCCCCTCCGGACATCGCTACTGGACCTTACGCGCTGCTTCCAGATACGCGATGACATCGGCAAGCGTGACGAGGCGCCCGTAATCGGCTTCGGGTATGTCGACACGAAGCTTCTCGTGAAGACCTGTCAGGAAGTTGAGCCAGTCCATCGAATCAAGATCGACTTGTTTGCGCAGCGGGCGATCGTCGCGCAATGCCGTGATGTCTACCTCGGGCGCGATCGTCTGAAGCGTGCCCAGCACGATGGCACGAATGTCGGGGTGATTCATCGATCGAGCTCCTCAGGATGTTGCAAGGCATCGCTCAGTTCAAGAAGAAAGAGCGCGCCACGGTGGCCGTCGGACACCCGGTGGTCGGCCGACAGCGTGGCTGTCACTGTGGGGAGTATCGTGACTTCGCCATTATGTGCCCACGGACGTTCGATGACGCGGCCAAATCCGACCAGCGCAACCTGTGGTGGGTAAATGACGCCGAACACTTCGCAGGTTCCCTGATCGCCGAGATTCGTCACGGTAATGGTGGCCTCTGACAGTTCGGAGCTGCGCAGAGAGCCGGCGCGGCAACGTTTCGTGAGATCGGCCAGTTCCCGCATGAGTTGCAGTAACGTCTTGGTCTCGGTGTCGAGCAAGGCTGGCGCGACGAGACCTCCGTGGCGCAATGAGATCGCCACCCCGACGTGAGTCTTGCTGGCTGAAAGGAATGAGCCTGCACGATAGAAGCCGTTGAGTTCCGGAAAACGTTTCAGCGTTACGGCCACCGCTTTGAGTAACAGGACTGCAAGCAAGACCCGATCATCGATCGAGCGTCTCGCATTTTCGGCCTGAAGCCATTTGAGCGCTGTTCCGAGCGGGATCGTTTCGCTGACGTAGTAGTGAGGAATTTCCCGTTTCGAGCGTTCCATCGCACTCGCGATCACGGTTCTCATCGCTGCAAGCCTGTCGCCGGCAGGCGCAGCCCTGATGTCCGCGGCGCCGCGCCTGGCGTGTTCTACGTCGTCGTATGTCACCGAACCGCCCGGCCCGCTACCCACGACGCTGTCGAGGTCGACATGACATTCGTGAGCGTGCTTGCGCGCCGCAGGTGAAACCTTGCGGCGCTGCGCAACGGCATCGACAGACAGCGGGGAGCCCGCCGCGGATATCGCTCCCGTTCGCTTCTTCAGTTCTGACGCGGATTCGCCGCGCTCCAGAAAAATTGCCATCGGCGTGCCCACGGGTATTTTCTCGCCGGGCTCCGTGATCAGTTCGTATACCGTTCCCTCATACCAGCTTTCGATATCGACGGCCGCTTTGCTGGTGTCGACGATGGCCACGATCTGACCTTTGGTGACCGCGTCACCGGGCTTTATCTTCCATTCGAGGAGCGTGCCTTCGTCCATGTCGGCTCCCATCGAAGGCAACGTGAACTCGATCATGCGTCCTCCTGCCTGCGTTACGTAAGCGGTCACGCAAACAATTGTTTCACCGCGCGGACGATCCTGTCGACCTGGGGTAATGCCGCCTCTTCCATATGGCGCGCATAGGGAATAGGCACATCTTCGGAGCATACGCGGCAGGGCGGTGCGTCCAGCTCGTAAAAGACCTGTTCGACGAGGCGCGCCATGATCTCGCTCGCAATGCTTGCGCTGCGCCAGCATTCATCGACAATGACCACTCGCCTGCACTTCGACACCGAGCGCATGATCGTCTCATCGTCAAGCGGCCTCAACACGCGCAGGTCCACGACTTCGGCATTGAAGCCGTCCTTCGTCAACGCCTGCGCAGCATCCAGTGCCTTGCGCAATGAGCCGCCATAGCTCAGGATCGCCACATCCTTGCCTTCGCGCCGGACCTTCGCGCTGCAGATGTCGACGCGCTCGATGTCGGGCATATCACCTTCCAGGTTGTATAGCCCCGCATGTTCGAAGATCAGCACCGGGTCCGGGTCGGCGAGCGCGGCTTGTAGCATATGGCGAGCGTCCTCGATGGTCGCGGGAGCGATCACCTTGATCCCTGGAATGCCCGCATACCAGCCTTCAAAGCTGTGCGAATGCTGCGCCGCGACCTGACGGCCGGCGCCTGTCGCCATACGCACCACGAGTGGCACGGAGAATTGTCCACCCGACATGTGGTGGTAGAGTGCCGCCGTGTTGACGATCTGGTCTAGCGCCAGCAAGCTGAAATTCACGGTCATGATTTCGACAATGGGCCGCATGCCGCCCAAGGCAGCTCCGATGCCCGCGCCCGTGAAGCCGAGTTCCGACAGCGGTGCGTCGCGAACACGCTCGGGCCCGAATTCCTCGAGAAGTCCAGCCGACACAGCGTAGGTCCCTCCATACCTTCCCACGTCTTCGCCCATCAGGAATACGCGACGGTCATTCGTAAGCGCTTCGCGCAGCGATTCGCGCAGGGCCTCCCGGAACGTCAGATGGCGGGTCATGTCGTCTGCCCCGTTGCCGTGTAGAGATCGGTCAGGAGATCTTCGGCACGCTCCCATGTGCCCGCCTCCGCGAATGCCACGGCATGCTCGACTTCCGCCAGAGCCGCTGCGTCAAGCGCGAGGAACTCGTCCTCAGATAACTTACCCTCGTCCTTTAAACGGGCGGTAAAGGTGTGGATCGGACCGCGCGTCTTCCATTGCTCGACCTCAGCCTTCTGGCGGTACAGTTCGGCGTCGTACATCGAGTGCGCGCGGAACCGGTAGGTCCTGAATTCGAGAAAGAGCGGATTCTGTGCGGTTCGTACACACGCGACGGCCTCGCTCGTGGCGTCGTGTACCGACACGACATCCATTCCATCCGCGCTGCGCGCCGGAACGTTATATGCAGCGGCCTTGGCGCAGAGATCCGTCTGTGACTGGCTTCGCTCGATAGCCGTCCCCATTGCGTACAGGTTGTTTTCGCAGCAGAAAAGAATGGGCAATTTCCACAATGCAGCGAGATTCATCGATTCATGAAAGGCGCCTTCGGCTACTGCGCCGTCGCCAAAAAAGCATGCGGTGATGCCCTGGCTGCCCTGCATCTTTTGCGCAAGGGCCAGTCCGACAGCGAGGGGTAGACTGCCGCCGACGATTGCATTGCCGCCGAACAGCCGCCTCGTTCGATCGAAGAGATGCATCGATCCACCTCGTCCGTGGGCGCAGCCTTCGTACTTGCCATACATTTCCGCCATGAGCACACCCATGTCCATACCGCGTACCAACGCATGTGCATGTTCACGGTACGTCGCGACGATGTTGTCGTCGGAAGCGAGCGCATGAAGCGCGCCCACTGCGGTTGCCTCTTCGCCGATATACAGATGCAAAAAGCCGCGAATCATGCCGGCGCCGTAAAGTTCGGCGCATTTCTCCTCTAACCGTCGCACACGCAGCATGTCGCGCAACAACCGGAGCGAGAAGTCTTTCTCATAGGGAACGGCGCCGGACGGCGGCAGAGGTGCGGGATGGTCGATTGTCATCCTGCGCCCTCCAGCGTCGACGTGTCGCCTTCCGCCAGCCCCAATTCGCGGGCCTTCAGAAGTCGTCGCATGATCTTGCCGCTACGCGTGTGGGGCAGTTGTGCCAAGAAAGCAATCTCCTTTGGCGCGACGGCCGCGCCAAGCCGCTTCCGGGCATGTCCGAGCAATTCCATGCGCAATGCTTCGTCCGGTTCGAAGCCTCTGTTGAGCGCGACGAAGGCCTTGACGGTTTCGCCCAGCACCGGGTCCGGCTTGCCGATAACGCCGGCTTCCGCAACCGCGGGATGCTCCATGAGCACACTTTCCACTTCGAAAGGCCCGATCAGATGCCCGGCGGACTTGATGACATCGTCAGCCCGGCCGACGAACCAGTAGTAGCCGTCCGCATCCCGCTGCGCCAGATCTCCCGTCAGATACCAGTCGCCAATGAAGCACTTGCGATAGCGAGCGTCCTCGTTGAGGTAACCGCGAAACATGGAGGGCCACCCGCGCCTGAGCGCCAGTTCGCCTTGCTCGCCGGGCTCGTCGACGATATGGATGCCACCATCGCGGGTACGTTGAAGGATGGCGGCATCCACACCCGGCAGTGGCCTGCCCATGGAACCGGGTTTGATATCGAACGCCGGCGTGTTGGCGATCATGATCCCGCCGGTTTCCGTTTGCCACCAGTTATCGTGAATCGGCAAACCCAGCACGTCTTTTCCCCAGCAAACCGCTTCAGGATTCAACGGTTCCCCAACGCTGGCAATGAAGCGCAGGCACGGGAACGCATAGTTTGCGGCGACGTCGGCGCCAGCGCGCATTAGCATGCGGATCGCTGTCGGCGCCGTGTACCACACAGAAACCGCTTCGTCGCGCAAGATGCCGTACCAGCGTTCCGCGTCGAACTCTTCCCGGTCGACGACGGAAGTCACGCCGTGCAGCAGAGGCGCAATGATCCCGTATGACGTGCCCGTCACCCAGCCGGGATCGGCTGTGCACCAGTAGATATCCTCAGGATGCAGATCGAGTGCGTAACGTCCCGTCACCCAATGCGTGATGGCCGCACCGTGCACATGGACAGCGCCTTTCGGCGTACCTGTCGTGCCGCTGGTGAAGTGCAGCAGCGCGGGCTCCTCGGCATCCGTTGCGAGGCAGTCAAACGAGTCTGACGCGCCTGCCATGAGCTGCGGAAGATCGAGGGTGCCGGGGCTGGCAGTGGGCGGTCCCTCTTCCCCGACGAGCAGCACATGTTTCAACGTCGGCATGCGAGCGCGCCAGGGGCGGATCTTTCGCTCAAACAATGTGTCCGTGGTGAGCAGCACCGTTGCGCCACCGAGATTGACGCGCGTGATGATGGGCTCGGGCCCAAACGCGGAGAAGAGTGGAGAGACGACGGCGCCGAACTTCAGGCTGCCCAGCACCGCAATATAGAGTTCCGGGATGCGCCCCGCAAGGATGAAGACACGATCGCCCCTTGCGACCCCAAGGCTGCGCAACACGTTGCAGAACCGGTTGGTCTGCGCGGCCAACTGACCATATGAGAATGTTTGCGGCGCGACTTCACGCGCGAGGAAGCGCAATGCAGGCTTGTCCGCCAGAGCGCGATGCCCGTCGACGGCCAGCCATCCGATGTTGATACCGCGTTTCTCGGCGCTCAGTTCAGCTGCCGCCGCAGCCCAGGAAAAGCGGTGGCGCTCGCCTTCGTAATCGGAAAAATTGGGCATCACCCGCAGATCTGAAGCCGTCTTGCGAATGGTCGACGAAGCGTTCATGAATGGGTCTCGACGAAGTGCCTGTCAAGCAATGACGGGATCGCGGCACACTTTCACTCTAGGCGGACGTGCACGGGCACGGTTGACTTGCGTCAAGCACAGGAAAACGGTAGTCACCGTGTTGCCGTGAGGAAATGGGCCATGCACGCGGGCCGCGCGGCTGGCAAGGATGCCGCTACGTCAGTTGACAGCCGGGGCGATTCAGGGTCTCAGCGCTGTGCACCTCTGGCGTCGGACGGTTCTGGTGTGAACGAACAATAGAGTTCGACACAGGACAATAGACCCTGACACAAACAATACAGTTTGACACAAGGGCGTCCGGTATCGCTATGCTGCGCGGTTTCAGTCGACCGAGCGCATATGCGGGCAAGACGCTTCAAAACACAGCACGACATCGACCGGTACGTGGCGCAAGGTTACGGACAGGGTGTCGGGGCAGACTACAAGCCGTGGCTTCGGGTGCAAGACGTGCCATCGCGTGGCCGCTCACGAAAGGTGCACGGACTCAAGACCGGGCGCGTCCACCACGTGCTCTCCGATCTCGAATACGCATATCTGGTTGCACTTGAATTTTCCGAGCGCGTCACAGATATTCGCGAACAGTTTCCGCTGCTGCCACTCGCGCCGGCCCAGGATTTCGCGCGGCAGCGAGGCATCCGGTATCCGCTTTATGCTCAAACAACGGTGCCGTTCGTGATGACGACGGATTTTGTCGTCACTGTCAGGGCAGACGACGGATCAGTCTGTGAATTTGCCCGCACCGTCAGATATTCGGATGAACTGGCGAGCGGACGCCAGCTCCTGCGCACCCTGGAGAAACTCGAGCTTGAAAGAACCTGGTGGCTGCACCGTGAGGTCGACTGGCAGATCGTCACCGAGCAAAGCGTGGAGCCTGCGACAGCAAGAAATCTCATATGGCTGCGGGGCGGCGCTCAAATCGAGCGAGCGTTGCAAAGTGATGATTTACGCAGCCAATTTGCTGAGAGCCTCGGAGAGGCTGGCACCCATGACCGGACCCTGTCGGCACTTCTGCGCACGGTCAGCTACCGGCTGCGGCTACCTTATCTGGATGCCGTCAAGCTTTTCAAATATCTGGTCTGGCACAAGGTGCTGCTGGTGGATCTGAAAAGGCCGATATTGCTGACGTCGCAGGCGCCGGAGATACGGATCGCGCCGGCGAGTTCGGCACCCGTAAAACGGGCCGCCTGACATGGACGATTCGGCTTCACTTCTCAACGTGGTTGTCGAGGCACTGTCTGACCAACTGCCGTTTGAAGGCATCGCCCGCGTTCTCTGGGTTGACGAGAGCGCTGCGGTAGCGACACTGATTACGATTGCGCACACGCCGCGCAAGCCATGGGTCGTTTCGACTGGAGATCTCCGGATTTGGCTGCAGCGCGGCGATGCCCGACGGAGCCAGTTCCGGCCGCCTGCCTATATGCTTCAGGTTGAAGAGGATATCCCGGCGGGGGAGCGGGAATCGCGGGATCGCAACTGGCAGCGCATCGCCGGTCTGGTCGACAGGGCGGTGTCGGGTGAGATATTCATGGGTCGATCGATGGGCGCGTTCGTCGCGCAGCATGCGGAGGCGACAGGTACGCAGCGCAAGACCCTGTACCGGCTGCTCTATCGATACTGGGCCTTTGGCCAGGTTCGCAACGCACTGTTGCCAAACTACGAAAACGTTGGGGCACCTGGCAAGGCTCGCGTCTTCGCTGCAGGAAAGCGCCCGGGCCGTCCTCCCATGCATAAGGGGCGCAGCGGCGAGCGTTGCGGAAAGATACTTGGTGATGATGACAAGGAGTTCATCAGGATCGGATATTCCCTCTACAGGAACAATGAAGTGGCGTCCGTGACGGACGCTTACCATCGCACATTAAGGCGATTCTACGTTGACGAACATGTTGTACCCGGCTCATCCACAGACGATCTCACGCTGAAGCCTCTCGAGCAGTTGCCGAGCTTGCGGCAATTCAGATACTGGGGGAAAAAAGCATTTGATGACCTGGCCGTCCAACGATCACGGATGGGAGAGCGGCGCTGGCAGAAGGATCACCGCGGGCTGACCGGCCGCGCGAGCGACGGCGTGTACGGTCCGTGCCATCGCTTCGAAATCGATGCGACGATTGCGGATATTTACCTGGTCAGTCGATATAACCGGAACTGGGTCGTCGGCCGTCCCGTGATCTACGTCGTCATCGATGTGTTCTCGACGATGATCGCTGGAATCTTCGTTGCGCTGGAGGGCCCCAGCTGGAATGGCGCGCGACACGCGTTATTCAACGCGTTCACGGACAAGGTGGCGTTCTGCCGTATGTACGGGATCGAGATAGAGTCTTCTTCGTGGCCCGCGCATCATCTTCCTCATGAACTGATGGCTGACCGCGGTGAAATGCTCGGGCATGCCGCCGAGGGCATTGTGTCCGGACTGGGCATTGATATCGCGATCGCGCCACCATTCCGGCCTGACTGGAAGGCTATTGTGGAAAGCCGGTTTCGTCTTCTGAACAGCACCTCACAGATCCACTGGATTCCCGGTGCTGTCAGGCAGCGGATTGCCGAGCGCGGCGAACGTGACTACCGGCTGGATGCGGTCCTCGATCTCGCAGAATTTACGAATATCATGATCAGCAGCGTACTCCATTACAACCATCACAGCCGTCGGCCGGACCGGCTGACGGCCGACATGATCCGGGAGGAGATTGAGCCATCGCCGGTCAACCTGTGGCGCTGGGGGATGGAAAACGGGCTCGCAACGCCCAATACGCAATCCAGTGATCTCGTCTATCTGCATCTTCTGCCGCGCGATACCGCGTCGGTCCAACGCGGTGGTATCTGCTTCAAGGGCATGTTCTACACGTGCAGTTACGCAGTCGAACAAAGCTGGTTTGCGAGGGCGCGCAAGGATGGACGCCGCTCGGTTACCGTCTGGTACGACCCAAACGACACCACACACGTATGGCTCCAGGACAACGAACGCAATTTTGTGCGTTGCGACCTGCTTGCTTCAGAGCAAAGAGTCGCGCAGCGTCGGCTGGAGGAGGTCCTCGACATGCTTCAAATGACCGGTACACCGGCAGACGAAAGCACCTATGCGGCGCTCAACGACAGAATCCGGCTCGACGCACACATCGGGGCGATAGTCGCACAAGCCCAGTCGGACAAACGGGCGACGCAGCCCGCGTCGCCCGTCCCCATCAGTCGTCAGGTGGCCGACATCCGGAAGCATCGCGCATTCGAAAAGACCGCCGCGCAGCAAGGCCCGGTCGTGACATCGCCTGTGGCGGGGTCTCATAAGGCGAGCCCCCCTGCTATTGGGCCGACTTCGTCCAGCGTGGCGGCGGCCTACGCGGGGGAGCGCGGTGCCGAAGTGCTAAGCCTGCTTGGGCGATTGCGCAACAAGGGGAACAAAACGTGAAGTCTGCCGCGACACTTGCTTTTGCCGAATATGGCGATTCCCCCATCGCCCAGTATCAGGGCAATCCTCTCATCGAGGCGTTACCACCGATCCGTTCAGAGAATGACGCGGCGGCCTCCATGGCGCTGTTTCCCGATGAGCCAGGGGATGAGACCCGATTGTCGAAGGAAGTTCGCCCTGCACTGCATCGAGCGGTTGCTGCAACTCGTCCAGCCCCTACCCATCCATCTGGAACTTGAGTCGGCGCTGTCCTCGTTGATACGCAGCGGTTATGTCGGCCGTAATCCTTTGGTGCAGTCGACGTGGCGGCATGTGTACTCGCTCGCTGTTGACCGGGGGCCAGAGACCGGCTTTCGATCAACGGCCTCCACATTGAGCGTCGTGGGTCTGAGCGGGATCGGCAAATCGACGGCGCTGGAGTCCATCCTGCGGCTGTACCCGCAGGCGATCCGCCACCGGCGATACCGGGGACAGGAACTGGTTCAGGTCCAGATTCCATGGCTGAAAATCGAGTGCCCATTTGACGGCTCGCTCACCGGGTTGTGCCATGCATTCTTTCGCGCCCTCGACCGGGCGATCGGAGAGGAGCGGTATGCCAGGCGCTACCGGTCAATCCGGGGCATTGTTCCGCTCGTCCACCAGATCGAACAGATTGCCAGTACGCATTTCGTCGGTGTACTGATCATTGACGAATTACAACATCTGCGTGTTGCGAAGACAGGCGGCAAGGAGAACATGCTCAACTTCTTCGTTAACCTTATCAACAGCATCGGCGTACCGGTCGTATTTGTCGGCACCAATTCGATGATCGAGTTGTTCTCGGATGTCATGCGCAACGCGCGACGAGCCACCGGGCTGGGTTTGAGCGACTTTCGTCAACCGGCACGCGATGACCCGGCGTGGGCACTTCTAGTCGATGCCGCGTGGCAATATCAGTGGGTTCGTCACGTGGAGCCGCTTACAGCCGAGCTTCGGTGCGTGCTGTACGATCTGACGCAGGGGGTGACGGACTTTCTGATCAAATTGCTCGTGCTTGCCCAGCGCCATGCGATACACACGGGCGAAGAGCGGCTGACGGCCGGGCTGCTGCGCTCGATCGCCGACACCCGGATGCAACTGCTCAAGCCGGCGCTTGACGCATTGGAAGCGGAGACACGAAGCGCATGGCGAAGTTCGAGGACCTGCTCCCGCCAGACAGCCAGATAGCTGCGATGATGGGAGCAATCGACGGCGCCGCCCGAGCTTCGTCGCGGCTCATGATGCTTCAAAACATCCAGCAACCCTTCGCCGGCAATGCTGAGGAGCGCCATGCGGATCACGAAGCGCCAAACGGGATCCCGTCTGCCAGCGCGGCGGTAGCGGAGACCCGGGGGGCTTCTGAAGCGCGGTGCCTTGCCGGGCATGATGAGCCACTTGTTGCCCTGCGCGACGCCGGTTGGCTGTTGCCTGACGCGCTGGAGTTTTCGACGGCGTACTGCACCTGCAATGCATAAGCCGGCCTTGCTGTTTTTTGCCCCGTCCCTGCCGGACGAAACCATCCAGTCGCGCGTTGTCCGCCATCACGTGCTGTCGGCAAACCGGAAAGAGTCCGACACGTTTCTTGATCTGTTCGGCGGTCTTCCGTTTTCGCTTGAGCAGATTGTGCCGCCATCCCTGCTGCAACTCGCAGACCGCATGGACGACGGTTCGCAGGCGGCGTTGCAACCGCTTCTGGAACACAATACCCTGTGGCTCCTCTTCGAGCCGTTTCTGGCCGACACGCCACAGTCTGCAACGGTAAACATCGGCGAGATGATGCGCCCGTTGCCTCGTCGCGTGGTAGGTCTTCATGGAGAGGCGCAGTTGTGTCCGGCCTGCGTCGAAGACGATATGCGCACTTTCGGGATGGGCTACTGGCATCGCACACACCACGTGCCTGGCGTTAGCGTGTGTTGGCGGCACGGTACGCGCCTGCTGTCGAGCTGCCCGCGCTGTCACAGGCCGTTCCAGTTTCCCAAGCGGCTGCTGCGGCAACCCTGGTGGGATTGCCACTGCGGCTGGGCGCCGGCAGGGGCGGGCGATGCCGATGCTGCCGGCTCACCGATCATGCTTCAGTACGCGCGTTTTGCTCACAATCTGCTCACTCAGCCCCTCGGCCGTGCGGATGCGTCCTGCCTGCGTGCTGCGTACCAGCATCGTCTGCACGAGATGGGTTTCGGGTTGGGGGCAAGAACGCGGACGAAGGCATTCCAGAGCCATCTGGTTGAGGAGCTGGGTGACGAGTTTCTCTGCGCGGTGGATCCGGCATTTGCCGCAAAGCGGATGAGTTTCTGGATCCGCTTTGCAGCGGGTAGCAGCACGGCGCACGATATGCCTGTTACGCGGCACCTGCTGCTGGCGATGTATCTGTTTGGTAGCCGCGATGAGTTTGCATTGAGCCTGCAGCGAGCGTCCCAGCAGGAGGCGTCAATTTCTCACACTCGGGCAATTGCAGCGGGCCCCGCAGGTTTCACGGAATCGTTGCCGTCGACACCGCGTGCGGCGCATCGACGCCGGATAGGGGATGAGCTCGCAAAAAATCGGGAAACGACGATTCAGGATCTGTGGCGCAAGGCGTACCGCGTTACATCGTGGCTCTACGAGCACGACCGGGTGTGGTTACTGGAAACGCTCTCAACTTCGGCAGCGGATATACCGGGTATTAAGCCTGCGACGAAAGCAGTCTCGCCTGACGACGAGCGCCTTGCGGCACATGTTGACGCGACCGCCGCTGCGCTCCTCGCCACGTCCGGAAAGCCACAGCAGGTAACGAAGGAGCGATTGCTCGCCGCACTTCCAGTGCGGATCGCCGACACTCCCGGGCAACGCGAACGATATCGCAACACGCTCACGCGGGTTACGGATAACCGGGAGTCCACGTGGCATTTCAGGGCGCGGCGGTTGTGGTGGGCGTATGCAGTGCTTGGTGCGCGGGGAGATGTTCCGCTGCCAAGAGACGCGGTGATTCTGTCAGGCGTGGGGCATTACGCCGCGCAGGCCATCATTGAACATTGCGGTTGGGAACCGGTGTTGCCTCTTGCCGCAAGGTTCGATGCCGTTGTGAAGTTGGCCGAACTCGGAATCACGCCGAGATGGGATGGGCTGCCTGCATGGAAAGGCCGTGCCATCGGCGGCAGGTCGTATCAGCGTCGATCGTAAAACAGCTCGCGGTTGCAGATGCATCCACTTCTGCGCGCAATCGTCATCGATTCATCGCTTGCGTACCTCGAATCGGAAACCGGCATTATTGCGATCGGACAACTCCAGGTTTGATTTCGATCGGAATTAACAATTCTTCATGCATATCCTATAGATATCCATTCCCATTTCCGATAGCCTGATGCCGGACATTGTTGGAATCTGGATTCATGAAATGTTGTCAGGACTACGAAATTGATCCCGCACGTGGCCCTGCGGATTCCAGCAGGCGTGCTGCCGTTGCGCGCCTTCGGACAACCCGGGTGCGGGCGTGGATCGGCCGCCGCGAGGTCGACGGGATCGTCTTGCGGCCGTTCATGAAAAGGCGCGCGTGAATGGATCCGCGCACGCTTGAGTTCTACACGCGCGAGCTTCGCTTCCAGCGCGCGATGGCATCGGAATTTGCTGCTGACCATCTGAAGATCGCAAGGCGCCTTGGCATGGAGGCGGGCGACATTGGCGATCCTTATGTCGAGCGCCTTGTTCAAGGCTCCGCCTTTGTGAACGCGCGCATCCAGATGCGCTTCGACGATGAATTCCCGCAGCTCACCCAGGCGCTGCTTTCCTGCGTCTATCCCAACTACCTCCTGCCCACGCCATCCATCGCCGTGGCGCGGTTCTATCCGGGCGGCAAGGCGGGCGACCTCGTGTCCGGTCACCGCATCACGCGCGGCACCCTCGCCACCTCGAAACTTCCCGAGGGCGAGAAGACGCCCTGCCAGTTTTCCCTTTGTCACGACGTCACGCTGTATCCGCTTGAGATCAGCTTCGCGAAGCTGGGCGGCATTCCGCCCGACATCTACGGCATGGACCGTTTCGTGCCACCGCACCGGCGTGTACACGGCGGGTTGCGCCTGCGTATCCGCACAACCGGCGATGTACCGGTGGCAAGCCTGCAGGGACTGGACAGGCTGCCCGTCTGCCTGGCGGGCGACGCGAAGCTCGCCTCGCACCTGCACGAGCTCATTCACACGGCCGCGATTGCCACTGTGGCCGGCGAGCCGGGGCGGTTCAGTGAGGCCGGGTATGCATACCACACCGTCACCTCGAATGCCGTGATCCAGGAGGGGATTGGCCCAGAGGAGAGCGTCCTGCCGCTTGCCTCGCGAAAGTTTCTCGGCCACAACCTCGTGCACGAGTATTTCGCGTGCCCCGAGCGCTTTTACTTCTTCACGCTCACCGGTCTCGCGGCGGGGCTGCGGAACATCAGCGGCCATGAAGCCGAGATCGTGGTCCTGCTGGATCGTCCTGCGGGAGATCTGGCGGACCGTGTCGATGCGTCGATGTTCGCACTGTTCTGTGCCCCCGTGATCAACCTCTTTCCCCTGCGCACCGAAAGCATGCCGATCCGCGAAGGTGCCCCGGAAACGCACATTGTGCCGGTGGAGAAGCGGCCACTCGACTTCGAACTGCACTCACTGGAGCGTGTGCTTGGGCAGGTTACCGAAGAGTCGGAGGTGCTGGAATTCCGTCCGCTGCACCAGGCGCTGATGCGCGACGAAGACAGTCACGGGCGTTACTTCACGGTACGGCGCGAGCAGCACCTCGCCCCGGGCCAGTCCCGCCGGTACGGCACACACTCGACGTATGTCAGCACGGAGTCGTTCCTGCAGCTCGTTGGGCCGGATGGTGAACCGTACGACAACGGTGACGACGGCGAGATCCACTTCGTGTCGGTGCAGGCGTGGGTGACCAACCGCGACCTGCCCAGCCTGCTGCGCTGCAATGGCGTGCGCGACCTGGATCTGCGCCAGTCGGCACCGGTCTCGAGTATCGGTCTGATCCGGCCACCTGGCAGACCCAAAGCGCCGTTCGCTCAGGGCATCAAGGCCTGGCAACTGCTGATGCACCTCGATATCGATCATTCGGTCTTCGATGACCGGTACGACGAGCCGCACCCGGGCGAAGGGTTGCAAAGTTTTCTGCGGCTTTATCTCTCCGACGACGCCGTGGCGCATCGCCGGCAGGTCGAGAGCCTTACCGCAGCGACGCTCACGCCGGTCAACCGGATCATCCCGAACCAGCAGCCACCGGTGGCGCGGGTGCTCGAATGCGGCATCACGGTCGACGAAAGCGGCTTCGATGGCGCGAGCCCCTATGTCTTTGGTCTCGTGCTTGAGCACTACCTGGCCCGGCACGTTTCGATGCATTCGTACACGGCGATCGTGCTGGATTCGAAGCAGCGCGGGCGTATTGCGCAGTGGCCACCCCGACCGGGTACACGCAGCGTGGTGTAGGCACGCCTGCATCCCGCAGAACCCATGAATCCGCACGGCCCTCACATACGGAGGACACGTGCCTTTGCCGAGGAGAAGACCCCGATGTTCAAACCGTTGCAGCCCCGCACACTGAGCGTGGCGTCCGACGCGTTGCCCCTCCGCGCTGGCGAGCCCGTGCTCATTGCCCAGCGCGTGCATGGCACCGAGGCACTGGGCAACCTCTTTGATTACCGGGTGGAGCTGGCCACGCGGGACACCCCGACCTGTCGGCTGTCGGATGCGCAGCCGCTCGTGATCCCCGGGCAGCTGATCGGCAAGTCCCTCACCATTTCGATCGAGTTCGAGGGTAAGGGCGTATTCGTGCCGGGCATGCCCGGCAACCTTGGGGCCGCGAATGTCGGTGCCGGGGTGCGCCAGATTACCGGCCTCATCACCGCGGTTTCCAGCACGGGCAGTGACGACCGGCGGGCGTATTACGAACTGACGGTTCGTCCCTGGCTCTGGATGGCCACCCAGAACAGCGAAAGCCGTGCTTACCAGAACCTCAATGTGGTCGAGGTGACCCAGGCGATACTCAAGGGCGGGCAGTATCCGTGGCCCTACGAACTGCGGCTGGGCGCAGTGGGCCTGCAAAACAACGTCTATCCGCCGCGCGACTACGTCCGCCAGTACTGGGAGAGTGATTACGCGTTCCTGACCAGAATCTGGCGCGAATGGGGGATTTATTACCTGTTCGATGGCATGACGCTGGTCCTCTGCGATTCGCCAGGTTCCCACAAGAAGCACCACGACGCGTACGACACCGTAACGTACCACGCACCCGACGGCAAGCGCATTGATGAAGAGCATATTCACAGGCTCCGGATCTCGCAGCAGATCACGCCGGGCGATGTGACGCTCAACGACTACGACTACACGCGCTCACTCGGGAAGTTCGACGTGAACCAGTCGCAGTACAGCAAGTCGTCATTCGACAATATCGAGCAGTACCACTGGGGCGAATACTCGCAGCCGCTCGCGGGCGCCATGGGGCTGTCGGGCGATCCGAATGACTATGACACGGAGGGCGCGTACCTGGCGCGCGTGCGGTTGAATGCGCTGCGTTGCCGGCGGCTGCGCATCTATGGCACGGGCAACCTTCGCGGCCTGACCACGGGCAAGACGTTCCGGCTTGAAGGGCATCCGCAGCGAGAAGTCAACGCGGACTATCTCGTGGTGTCGACCTCGCTCGATGTGCGCAATCCGGACGAGATCACGCGCTCAGCGGGCGACGGTGTGCAGTACCAGTGTGTGACCGATTTCGTGCTGCAGCCGGCCAGTGCGTTCTTCAAGAACCGGCTGAGAAAGAAGCCGCAGGCCCATGCCGAAACCGCCGTGGTTGTGGGACCCGCCAACCGGCCGGTCTGGCTCGATGGTTACGCACGTACCAAGGTTTCCTTTCTGTGGGACCGGCACAGCAGCCGTGACGAAAATTCGAGCTGCTGGGTGCGCGTGGGTTTGCCCTGGCATGGTGGGCCGCACAGCTTTATCGCGGTGCCGCGCATCGGCGACGAGCTGACAATCGACTATCACGAGGGCGACCCCGACAAGCCCTACATCTCGGCGAGCAAGGTCAACGAGTTCAACCAGCCACCGTTCGAGCTGCCGAAGAATCAGGCGCTTACGGGGCTGGTGGGCAGCGGTCTGGACGGCAAGGGCCATAACTACGTGGTGACCGACGATACCCCCGGCCAGTTGCAGGTCCAGGTGGCGAGCGATCAGGACTACTCGCGTCTCTCTCTCGGCTACATCACCCGGATCGACTACGGCACGGGTCGGCAGCAGGCACGCGGAAGCGGATGGGAACTGGCCACGGACGCGTGGGGCGTGCTGCGCGCCAATCGTGGCATGCTGATTACCACAGAGGCCCGTGGTGGTGCGCAGGCTGCAGCCAAGGACATGGGCGAGACGGTGCAGCGCCTGACCAAGGCCCGCGATACCCACGAAAGTCTCGCAGAGCTTGCCCAGCAAAACAATGCGCAGGAGCAGGGCGCAGACCAGAGTGAAATCACGGCCGCCCTCAAGGCGCAGAACGATGCAATTCGCGGCGGCGCGAAAAGCGGTCCCAACGACTTCCCGGAATTTGCCGAAGCCCATGTCACCATCGCCAGTCCTTCGGGCATTGAGACGACCACGGCAGGCAGCACCCACATCGCGAGCGGTGAACACCTCGCGCTGACGGCGGGCGAACATCTGGGTATGGCGGTCGGCAAGTCGCTGTTTGCGACGATCCGCGAGAAGCTGAGGATCTTTGTTTACCAGTCAGGAATCCGGCTGATCGCCGGAGCGGGATCGATCGACATCCAGGCGCTGTCCGACGCAGTCAATGTGCTGGCAAAACTCAAGATTCACCAGAGCGCGAAGCGCATCGAGATCTGGGCGGAAGAAGAGCTTTCGCTGCGCGGAGGCAAAAGCTATCTGACGCTCAACAATGCCGGCATCGAAAATGGCACGCCCGGCCAGTGGCAGTCCTACGCCTCGACCCACCAGATGCCGGGGCCAAAGAGCGGCCCCGAAGACGTGCCCGCCGCGCAGCTCAACGTCTGCGAGATGAGTGCCGCTAGCGCATCGAGCCAGCACGCCGCCATCGTTCCCCTTGCCTGAGGTCGCCATGCAAAGCCAGACGTTTTCCGAAGCATGGGATGCCAGCACGCATCTGCTCGCTGACCGCTTTCTCATTCGTGACTGGGATGCCGACCTGCCATGGCATGAGGTCGTGCCGGACGCACTGTCGAGAGAAGCCCATCTGTTGCCCGTCGTGCTGGAGCTCGCGCAGCTTGATGATGTGCAGCGAGCGTTCCTCCAGACGCACCTCGTGATGGCCGATACACGGGATCCTGGCCCCGCGATGTTGCTCTCGAGCGACCTGGGCGTCACTGCCCTGGCGAGGGAGCTGTCACGGCATGTAGTGGTGACGTTAGCGGACGCGTCACGCGCCATGCTGCGCATGGCTGACCCGCAGGTTTTCGTACAGCTGCTGTGGATTCTGCCTTTGCCCTATCTGGCGTCGCTGTGCCACGCAGCACGACGCTGGTGGATACCCTTCAGCGGGCAATGGCACGAACTCGGATTTCATGAGCGGCCGGCCCCCCAGTGGGAAGCGCTGCCCGAGGACCCGTCGATCGCGCTTTCGAACGTGGGACTGATCAATCAGGTGCTGCGCACGCTTCCCGAGCCGGACGGCCTGAAGGCGTTCTGGCGTACCTCGCAGCACTGCAACCAGTGGTTGCGCACAGCCCAGGCCGAAGCTGGACTTGCCGCCGCGGACGACTGCGTCGCCTATGCCCGTCACGGTGTCGTGCTTGGAAAGCTTTTCAGCAGTCATCCGGTTCTCGCATCGTGTCTGCAAGGTGCACGCGAGACACCCGGCCTGTACGCACAGCGGACGGCATCCATGTCGGACCGCGAGTGGGACCGCGTCATTGCGGATATCGAAGAAATCAAACGGAAACAGGAAGCAGCATGAGTGCATCGACCCCGGCTTTCAATCCACTCGCCCAGTCCATGGCGACGGCGCAAAAATGTGACTTCTGCGAAAAATCGGGTCTTGCGATCCTGCCGGTGCGCCCGGCCGTCATGCACCCCAACTCGGGCGCGCCGCAACTGCCCGCAGCGCTACAACCGGTCGATGGCGAGGGCGGCAAGGCGCTTACGGTACCAGGCCAGACGGCACAGTACACGGGCCGTGTGTTGCGCAGCGGCTATCTCTACCTGTACGACGAGCGCGGATTCTGGGAGAAGTACTGGATTACGGACTACGGCTATTTCATGAAGGTACCTGTTGGGGTGCCGCTCAATCCGGCCTTCACTGTGGGCCGTGAACCATGCGACAAGACCGGCCACAAGGAAATCGCCGCGTGCATCACCGTCAAGGATCCGGCGCACGCAAAGCGCATCTGGGTGGCGTTTTCGGACGTCGAATGGACGCCGCGCGTGCTGAAGCTGCATCAGGACGAGTCGTACCGCAAGCGCCACATGCGCGGGTTCGATGTGAACGCATGGATGGGCAGCCACCACGCACCGCACGCCCAGACGCTCGATTCCGTTAGCTCGGTAGTGGCGGAGTACGCGCCCAAAAGCAAGGTCGAGACCTTTGCATTTTCGCCATATATGTTCCGCTCCCGGGCCTCGACCCTAGACGCGTTGCTGGGTGCTGCAAAGACGCTCGGCCCCGGCCCCGGTGCCCTGCTCGTGCTGAATGATCCGGTAGCGGCCGCGACGGAAATTGCAGCCCGTCTGTCGGAGCTGCCTCACAAATTCATGTCGAAAGACGATCGCGTACGCAAGCTCAACGCTTCGACCGCGATCCTCGGCATGCAGCAGGTCCTGTCGGAGAAGGCGGAAGAGACCACGGTCAGTGCCAGCGACCAACTCGACATGGATAACGAGTGGATGGATGACGGCACCGGGGGCGTGATGCGTAACCCCTGGCCGCAAAAGCTGCCTGAGTTGACCAACCGGGACTTGACTACAGCCTCGAGCGACTCCTGGAAAAAATATCTGAAAGACTATGACGAGAAATCGCGCGATGGGTGGCAACGGCAATTTCAGACGGATTTCGACACGTACACGAAGCAGACGCTGATTCCCCTGGCTGAGGCTCATGTGGCCTGGATGAAAAGTGGCCAACTGGCAAACCACCTTGACTGCGCGTATGACGATGCGTCGGTGGAAGTTGGCTTGGTCTATGTGCGCATACTTACGATGTGTATGCAGGGCTCCCAGCAATATAAGCCGTGCGCAGACCTTTACTACAAATGGATCAGCGGTAGCTATTCCGAGGAAGAAAATCTCCTGCTCCGGGCAATCGTGCTGAACCAGAAAAAGCTTCGCGACCAGATAAAGGAAGACATCAAGCCAGCCATTACATGGACCACCATCGGTTGGGATAACCTGTGCGCCGGGTTTGTTGGTCTCGCGGACACTGCACTGGAAAAAAGCGCAGACGTGCTGACCGATTTCCTGGTTGCTGCAGGCGGTTCAATCACAAAGCTGCTTCAGGAGGCCGTCGAGGGGCCGGTTCGACACGGACTGGTTGCTGTGGGCATGGCGAGTCAACGTCCCGTGGTTCCCGTCGAACTTACCGGAGCTTACAGGACGTTCCGTGGTTCGCTGATCAGGCAGCTGATCAAGGCATCGGGCATCAAGGGCCTGGGCGAAAATGCAATGCAGCGCGAAGTCGCGCAGGCATTGCGCCGACTTGGCATTCACGGAGAACCCATGAGCAGCGTCGTGCCGGTCAGGCTGATGGTGATGATCGACGGGGAAACGCTGAAGGGCATGCCCAAGGGGCTGAGCAAGGCGGAGCAGGCGAAATGGGTGGCAAGTTCTTTGCGTACGGCAGAGGATATCGAGGCGCTGAATCTCTCGGCGTGGCGGGAGCGGATCAACGTTGACATACCCACTTCGGCTGGCAATGCGGCAGCCAAGGCTGCGAAGGCGTTCCCGGTCATCGGCAACCTGATCGCGGGCTACGTGCAGGTGGCGACGGCCCGAAGTATTTTCCAGTCTGCCAAGACGACCACGGGATTGGCTGGAGTGGAAAACTGGTCGCGGCTTCTCGGTTCGGCCAGCCTGATTTCGTCCACTGCGGCGGATTCAGTCAAACGAATGATGGAAGCACTTGCGCACTCCAAACTGGTGGCAGGACGCGCTGCATATCTGGAAGAATTCGCGGCCCGTCTCGCGCCTTGGGCAAAGGGTTTCGGAATTGCGGGGGCGCTGATTGGTGCTGTTTGGGACGGTATCGAGGCATACCAAGCTTTTGAAAAGGGAGACGAGAATCTATTTAGGGCTTATTTCTTTTCCGCGTTAGCGGGCGTTGGAATCGCGGCTGCGATTTATTTTGGATCGATCTTGCTGGCGATAGCGGCTGCTGTGTTGTACCTGTTCGCACAATACAGGATTGCCGCCTTGGGGGATGACAAGCTTGATACCTGGCTCCAGCGCTGCATATGGGGTACCGATACGGCAAACCGGTACTCGAGTTCTGGAATCGAGATGACAGAGTTCGGCTCTGCGGCGGGATTCTGAAATGCGCTACATCGATCTATCTCAGAACATCTACCGCGTGAACCGGAAGCTGACTGATGAGGAAAGGCAGAACCAGTTGCGCCAGAAGGAGCGGCTCGACCTTACACCGTTCTATAACGTATCGACAGTCACGCTGAATTCGACCTATCTTGAGACGGTGGATCGATGGTTCATCTATCGGGGCGTAATGACGTTTGGTTGCCTGCTTTTCATTGTATTTCCGATCCTTCTTGTTCTTATGCCGTTCTTCGTTCCGCCGTGGCATCTCATTCCCACGGGGTCCGACTTGAGATATATGAAGCTAACGTTTCCGTATTTTTTACCATTGTGGGCGTTCTTGATATGGGTTCTATTCAAGGAGTCTTTCCGCTGGACACATTTCCCGATCCGGTTCAATTACCGGAACCGCATGGTGTATGTGTTCTGTCTCGATGGGGTCATACGGTCGGCCAGGTGGGACGATCTTTTCTTCACGCTCGGCCGGTGCGAAAGGACAGCAGCCGGTCAGCGATGGGACATTCGGGGTCACGCGCTCAAGGCAGATCGGGAAACGGTTGAGTGGACGTTCGCCCTCCGGGCTGACGGCGTGGATGTCCAGCAGCTCCGACATATCTGGGAGTTTGTACGCCGCTATATGGAAGAGGGTCCGTCAACTGTCTATCGCGACGTGTTCTGGTGCCACGACATCGCAGCGAAGCGGGAGACCTACCGCGCCGGTCTGGATGTCCTGTATCTGACGTTTAATGGTTTGCCAATCTCCCAGAAGGTGCTGACACCGGTTTTCTGGCTCATCGCTATCGGGCGTTCGTTTGTTATGAAGACGAGCCGAATTCCCGAGTGGCCGGCAGAAATCGAGGCGCAATGCGCTGTCGATGGGTTCGACCCGTACCAGCGCACCGCCGTGCAAAATCCCGACAGGATTCCAACTGAATCTGTAGGTGCTGCATGGGACCAGGTCGGGTCCTGAGCCTGGCGTTGCCAGGCTGCATCCGATGATCCGCGGCCGTGCCTGGCGCACCGGGCGCCGTGGTCTCACAGATTGATTTCGATATACAGGAGAGCCGTGAGTCTTTTGATCATTCGCGTCGGAGACAGTACCGACCACGGTGGGGAAGTGATTACAGGTTCGCCGACACACAAGCTCGGCGGAAAACCCATTGCACGTCTAAATGATCTTGTTGAGTGCCCCCAGCGGTATCCGGACGGCCGTCCTCATGGCGTCAACAGGATTATCGAAGCTCATCCAACCTTTGCCGTTGGCGGCGTGCGTGTAGCGCTTCATGGACACCATACGGAATGCGGGTGCGCGCTCATCGGTAGCAGCGTTGGGAGCATCGGATGAGCGACAAGGCTGCGCTTTTGAGGGGTACGGCACGCGATACCGAAGCCCAGTCCTATGCTGACGCCGCTGTGTCCGGCCAGGAAGGGCTGCCCTATGAGGTTCCACTGGGCGAGCCGGCTCTGGAGCGGCTGACCAAAGTCCGCTCGGCTGCAAACCCGCTGCTCGAAGCTGCGCGTGTGCTGTTGCGGTCGCAGGCCGACATTCCGGAAATGGATCTCGGTGCGAAAGGTGTTATCCCGACCCTGCGGCAGTTGCTGCTCGATGAGATGAAAACCTTCCAGAAGCTCTGCGAGCAGACCAGCATTCGGCGCGACCACATGATTGGCGCCCGCTACTGCCTGTGTACCGCCCTCGATGAAGCGGTCATGGAGACGCCATGGGGCCGTACAGGAGACAATGGTGTGTCATGGGGAACAGTGGGCCTCGCGACCAACTTCCACGAGGACCGTGACGGAGGAACCAAGATCTATCTGCTCGTCGCGCGCTTGATGCAGGATCCGGACCAGCACGACGACCTGCTTGAAGTGATCTACCACATCCTGAGCTTCGGTTTTGAGGGCCGTTACCGTAGCGAGCGCGACGGTCATCGCAAGCACGAAGCCGTTCGCCAGCGTATCTACAACGAGATCATGGCGCGGCGGCCGCCGGTGCCGGTGGAACTTTCCCCGCACGCCCGCAGCGACGTGCCGCCCAGGCGCCAGTCGTTCTATGACTTTCCGGTCTGGATTACGGTTACCGTGCTCTCGCTCATTCTGCTTGGCATGTGGGGCTACTTCAAGTACCAGCTCGTGACACGTGCCGACGATATCCAGAAGCAGATCGGTGACATCGCACGCATGACGCCGCCACCTGCGCCGCCGGTGCTACATCTGAAAACCCTACTCAAGGACGAGATCGCCGCCGGCACCGTGAGCGTGGACGAGGACGCGAAGCACAGCGCGGTGACGTTCCGCGGCGACTCGATGTTCCCGCCCGGCGGTGTTGCGGTCAACACGTCAATGGGGCCGCTGATCGCAAAGATTGCCGCCGAGATCGTCAAGGTGCCGGGCAAGGTCACGGTGCTGGGCTACACGGACAACCTCCCGATCCACAGCCACGCATTCGCTTCCAATGATGCGCTGTCGGCCGAGCGTGCCACGCAGGTGCTGCAGATGCTGCAGGCCGACGGTGTACCTGCCAGCCGTCTCGAAGCCATGGGCAAGGGCGAAGCTGACCCGGTTGCCGATAACAGCACGCCACAGGGCCGCGCCCAGAACCGTCGGGTCGAGATCCATGTTGCGGAATGATTTGCCGCGAGGCTCGACGTGGTTTGCGCAACGGCAGAAGCAGCCGCTCGGACCGTTCTTCCAGGAGCCGCCCGTGTACGTGATCGTTGCGGCTGCATCGCCCGAACGCACCTGCGTTGTGTATGACCGGACTCCGACCGGGCCGGTCACACGCGGCTTTCTGTCGCTGTTCGACGCCGACCTGGCCGCGTGCTGGATGAGCCGCACCGGGGGACGGTTTTACGGACAGCGCGCCTCGCTGATCGACCCGAGCCTCTTCCGTACGCCTGAGGGCGCAGGGTTCGCGCTGAACCTGCATGTCGGGTGGGCAGCCGGTGATCATCAGGTCACGCTCGGGATCGGTGGCGAACCGGTGAGCGTCTGCAGGCCGCTACGCATGCACAACCGGGCAACGGCGTTCGAGGTGGACAACAGCACAATGTATCTCATGAGCACGGTGTACGAAGGAGCAGGCCTGTTCGCGTGGCGCGAGACGCTTTGCGATCTGGAGAACTGGGAACACGGGCAGCTTGCACGGGCACATGCGCGGGTGCGCAGGCCACTGTTCGAGGGCGGACGCTGCACGCTGCACGAGCGGGGGGCGTTCGACCATGGCGGGGGGTACCGTGATGCGTGGGACCAGCTCGCCCTTTTCGAACCCGAGGCCGGTCAGTGGCACTTTGTACCGCGCGATGTCCTGAAAGGCGGGGTAAGCTGATGGAGCGGGCGGCACAAGACTCACTCCTCTTCGGCAGAAAGCTGTCGCCGGCATTGCTCGAGCATCTGCAGGCCGAACCCTGGCGGTACGGGTTCATTTCGCTGATGCGCCGCATCGGTGCGGATCCGGCGATTGACCCGGTGGGGACCGCGGCGCTGCCCGATGCAGAGTCCTTCCGCCTGGGGCAGCGACCGAGCCTCATCTTCGCGCCGCGTGAGATCGCGGATGCCTCGGTGAAGAACGGCAAGCTGCACATGCGGCTCTTTGGCCTGGGCATGCTGGGGCCGAACGGGCCGCTGCCGATCCACGTCACGGAGATTGCACGCGAGCGTGAGGAGCAAAGACGGGACCCCGCGCTCAGCAACTTTCTGGACATCTTCCATCACCGGTCGATGACGCTGTTCTATCGCGCCTGGGCCTCGGCGCAGTCGGCCGCCAGTCTCGACCGGCCCGAACATGACCGGTTTTCGCTCTATGTCGCCAGTCTTTCCGGCTATCCGCTAAGGCGGGAGCGGCCATGGCCGCTCCCTGCACACGCGCGCCTGTCGGCGGCGCCGCATCTCGTGCGCGAGGCCCGCAATCCGGAGGGGCTGTGCAGCGCGCTCGCCCATTACTTTGGCGTGCCGGTCAGGCTTGACGAGTTCGTCCTGCACTGGATGGAGCTGGCGCCGGAGAACTGCTGTGTCATGGGCGAGCACCGGGCCTCGTCGTTCATGGGCTCGGGCGCGGTGATCGGCGGGCATGTGCCCGACCGCCAGTACCGGTTTCGCATCGTGATTGGCCCGCTGGATATCGAGGACTATCACCGCTTCACGCCACAGGGGGCGGACCTGCTGCGGTTGATCGAATGGGTGCGGGCTTTCGTGAGCGAGGAGTTCGACTGGGAACTCGAGCTGCAGATCAAGCCGCACAGCGCGCCTTCGGCCGTGCTGGGTGGTCCGCAGCAACTCGGCTGGTCCAGCTGGATGGGGCAGTCGCCTTCGTCTGAGCCGGTTACCGGAATGTGTTTCGAGCCGGAGCGCTACGTGCAGCAGCTCCGGCAGAACATGATCAAGCAGGAAAGAATCGAACCATGAGCAGCAACGGGAAGAAGAACCCGCAGAAGCCCGGGAGCCGCGTCGCGACCCACGACTGGATGGCGCCGATTTCGGCCGGATCGCCGTGCGGAAGCGATCTCGAATACGACCCGGAATTCGTCGTGCTGAGTGCGAGCGTTGCCGCGAAGGCAACCGCGCAATACGGTGATTTCGTTGGTACACCGGAGCCGGTGAACTGGAGCGATGTGGACCGGGACTGCCGCCGTCTGATGGTACGCAGCAAGGACGTGCGTCTGGCCGTACTCTTTACACGGTGTCGGACACGGCTCGCGGCCGCCGCCGGCTTCGCGGAGGGGCTGGGCCTGTTGTCCGGATGGCTGGCCACCTTCCCGGATCAGGTACACCCGCAACCTGCAGTGGACGAAGACCGTTCGGCCGCGCTCGAAATCCGCATGAACGCGCTGCAGGCGTTGACCGACACCGATGGGCTGATCGCGGATCTGAGGGAAATCGCGCTGACCCGGTCGACGGCCACGCGCCTGCAGTTGCGGGATGTCGAGCGGGCGTTTGCGCATCCCAGACCAAGTGACGCGCTGACACCGGACTCCGTGACCAGGCTGCTTGACGAGCTGCGCATGCGGCACCCCGAGGTCCTTGCCGGCTTTGACGAGGCGCTGGAAAGCCTGACTGCGATCGAAGGCTGGTGCCGGGAGCACCTGGATGCCTACGCCCCCGATCTCGGCGCGCTCAGACGAATGCTTTGCCATGTTGCCCGGCCGGCGGACAGTGGCCCGGTGCATGACGCCAGCGGCGACGCAGGCGGGGCATACCCGGATAGCGATGATGCCGCACTGGCGGGAGACCTGCCGGCTGCAGTTGATGAGCATGAAGCGGACACGGCGCCCGAACCGCGAGCCAGCCCTGTAACCGGAAAGACTCCCGATCGCCAGGCGGCGCTCAGTCTGATCCGAGAAGCGCGGCAGTGGTTCGAGCAGCATGAGCCCAGCAGCCCGATTCCGGTGCTGCTGCACAGGGCCGAGCAGTTCGTTGGCAAGCGCTACCCGGAGGTCGTCGGGGCGATTCCGGCGGACCTTCTTGAACAGTGGGAGCGTGAAGCATGAGCCTGCCCGATGTGCGCCGGAAAGGGTGGGAACCGCTGCCGCAGGAGACCCTGATCGCCGCGATCGAGGCGAATCCCGGTGACGGATTCCCGTGGATCATTGCCCCAAGGGGCGTCGCGCCGGAACAGAGGATCAACAGGCGGCGTATGTTCCTGGCGTTTGCCCTGCGCGCGACCATGCAGGCCAGTCTCAATGCCGGTGGTCCGCGGTTTGCCAGTTTGCCCGTCCCGGTTCGTCATCGCGCGGCGGGCACGCACGACTGCTGGAACGGCGTCCGGGAGGAGGCAGGAGAGGACGGCGTGGCGCTGTGGTCGAAGCTGGAAGACGCGCGTTGCTCGCCCTCGCGGTTGCGTCACGACCTGTCCGCGTTCTCAGCGTGCCACCTTGGGCGTGCGCGGCCCGATGACGTGCAGCTTGACGCCTGGGCCACTGAAGGCGCACTCGTCCAGTCGTACTGGCTCAGGCAGGGTGCGTTGTACGAGCCAACCGTCGCCCTGCACCAGTTGCTGGCAGCCAGCGATGTCGCCAGCGACGTGCCGCTGTCGATGCTGCGGCTTCCTTCGCCCGCGGTGTGCATTACCCCCGATCCCTCGACGCGCGAGCGCGCCGGACTCGATGCGGTGATGGTGTTCGAGCACGGCAACCCAGACGATCCCGACACGGGCCGCTGGCTGACCTTCGGCATCTGGAAGCGCAGCGAGGCCGGCGAATTCCGCCTGAGGCTGCAGGTCCTGTCGGCCAACGCGGGCGCGGGTGCGCGCTCGGTCGATGCCATTCTCTCCGGGGGCGTCGGCGAGGGTGACGGTGACACCGGAAAAGATGAAGTCTCGCGCCAGGCGCTTGACTATGCGATCAAGGTGTTGCTGTATCTGTCGCTGGACAGCAGTCCGGTGATTCACGAGCGCCCGTACAGCACCGCACCGCGTGAATTCAGGGGGCTGGGCAAACGCCGGCGCGAAGAGCGGCTGGCCGATATCGAGCGGCTCTATGACCGGTATCTCGTCGGCCCGGTCGTGCTGCCCGATGGCCTATCGCGGGCCGCAGGCAGACCGGAGGGTGCTCACCACGAATTGCGTGCCCACTGGCGTCGCGGTCATTTCCGCATGCAGCCGTACGGGCCAGCAGCCTCACAGCGCAAGCTGATCTTCGTGATGCCGACGCTGGTGCGCGCGGACCGGCTTGGCGATGACCTCGGTGAATCACAGGCAACGACAGGGGATATCGCACTGTGATACCCCACCGCACTTGTTCAAGCGAATCGTTTCAGGAGCATTGCACAGTAAGGGCATCAGGGAGATCAATCTCGAAATCTCCCCAGACCGCTTGTGTCAAACTCTATTGTCGCAAGCGGTGTGCTCGATTTGAGTTGAGCAGTGTTTGTGTCAAACTCTATTCGCTCAACTAGGTATCACTTGCGCCAGCAAGTATCTGATTTCATTGGATTGGATGTGTCAAACTCTATTGTCACTCCACATCTGGCACTGCGGCGAAAGATCGGACAACAAGCTCAACCGCCGCTGATTGTCGCGGCCGCTGATATCGACACTTAAGGCATCACAGAAGGCAGAGCGAGCAGTCGCGCACCGAACGCGCTGTTCGCGGTGGCGGTGCTCCACGACGAGCAGACGACCCCGCGAATGCTGTCGCGTTCGACTGTATGACGGCCCCGCCCAGATCCGTTGAGGCACGTCAAGCGAGACGTAGAGCCTTGATTCAGGTCAAGCGCACGTCCGTGCCAGCGCCGAAGATAAGAAGCATGCCATGCGGCGCGTGATGGCGCGCGGCGCGGCGGGAAACATTTCAAGGGGGCGTTCACCATGTACAAGCAGATTCTGATTGCACTGGACGGTAGCAAGACGTCGGAGCGGGTGCTGAATGAGGCAGTGCACATGGCGCGCCTCACGGGCGGGAAGATTCAGGCCGTGTACGTGGTCGACAAGACGCCTTTGTTCAGTTACGCAGGGTACTACGATCCCATCGCGCTCGTCGATGCACTGCGTAAAGATGGCCGTATCACGCTGGAGAAGGCGGAAGCGGCCTGCCGTCAGGCAGGGGTCGCTTGCCATGCTGAACTGGTCGAGACGGAACGGCTGAACGAGGACGTCGCCACGACGCTGCAACATTGCGCCGAACGCCTCGGTGCGGATCTTGTGATCCTGGGTACACACGGCCGGCGAGGCGTGCGCCGCATCGTGCTCGGCAGCGTGGCCGAGCGCTTTGTCCGGTTCGCGCAGTGTCCCGTGCTGCTGGTGCGTGGCACCGAGGCGGAGCACGGAGAGCAGCGCTAAAGCCTGACATCTGCGGGCGGCCGATGACGCGGCAACGTCTTCGACCGTCGACCCGAAGAGGAAACGAGATGAAAGGCATCCTCAGGCTCGCGTTCAAGCTGCTGGTCAACGATAGCGCCAAGTTCACCGCGCTGATTGTCGGCATCACGTTCGCAGTGTTCCTGATGATCGAAATGACATCGCTCTTCGCGGGGATCCTGAACAAGTCTTCGTCTACCGTGATCAACGTTGGCGCCAAAATGTGGGTGATGGATCCTGCCGTGCAGACGATCGCGAGCAGCATCGGCATGCCCGACTACGTGCTCGACGCCGTACGCAGCATCGACGGTGTGGACTATGCCGTGCCGCTCTATTCAGGTATCGCGCTGGTGCGTCTGCGTGACGGCGCGTATCAGGCCGTCACGGTGATTGGTCTGGACGATGCGAGCCTGTTCGGCTGGCCCAAGATGAAAGCAGGCCGCATCGAAGACATCTACGCGGAGAACGGTTTCATTGCCATCGACGACGCGGAATTCGTCAAGCTGCATAACCCCAGGCTTGGCACCGACTTCGAACTCAACGACCATCGCGGCGTCGTGGTCGGCATCGCGACCGTGACCAGCAGCGGCCTGTTCGGCACGCCGACGCTCTACACAACGTACAAGCGGGCAGTCCAATACATTCCATCGACGCGCTACACGACGTCCTATATTCTCGTCGAACCCAAATCGGCCGCGGACATTGCACATATCAAGCAGGTTGTCGCGTCGCTCGGATACGTTGCCTACACGAAGAAAGAGTTCATGCAGCGCATCGCGCACTTCTACAAATACGAAACCGGGCTGGGCACAAACATTCTCTTGATGACGGCGATCAGCTTCATTGTGGGGCTGTCCATCTCCGGTCAGACCTTCTACACGTTCATCCTCGAAAACCTGGAAAAGTTCGGCGCACTGAAGGCGATCGGCGCCAAACGCCACGAGCTGGTCGCGATGATCCTGTTTCAGGCAACGTTTACTGCGTTGACGGGCTACGGACTCGGCGTGGGGCTGTGCGCGGCGTCGATCAGTCTCGTCCGTCTGCGCGTGCCGGACTACGCGGCAATGATCACCTTTGGCAATCTCGTGCTCGCGTTTGCGATGGTCGTAGTGATCGCCGCCTCGTCGAGCTACCTGGGTGTGCGCCGGGTGCTGCGCATCGAGCCATTCGATATATTCCGGGGCTAGCCATGCCAGCCATTGCGATCGACGCGCACGGGTTGAACAAGTGGTTCGGCGAAGGCGACGCACGCACACACGCGCTGTCGGACGTCGCGATGCAGGCTCGCTTCGGCGAAATGCTGCTGATAGTCGGCCCGTCGGGCAGTGGCAAGACCACGTTGCTGAGCGTGATCTCGGGCATCCTGCGGCCGGATTCCGGCGCGGTGTCGATCGACGGCGTCGATCTCTGGCAACAGGACGACAACGCGATCGCCGACTTTCGTCTCAAGCGGATCGGATTCGTATTTCAGGAGTATCACCTGTTTCCGCGCCTTACCACGGTAGAGAACGTAGCCATTCCGCTGATCCTCAAACGCCGTGACTGGGACGATTCGATCGCCGAGGCCATGACGTGGCTCGACGTGGTCGGCTTGCGCAATCGTGCTGCGTTGCCGCCGATGAAGCTCTCGGGCGGAGAGCAGCAGCGGGTTGCAATCGCGCGTGCGATCGTCAGCCAGCCCGACATCCTGATTCTCGACGAGCCTACGGCGTCGCTGGACGGCGACACCGGTCGTTCGATCATCGATTTCGTGAAGCATCAGGTCCTCAACGACCATCGCTGCATCGTGATCGTGACGCACGACAGCCGGATATTCGACTACGCGGATCGCGTCATGCACATGGAGGATGGCAAGCTCAAGACCATCGACGCGGGAGGCGGGAAATGAAACAGCGCCTCCTGTTTCTGTTCGCGTTCGCGGGATTCGTCACGAGCATCGTGGCGGCGTGGGTCTACGGTATTCAGCAACGTCCCCAGCCACCCGTCTTCGATCCCGCGTCGAACCCCTATGCACACGGTGTGTACGCGACAGGCATCGTGGAAAGCGATCAGCCCGCCGGCGCCAACGTCAATATCTACCCCGATGTGTCCGGTCCCGTTACCCGACTACTCGTGCACGACGGCGACAGCGTCCGTCGCGGAGACGTGTTGTTGGTTATCGATGACACCGTACAGCGCGCGACGGTAGCGCAACTCGAAGCACAGGCGGACGCAGCGCAATCGCTGCTGGACGCGCTGCGCGCGCAGCCACGTCCCGAAACGCTGGAAGTGGCGAGCGCGCAGGTCGGCGCGGCGGCAGCCAGCCTCAAGTTGGCGCAGGATCAGTTCGACAAGCAGAAACATGCGTACGAAATCGAGCCGAAGGCGGTTAGCCGCGATACGCTCGACAATGCCGCGAATGGGGTTGCCGTTGCGCGCGCAAACCTGGACGTGGTCACGCGACAGTACCGGTTGACTCGCGCGGGCGCGTGGACCTACGACGTGCGCAACCAGGAGCGCCAGGTCGCCGCATTGCGCAAGGCCGCTGAGGCGGCATCGGCGCAACTGGGGCGATACACGCTGCGTGCGCCTGCCGACGGCGTCGTGCTGTCGGTGAACGCGGCGCCAGGGGCGTATCTGTCTCCTCAGGGGGTGTATGACACGTATGCGCGAGGCACCGCACCCGTGCTCGTGCTTGGCACGCCTCCGGATCAGTTAGCCGTGCGCTGCTATGTCGACGAGATCCTGATTAGCCGGTTGCCGGATCTGCATGGGTTGAAGGCGCGCATGTTCATTCGCGGCACGTCGGTGCAGGCGGATCTGCAATTCATGCGCGTGCAGCCGTATGTGACGCCGAAAATCCAGTTGACGGACCAGCGTACGGAGCGTGTCGACGTGCGCGTTCTGCCCGTGATTTTCCGGGTCGTCATGCAGCAGCCAGCACGTCTGTTTCCAGGGCAGATCGTCGATGTGTACATTGCTGCCAGTTGAACGCCGCGAGCGCCATTCAGTCGTGCGCGTTGCGCGCGCCGTGGCGTTGGCGGCAGGCGTCGTGCTCGTCGCCGCGTGCACGGTCGGCCCGAATTTTTCGCGGCCGGCCACGCCGCGCGTGCAACGCTATGACGCGTCGGACGCATTGGGCATGGCATCTGGGGGACAGCCGCAGAGCTTGTCGCCTGCTGTCCAGATGCGCGACGACTGGTGGACGTCATTCGGCTGCCGCGCGATCGACATGGCCGTCGATGAGGCGCTGACGGGCAACGTGACGCTGGAGCACGGGGAGGCGACCTTGCGCCGAAGCGAATACCTGCTGCGCGCAGGCGCGGGCGTTTTTTTTCCTCAAGTCGACGCACGGGGCGACGCTTCCCGTCAGCGGTTTTCGCCGCTTCGCACGGGCGTCGACGCGCCAGCGTCGATCTTCAATCTGTTTACGCTGTCGGCCACCGTCAGTTACACGCTCGACATATGGGGCGGCGAGCGCAGGCAGGTCGAGGCGCTCGCCGCACAAGCGGAAGCGCAACGCTACACGCTCGTCGCCACCTACTTGACGCTAGCCGCGAACGTCGTCAATGCGATGATCGCCCGGGCTGCCTATAGCGACGAAATCGCCGCAACGCGTGAAATGGTCGAACTCGTGCGCGAACAGGTCCACATCACGCAAGCGCAGGTTGCGGCGGGCGCGAGCGCGTGGTCGGCCGTGTTGTCGCTTCAGAACGAACTCGCGACGCTCGAAGCGTCGTTGCCGGGACTCGAGCAGAAGCGCATCGAAACTGAGCATCTGCTTGCGCTGCTCGCTGGGATGTATCCCGAGCAGTGGAGCGGGCCTGCGGTGTCCCTGGCGGAGATCGCGTTGCCCGGCGTATTGCCGCAGACGCTGCCATCTTCGCTAGTCCGGCGACGCCCCGACATCCTGCAGGCGGAAGCCGTGCTGCACGTCGCAAGTGCGGAGATCGGCGTGGCCACGGCGGCGCTGTTTCCTCAGATCGCGTTGTCCGCTTCGGGTGGTGTCGAAAGTGCCGTGCTTCATTCACTCGGAACACCGGCCGGTCAAGCGTGGAGCGTCGCCGCGGGCGTGACGGCTCCCGTGTTTCATGGCGGCGCATTGTGGTTCCAGCGCAAGGCAGCCCTGGAAGCCTATAACGAATCGAGCGCCGCGTATCGCGAGGTGGTGCTCGCGGCGTTTGCCCAGGTCGCAGACGCGCTGCGGGCGCTCGAACACGATTCGCAGACGGTCGCGGCACAGACCCGCGCGGTGCAGGCCGCAGGCGAGGCGCTGCAGCTGATCAAGGAGGCGTATCGCGCGGGGACGGTTGGCTATCTGCAGATACTCGTCGCCGATGGCCAGTATCATCAGGCCCGGATCGCGTGGCTGCAGGCCATCGCGCAGCGCCTGCAGGACACGGTCGCACTCTATGCGGCGCTGGGCGGCGGTCTGATTGCCGATTCATGATCACTGTCGGCAACGGGCGCATCGAACGTCCACAGAACGTCCATCGCAGATCCGCGGCATCTCACTGCGATTACGCTGCCTTCGCTGCCAGGATCGACCCGCAATGTCATTTATGCCCCCCATTCCCATGCCGAACACCTGCGCCTCGGATGTGTCGAAGGCTGCAAGTCAGTGATTGCACGCGTCGCCCGGATCGGGTTGATCGCCAATCCGTGCAATACGCCATTACGGCAGAAGCGCTCGAAGATCATTTGGACGCGCGGTCACTGCGAGAAGAAGACCTGTATCGACGCGTTCCCTGCGCGTGGTCATGGCATCGAGGTTGTCACCCGGCGCGTGCTGAACGATGTAGCGTGAATCCTGTTGCGCTCCATAGCGGCTATTTTCTCTTTTGCTCCTGCTGCCGTAATCTTCCTAACCTCAAGTGGCCTCCTGATTGGCGCTGCGGTGGTGCCGGACCCGCCGGGTGCAACTGCACAACCCACTGCTGAACTGTCTGCAGAGCAATCCATGCTGACAAAGCCGCGCCCGCATCTGTCGAGACCACCTTCTGCATCCCGTCAACAGAACGGTGCGCGATCGGTCAAGTGCATAAACGCGTCGGTGCTTAAGAGTGGTGCGACGGCTCGATGCAGGGTGAGCGGGACAAGCCTAAACGAGCGTCAATGCAAAATGCGCCTGCTTTCTGTCAAAGCATAATGGACCGCCACAACGCCGTTGCCGTGCGATGCGAGGTTCAAGTCGTTTCCTTCAACGCTCTCAAGATGATCGTGTACGCAAGGAGCGCATGACGTGTTCGACTTAGATTCACAGCGGTGTGACGTGCCGCGAAGCGTGGCATCGTCGTCGGTCACGTAGCGTCGTGGCGAGTGGGGATCTCCAGTGGGGAAATTTCGCTCAGAACTCTTTCTCCGCAATAAGCGGCGATCGCCTCGCGCGCGGCGTCGCGCGAGCGTGCCGCTGCCTTCATGTCTTCTCCCGATGGTACCTGGGCGGGAAGCACGGTAACTGTTACGGCGGCTCGGATGGGCAACCACTGCCCATCCGGCAGCACAGCGCGCGTCCCCGCGATTGCCACAGGAATGATGGGCCGGTGCGAAGCGCACGCGGTAACGAAAGCGCCGAGCCGGAATTGCCTCAGACCCGCGGACCTGACGAACGTAGCTTCGGGAAAGAAGAGCAGCGAGGTTCCGGACATCGCCTGCTTTGCCAGTTCGCGCTCATCGTCAGCCATGCGCCGATAGTCCACGCGTTCGACGAAGCGTACGCCTATCGCGCGAAGGAAGCAGCCGAGCAGGGGTGCGCGGGCCAGCTCACGCTTTGCAACGACGCCGAGCGGGACGGGAAACGCGGCCAGCAGCACGAGCCCGTCCAGATAACTCGCGTGATTGGCGACGTAGATGGCCGGCTGCGCGGTGTCAAAGAGAGCCCCGCCGCGTACGGTCAAGGAAATTCCTGCAAGCCGCAAGGTCAGCCGCGCGGCGCGCGATGCTATTTTCCAGTTCCGATTAGCGTCCGGATGCCACACGATGATGAGCGCTGTGGGTATCGCTATAAGCATCGTGCTGATCCAACACCATGCACCGTAAGCGAAGCGCCCGGCGGCAATTCGAAGCCGTCGGCCGAGCGGCAGCAGAGTGTTCGCGCCGATGTCGAGCCACTGGCGCCACGCGGGGCGCGGCAGCAGATTCCCGCGACTGCGCATGTACAGATCCAGGGTGGCTGCGTGGCGGATCTTGCCGCTGGATGTCTTCAGGATGCTGTGTGGCGGTACGAGGGCGACTTCTTCTGGCGGAGCGCCCAGCAGGGCCACAGAGGCTTCGTTAATGCCGCTGCGTATCGCCGCGAGCGTGGCCGGCGCGGTTGCGCGAGTTTCCGCGATGACGAGCAGTCGATCGGTGCCTGTCTCGACGTCAGGCGTCCCGCACACCGCGACGCAACCGGTTCGTACGCCAGGTAGACGCCCGACGGCCGCTTCCAGTTCATACGGGTAGAAATGCCGCCCAGCCCGAATCACCAGATCCTTCACGCGGCCCGTGATAAACAGTTCTTCGTCGGCCATGTATCCCAGATCGCCAGTATCGAGCCAACCATCGTGAATCAGCCGCGCGGTCAGATTGGGGTTCTGAAAATACCCACGCGTCGCGGACGGACTGCGGAATTCGATCCGGCCGACCGCCCTTTCAGACACCTCGTTACCGTCGGCATCCATAATACGGATCTGGTTGCGGGGTAATGCCCGTCCACACGACACCAGTTCAAGCACTTCATCGGGAGATTCTGCCGGTGCAGCACGCTGGGAGTCAGCCAGTCGGACGCGGCTGATGCAATCTGTCCGCACGCCTCGTCCCGGCTCCGAAAACGCCAGTCCAAGCGTATTTTCTGCAAGGCCGTAGACAGGAGTCAGGGCAGTGTGCCGGAAGCCATTGCGAGCAAACCGTGAGGCGAATGCCCGCATGGTGGCCGCACTGACGGGCTCCGCGCCACAGAATGCAAGGCGCAATGAGGATAGATCCACGTCTTCGAGATCGGTATCGTCGACCCTGCGTGCGCAACGCTCATAGGCGAAGTTGGGCGCCGCCGTAATGGTGGCGTGGTAGTCACTGATCGCGTGAAGCCAGCGCGCCGGACGTGCGAGGAATGTCAGCGGGGACATCAGAACCAGAGGAATACCGAAGTAGAGCGGGCCGAACCATGCGCCGATCAGGCCCATATCGTGATACAGCGGGAGCCAGCTTACAAAGACGTCGTGTTCCTCGATCAGGGCCGTGTGACCCATCGCCCGGATGTTGGCGAGCAGATTGGCATGGGTGAGCACCACGCCTTTTGGCGTACCCGTGCTGCCCGAGGTGTACTGCAGCAGCGCGACGTCTTCTGCGCGCGGCACATACTGCTCGGCATCCATCTCGCCCATGAGTTGAGGCACTGCAACGATCTCATGCAATGTCGGTATCCGCGCCTTGGCCATAACGCCCGCTACAAACGCGTGTGAGGGCACGATCATGACGCGTGCGCGCGCATCGGACAGAATCGCCGCGTGCCGCGCAAGATGATCGTCGATCCGAGCGGATTGGGCTGGCGGATAGACGGGCACGACGATGGCGCCCAGCAGCAGTATGCCGGCAAAGCATGCGAAATAGTCGCTGCCTGTTGGCAGCATCAAGGCGACGGTATCTCCCGGATTGACGCCGATCTGGCGCAACCCGCGCGATACCCGTAGCGCTGCCTCGTGCAGTGCTGCATAGGTCATCGCATGTGGTGCCGCGTCCTCGTCGAGCAATACGATGTGAGTGCGTTCCGGTCGCCGGGATGCATGCCACTGCAGTGCTTCAACTAACGTTCCTGCATCGGCTGCCGGGTCTAGTGCACCGCCTGGCGCGTCGAGCGCGATGGCGCCGGTGGGGGCGTTGGGCCGCCCGGTCGTTCGCCCATCGAGGGCGCGCAGTAAATCACCTGGCGTTATCGCTTGCCCGAACAGTTCAAGCGGAAAGCGTACGCCGAGCGTTTTCTCGATGCGGTTCAGCAGTTCTGTGCGGGCAAGACTGTCCAGGCCGAGGTCACGTTCGAAGTGGCTGCCCAGTCCCGCGGGTGGTGGCTTATGCCTCCCGGGACTCATCTCTGCCGCGAACGCGTCGACTATCTCGAGCAACCTGCGGGCATTGGCCGACGAGCGGCCGACAGCGTCGTCGTTCATATCACGTGACCGCTTTGAGAGGCGGAGATCCAGCGTACGCGCCATACGGAAGCGGGAGTTTGATCGTCGTCAATCGCCGAATAGGCCTTTCCGGTGCAATGCATTCGCCGTATCGCTGGGATTCACTTTCGCGCCCCTCACATCAGTGCGCGGTGGAGCACCTTGCCAAGCTCGTTCAGAGGCAACGTTTCCCGAAACTCGACGAGGCGGGGAACCTTGTAGGCGCTCAAGTTGGCGCGGCAATGTGCCAGCACGACCGCTGCCGTCAGGCCCGCCGAGGGGGGGGCGACGAAGAGCTTCACGGCCTGTCCCGTCCGCTCATCCGGCACGCCGACTGCAGCGGCGGCGGTTACGCCGGGAAGCGCAGACACCACGGCTTCCACCTCCGAGGGGTAGACCTTGAAACCCGATACGATGATCACGTCCTTCTTGCGATCCACGAGTACGAGCATTTGGGTGGGAGTGAAGTAACCCACGTCCCCTGTGCGAAGCCAGCCATCGGGCGAGATGGCCTTGGCCGTCTCATCAGGGTTCATCCAGTACCCGCGCATGACCTGCGGTCCCCGGACCCACACTTCGCCGATGCTTCCCGCAGCGAGCACGGCGCCGTCGTCGTCGCGAATGCTGACTTCGGTTGAAGGCAGTGGATATCCCACCGATCCCGAGAAATGCTTTGCATCCGTCGGATTCACACACACGACTGGCGATGCCTCGGTCAGCCCGTAGCCTTCGATGATCGGCATCCCCGTTGCTGTCTGCCATCGCTCGGCAACGGACGGATGAATCGCTGCGCCGCCGCCAATGACGAGGCGCAGCCGTGACCAGTCAATGGCGCGGAAATGTGGTGCATCGAGAAGGGCGTGGAATAGCGTGTTCACGCCTAATAGCGCGGTGGGTCGCGTGCGGCGCAACGTTCTCACGAGCCCGGCGATATCGCGCGGATCGGTCACGAGCACATTGTGTCCGCCGAGTTCCACGAAGGTCAGCAGACTGGCAGTCAGCGCGAAGATATGACACAGCGGCAGCGGCGTCAGAACGGTTTGAGGCGTGGAGCAAAACGCCTCACCCAGCCATGCGCGGATCTGCGCAATGTTGTAGCTGAGGTTGCGGTGCGTGAGCATTGCACACTTCGGCGTGCCTGTCGTGCCCCCCGTGAACTGCAGCAACGCAACATCGTCGAGGGACGCGACGGCGTGACTCCGCGCGCCGGGATACTGTCGCGACAACGCGGCGCTGAATGTCCAGTATCGACGCTTTGTTGGGGGAATCGAGTGACGGAAAACACGCTGTACAAAGTGGATCGCGGCGCGCTTTCGCGGCGGAAGCAGGTCGCCAACGGCAACGGATACGACTGCTTTCGCCAGATTCTCATCAAGGATGTCGTCGAGCTTGTAGGCGAAATTCTCAAGTACGACGATAGCTGAAACTGCGGCCGTGGACAGCTGGATCTGAATTTCGCGGGGCGTCGCCAGCGGGTTGACGTTTGCCACGACAAGCCCCGCGTCGAGAACGCCGAAGAATGTCACGACATAGGGCAAGCCGTTCGGCAGGATGAGCGCCACGCGCTCGGACCGCTCAAGTCTGAACTCGTTGATGAGGAACTCTGCGAAGTGGCGCACATATCGCGCAACGTCCCGATATTCGATCGCGTGATTGAACGAACTGAACGCCGGGCGCCTGGCGTACCGCGCGCAGGCAAGCTCGAACATGTCGGAGAGGGTGCGAACGCTTCCGGGATCGATAGCTGCAACAGGCGGCTCGGCCCCATGAAGGTTTCTCGTGTCTGCGCGCGTCATGATTCGCGGGGCATGTGCTGGACGTGGAAGGTGCCGACGCAATAACGACCTGCGTTTATGCAGCGCTACGTGCGGTTTTCAGGTTCCGGTCCTTCTGGCTGGTCGCCCCCGATGCAGCAGGAACCTTGCGCGGATCTCCGAATACGCATGACCCGCCCTGGTCAGTGGACCGGACAGGCCGCTGAGACAAGCGATCTGACTGCGAAGGCGCGGATGAATACACGCCAATCCGAGAACGAAGAAGGCCCCGGGCAGAATCAAAAGGCCAACGAGTGCGGCGCTCTTAAACATAACACCCCCAGAAAGTCACATGTCTTGTCAATGGAGCTAGCATAGGTTTCATGCGCGCCCAAGGATTGACGTGTGTCAAAGCTCGTCCCCTGTCCACACTTTTACTTGTGGGGCACGTACCCCGAGAGGTTGTGGGGCAATTTCGTTGAGGGGGCGACCTGTCCACCTACGTGTCTGTTTGGTGTGAGCGTCAGGCTCGGGTCAAGCTCCCGTTCCCCGATGCAGGAAGCCGATGTTCGGCGCGTGTGACAGAGAAAGGGCGGCACAGGATCTGAGCAGACGCAGACTCGCGTCGCAAAGCGAGCGGCTTCCGCGAGCACGCGTTAGCGTGCGGTTCGTTTTCGGCGGCGACGACAAGCAAATCACGACCATGAGACACCGTTCGCCATCGCTAGGCATCGTCAATCACGCGACCGCTTCGCCCATGGCTATCGGCTGACCGAACCCGTTGCTCTTTAATTGCAAAAGCGGGACCACGACGTGGCTTACTGACACATCATCGATGTCACGATTTCCGAAGTTTTAAATGGCAACGGAGTCTCGCATATACGAGAACATCTTTCGCGTTTCCCGAGTTGTATTGAGTAGGGCGCTACTCGGTAGCCGTGCTTGTACCGTTAGCGTTCTCTGCCGCGAACGGCACGCGTCATCACCTAAGACGACTAAGGTCCAATGCATCAGCGATCGCCCGCATGCCAGCATCATTCGGATGGAGGTTATCGCCGCTGTTAAAAGCCGGCAGGAAGGAGGCGGGGTCACCAGGATCGCTCACAGCGCGAGCCTGGTCCAGCACGGCATCACAGCCGCTAGAGGGGCCCAGCACAAACGCATTGACCTTTTCGCGTGTCGTCTCGATCGCGGGTGTCCAAAGCGGCGTGCCGCGAAACGGTGTCAGCGTAGAGCAGACGACCTTGACGTTGACCCGATGCGCGCGGGCTATCAACTGTTGAAACGCGGCGATCAGGTCCTCGGCGCTCGCGGGTGCGGGAGTGTTAAGGTTGTTGACGGCATCGTCGGAGACGATAATCCACTTCACTCCCGGCTGACCCAACGCGTCGCGATCGAAGCGATTAAGGCCGGCCTCACCGTCGCCATCGGTAAAAAACGTATTGCCACTGATCCCCTCGTTCAGTACACCGGCAATGATGCCGGCGTCGGACAGGCGCCCGGCAAGATAATTCGGCCAGCGGCGGTTAGCGTTCTTGCTGGATGCGCGCCCCTCAGTGATCGACGCGCCAAATGCCACCACCGCGCCCGTTGCCTGTGCGTTCTGAACATCGACGTTCGTCAAAAAGTAATAGGCCTGGCCGCTTGGGTTAGTGGTGAAGCGGCTGAAAGCCGCATCGGCGCCGACGTTGCCCGAGGCGACATAGACGTCCTGTAGTGAGTTGTCGTGGCCCGTCGTCCGCGATGGCGTTTCGGCAGGCAGATACAGGCTGACGGCAAGATCCGCGAGAGCCGGCACCTCGAAGGGAACAGGATCGCTTGCGATTGATGCACCCGCGGGCAGCGTGACGCTTTGTTGGCCTCCGAACGTCACTGTTCTGGTGCTGCTGGCGATCGTATTGGGACCTGTGTTGCGCAGGGCAACATGAACATTGCCGATCACGACCGCCGTGCTCCCATACAGATTGGACAGCCGCACACGGACAGCAGAGCCCCCAATGCTGGTGTGCACGATCTGACGTACGGTCTCATTCTTGAAGCCAGGGCCACCAGCGACCCACGGTGCGACCGCCCAAGTACCGACCAACGGGACCGATGACGTGCCATTCGATGCCGTTACATCAGACGTGCTGCCACCGCCGCCACAGGAGAGACAGGCCGCCGCTAAAAACGCGACCATCGCGCGTCGAGACCACGCGCCAGTGCAGTAATTCACGCCTTGCAATCGGTCCATGGGTGCCTCTCGAAGCGCTCAGGTGGACCGCAAAAGCGTCAACCTGTGCGCGAACATATGCATCGATCAATTCAGCATGTCCTATACCTGCGTTTTCTGATATCGATCGAAACATGGTTGTGTTGTCCTCCACAAGGTTTATGTCGGCCGCGACATACGCGACTGTTCCTATCTAAACATCGTGGCAACGCCATGCGACGGGCACGCGAACCTTCATTTACCGTTGAAGGCTCCATTGTTCATACCATCGCAGGTATCGCAGAAGCGGCAGTGACTACGGTTGGGTACAACAAATGCAACGTTCCACAGCAGGGGTAATGCGCCGGAAAATCAGACAGCAGGGTTTTGGTAGGCGTTGCAGTAACGACGACTGCGTCTAGCTCCGCGTGACATCGCAAACCGGTTGCATTCGTCGCGTTCGAGCAAGTCGATTAGATAAGAACAAAAAGCGTTGATGGAGCTTTCGATGAACCGTTTGTACCTGCCAGATGCCACTCAGTGCCGACGCGTCGACGCGGGACGAATCCGGGTCTGTAACGATCAGTGCGCGCGTCCGGCGACATCGCAACTGGCCACATTTACTGCGGCTCTGCAGGCCCGCACGGGCGAGGTCATTGACGACTATCAATCGCTACACGATTTCTCGGTACGGGACTATCGCACGTTCTGGCGGTGCTTCGTTGAGTGGTCCAAAGGGCTTGAGATGTCAGGCAGGATCGAGCCAGTTTGCGTCGGCGACGAATGTGAGCATGCATGCTTCTTTCCTCGCGCCCAACTCAACTATTCGGCCAATCTGCTGAACCTGTCCGTGGCACCGGCCAATGCACCCGCGCTCACGGCATGTCACGCGGATGGGCGACGTGTACATCTGAGTCGTGGTGAACTGCGCGAGCGAGTCGCACGTCTTGCACACTCGCTTTCGAAATTGGGGCTACGTGATGGGGACCGCGCGGTAGCCGTCATGCGTAATGACGCGGATGCGGCTGTGACGGCACTTGCAGTTACCGCGCTCGGTGCGACATTTGCATCCGCTGCGCCCGAAATGGGTGTCGAGGCAATGCTCGATCGCTTCGCGCCGCTCGGGCCTCGGCTGCTGTTCGCGCACACTGCGGCCTGCGATTTCGACACTGGCATGCCACTGGCCACCAAAGTCGGCCAGCTAGCGTCTGCGTTACCGACCCTGCAAGGGCTCGTCTGTCTCGACGAGAGAAACGGCTTGCTGGATACGGTCAGCCAACCGGTCTACTCGATTGGGGAACTGATAAACGCCGGCGACGCCTCGTCCTTCCGGTGGCCTCGCTTCTCGTTCAATCATCCCCTTTTCATCATGTTCTCGTCAGGTACTACCGGCAAGCCGAAGTGTATCGTGCATGGCGCCGGCGGCAGTCTGCTAGAGCACCTGAAAGAGCATCGGCTGCACAGCGATCTGCGGCCCGGCGACCGCATGTACTTCCACACCACCTGCGCCTGGATGATGTGGAACTGGCAGTTGTCGGCCCTTGCATCCGGCGTCGAGATCGTAACCTATGATGGACCGATCTCTACGATCGATGTGTTGTGGCGTCTCGTCGCCAATGAGCGTGTCACTGTATTCGGCACGAGCCCCGCTTATCTGAAGATGTGCGAGGACGCGGATCTCGCGCCAGGGCTGCAGTTCGATCTCGGCGCACTGCGCACGATCATGTCGACCGGCGCGGTGCTGTACGACACGCAATTCGACTGGGTGCGCGATCACGTGAAGCCGCTGTTGCTGCAGTCGATCTCGGGTGGCACCGATATTCTCGGCTGCTTTGTACTCGGAAATCCTGATCTGCCGGTGCGTGCGGGAGAAGCGCAGTGCAAGAGCCTTGCACTCGACGTCCAGGCATGGGACCAGGGCGCGCGCACCACGGGAATCGGCGAGCTCGTTTGCATCAACCCGTTTCCGTCACGACCGCTCGGTTTTTATGGCGACACAGACGGCGCGGCTTTTCATGCGGCCTATTTTTCCCGTCATCCGGGTGTGTGGACGCACGGCGACCTGATCGAGTTTTCGCCTGAAGGCACGGCCCGGCTGCATGGCCGTTCCGACGGAATACTGAATGTGCGCGGCATCAAGATTGCGCCAGCCGAGATCTATCGTGTGCTAAACGATATCCGCGAAATTCGCGAAGCAATGGCGGTCGAGCAGGGGCCAAGCGACGGGCTAGCTGATTCTTGCACGCAAACGCGTGACAAGCGCATCGTACTATTGCTGGTCCTGCAGGACGGCGCCTCGCTGGACGGCAGGCTGCTTGCCCGAATACGCCATGATCTCGCACATCGCGCGTCACCTGCACATGTTCCAGACCGCGTCATTGCTGTTGAGGCATTGCCGGTCACTCACAGCGGCAAACTTTCCGAACGAGCTGCCTGCAATGCCGTCAACGGCTTGCCGCTCGCCAATGTCGCGGCGCTGCGCAATCCCGAATGCCTGGATGCGATCCGCACCCACCCCGGGCTGCGACCAGCGACTCGCACACTTCCGCCACCCGGCGGGTCGCGCGAACAACTCGAATGCCATCTTCAGGCGCTCTGGGAGAGGCTATTCGGTTTTGCGCCAGTCGCTCGCGATGACAACTTCTTCGAACTGGGTGGCAATTCGCTGCTCGCGGCAAGGCTCCTCGCGGACGTACAGCAGTCGACAGGCCACAGGATGCCGATCGCGACGCTGCTGATCGCGCCGACAATTTCGCGCCTCGCCGGCATCATTCGAGATGGTGCGCCGCAGCCGATGTCGCCGATTCTGGTACCCGTGTGCGCTGGAACGGGAACGCCGCTATTCCTCGTGCACGGCCTGAGCGGCTCGGTGATGGAATGCTGGGCGCTGGTTCAGGCACTGCGCAGTCCGCGCCCGGTCTTTGGACTGCAGGCACGAGGTATTGACGGAGGGGAGACGGCGCAACAGCGCATTGAAGACATGGCTGCTTGCTACATCGACCAGATGCGCACGGTACAGCCAGATGGTCCCTACTCTGTGACGGGCTATTCACTCGGTGGCCTGATTGCGTTCGAGATTGCGCAACAGCTAAGGCGTGCTGGCGACCAGGTCGAACTGCTGTGCCTGCTCGATCCGTACGTGTACGAGCGTTGGCTGCCCTGGAGCGCCCGGATGCACCATTGGTATGGCCGGATACGAGGCCAATGGCGCAAGCTGCGCACGGTGCCTGCGCCGCGCGTGATCGCCTACCTGGCCGACCGGCTCATCGTTGGAGCGGATCACGTGCAAATGCGCTTCGGCCACAAGAGGCTGCGGCCGGACGCAACGACTGCGGCGTTTCCACCAGCGCTCAGACAGGTCCGTGAAACGTTGGCATTGTCAATGACCCGGTACCGGCCCCTCCCCTACGACGCTGGACCGATCCTGTATGTGCGTGCAACAAGCAGGTTGGATGAGCATGGCGATCCAATGTTATTGTGGCGCCGCGTCGCACGTGGAGGCCTGGCGATTGTCGAGGTACCCGGAAGCCATGACGACCTCGTGGTCGAACCAAATTTGCGGATCGTCGCTGCGCTGCTTGACAACGCATTGGCGAACACGCGAGACCGCGGAGTTTCCGCATGCGCGATGTCGTCAAGGCACGAATCGCACAAAACACGGGGTTCTTTCACCGCCTGATCCGTGCCAATGATCTCGGCCCGAAGCAACGGTGGTGCATCTGCGAGTACCGGACGAGCATTGCACTCGGCTACATGCTTGCACTGGACGAATGACAAACGCAATCGAAGCAGCCTTATCGAATACTTCCAGATGAACGCGCGCATCGGGATATTCGATGTCATTCATTATCCGGATTCGCCGCCCGACGGCCGCTCACATGAGCGCACGAATCATACAGCGACGCCGCACCGGGGATTACTATCCGCAGAAGTTATGTAGTAACTCCTTCCAGCATCAAACCGCGGAAGAAGAATCATGGGCGCAGCGTTGGGCGAGGGTGGCGGTAGAAGCTGGCTCTTTGGCGAAATGAGGAGGCAATTGCTCCTCAGGCGTATCTGGCTTGAATATTTTCCGAACTGTACCTAGAGTTCTTAACGTTTCTTTGTCGCCCGCAGACTTTCAGGTTACATATGATGCTCTGGCAAGTTAGGCGTCGTGTGACTGTCTCATCCGCCGCTATTCATTGCTGCGGGCGGCTTTCGATGGGCCAAAAAAATACATAAGAGAGAACACTACCCGTTGGCACTTTACATGTTGGGTCTGCATTGATAGAGCTCTGCTCCCGACGCGCGGGTTGATTGCAAGAATGCTTGGCCGAAATTCCGAGGAAGCCGTTATGAACAAGAACAGTGCTTGCTGCATGTCACTTGCAATTGAAATTGCAGGGCGGATCTTTGATGGTTCGTGTCTGTCTCTCACGACAGATTTGAACTCGGCATTTTTCAGAAAACGCAAATAATTGTCATATTTGGCGACCAGCTCCGCGTCAAAGTTTGACTGGAATGGCGCGCGCGTGCGTGCGCGTGTGGTCTTCTCCGCGAAGATTTTGTGCTGAGCCAACGCTGATTGGTTTCACGCAAAGGTATTAATAGGCATCCTAAGCAAACAATCAGGTGAATTGAAGAGTAGGCCGTGGGTTTGGTGATTTGCATTTCATCGCGTCGATGGTAACCGAATGCGAAGGTGGCGGCAGCTCAGGTGGGAAATCCGGATCGGAGCCGCCGGAGTAGCTTCCGAACCAGCAGGCGGCTACAGATTTTTCCAAAACATATCTCTTCACTGTACGCAGTCAATTCGTGCACGTTGAATACGCTGTCAATGGAGGAATCAAATGAATACGCCCTTTCTTTCTTCGCTCCGCGGCGTTCCGGCCAACTGCCGCCGTAATTGTCGGGGCCGCACGCTGCACTCCACACTATTGCTCGCAGTGGTTGCGATCATCGCGTGGCTGCCCCCCGAGACGGCCACTGCGGATAACGTGTTCATAGGTGATGTCGGTGACAATTCGGTCAAAGCGTTCGACGCGACAAGCGGCGCGTTTAGCGGAACCTTCGTCATCCCGAAGAGCGCTGGTCTGAAAGGGCCGACAGGAATGATTTTTACTGACGGGCAACTCGTGGTGGTCAATCAGAATTCGGGCTCGGGAGGCAGCTCAGGCCAACGCGGTGAAGTTCTGCGCTTTGATGGTACTACTGGTACTTTCATCGGCAAGCTGGTCGCGTCGAGTGACCGGAATGCGCCGTTCGCCCCGCAGGGCATTGTGCGCGGCGGCCCGGGCAATGCCTTTTACGTTGCGGATTTAGGCGATCAGTCGAAAAAATGCGCCAACGAAGGCAATGTCAAGATATACGACGATGCGGGGGCGTTTATCGCCGACCTCGACAGGCAGGGGTTCAATTTTGAATTCCATCCGAGAGGTCTGGTGTACGGCCCGGATGGCCTTCTGTATGTCTCCGCCGTAGGCTGCCTCGACTCAACGGATGCGCTGTACGCGCCACTCACCGGCTACATTCTCCGGTTCAATGCGAGCACCAGGAAATTCGTAGACATGTTCGCGTCAAATGCCACGGTGCCCGCTTTGCATCGCCCGGAAGGGCTGGTGTTTGATGCTAAAGGTAACCTCTGGGTGACCAGCTTCCGCGACAGCGGCAATTCGAACGACACGGATAAGATACTGAAACTTGATGGCAAGACGGGGCGGCTTCTCGACACGCTTCCACTTTGGACACCGGGCTCGTCCCGAGCATTTGCGCAGGCGATTCTTTTCGGGCCGGGAGGAAAACTGTTCGTTCCTATTACAGGCAATGCACCTGACACGACGGGACAAGTGAGACGTTGCGACATCGGGACAAAACAGTGCGATGTTATCGTTCAGGCCGGCGGTGTGCTGCAGTCGCCGTGGTTCTTGATTTTCAGAAGCACGGACCCCGCGACGCTCAGTTATACCGGGCAGTAAACCAGCGGAGTTCGCGAGCCGGTCGGGCCCAATGCGCCCGGGGTGACCGGGCTACGGACAGCAACGTCGCGGTTCTCCCGCTACACGCGTTCGAGCGGCTCCGCCTGATCGGCGCGACTAGCCGGAGGAATCCGAACTCACTAAAGGATTGTGGGTGAGACGCGAAGGGAACGAAGCCGTTGTCATCATTCGAACTTGATCAAGTCCTTGAAGATCAGGTGCCCCCAGCTTTTGCCGCGCGCATGCACAAGCCATCCACCTTCCGAAAGACCGCCGAGCTTGATTGGCGCGAAACCCAGATTTTCCGCAAGCTTGCCAATCTTCGCTGCGGCGCCGTCATCGTCGCTCGCGAGGAACACGACTCTCCTGCCACCGTGCACGGCCGGGTCTTGATCAAGGACGGCCGCGACCAGATGGTTGAAGCCTTTCACCAGCGTGGCTCCGTTGAACACCTTCGCGATGTAAGCAGATGAAGGGAGACCGCCTAACTCCTCAAGCGGGGCTTGCGTGTTCATCGCGTCGATGATGATCTTGCCGTTCCAGTCAGGCAGTGCTTTTGCGACCTCCAGGTGCGACTCAAAACGGACTGCCAAAAAAATGATGTCCGCCTTGACGGCCTCCGTCAGGCTTTTGGGAATGATCGTGGGTCCGATTGCGGCCGCATCGGCTGCAAAGCTTGCGGGGTCGCGCGTGGTCGCAACGGCCACTTCGATGCCGTTTCTGGCGAATGCCCTGGCAAGTGCGTGACCGATCTCGCCGAAGCCAATGATTGCGTAACTCATTACGTTTCTCCTTCGTTTATCGGCGGTCAGAGCTTGTAACCGCCACTCGCTTCAATCGTTTGACCGGTCACCCAATGGCCTTCATCGGAGGCGAGGAACGCCACGACGGCGGCGATTTCCGAGGGCTCGCCAAAGCGGCCCAGCGCGATCTGGGCCTCGACTGCCTTGACGAGTTCGGGATTCTGCCGAAAACCGGCGTTTGCATCCGTTCGCGTGAAGCCCGGCGCCACGGCGTTCGCGGTGATGCCACGCGGCCCCAGTTCGATTGCGAGCGTATGGGTCAGCGTGTTGATGGCCGCTTTCGCCATCGAGTAGACGGGCGCAGCCGTCACGGGCTTCGTTGCGGCAGCGGAAGAAATGTTGACGATGCGTCCACCGTCGGCGAGACGATCGAGAGCGGCCTGGACGATGAAGAACGGCGCTCGGGCGTAGACCGCCATGAGGGTGTCCCAGCTCTCCGGCGTTGCGTCCTGGAAGCCAACCCAACCGGAATTTCCAGCGTTGTTGACCAGTATGTCGAGGGCCTTGCTTCCATAGCGCCTGGTGAACTCGTCGTCGAGCCTCTCGAACAACGCTGGGACGGTCGCCGGATCAACGAGATCCGCATGGATCGCGAACGCAGTGCCTCCAGCTTTCTCGATGGCCGCGATCGCCTCGTCAGCGCTGGATTTGCTGGCGTTGTAGGTTAGCGCGACTGTCGCTCCGTCCTTTGCAAGACGTTCGGCGATGGCGCGGCCAATGCCCCGTGATGCCCCGGTAACGAGAGCTGTTTTGCCCTTCAGTGATTGTGTCATTTGATTTCTATCCTCAAAGTTGGGCCAGGCCACCGTCAACGGCGACCTCGCTGCCGGTCATGAAGCTGCTGTCCGACGACGCAAGAAAGGCGGCCACCGCCCCGATTTCCGCCGGGTCGGCCATGCGCTGGAGCGGATTGAGGGAAGCGAAGACCTTCATACCTTCCTCGCCTAGCGCTTCCTTCGCGAGTTCGGTCGCGGTCGGCCCGGGAGACAGCACGTTGACCCGGATGCCGGTGCCCTTCAGGTCCTCCGCCCAGGTCCGCGCGAGGTTACGCACTGCAGCCTTGCTCGCGCTGTAGGCGCTGAATGCAGGGGCGCCCGTAGTGCCCGCGCTCGATCCCGTCAGGATGATCGAACCGCCTTTGCCCATCAGGGGTAGTGCCTTCTGCACCGTGAAGATCGACCCCTTCACATTCGTGTCGAAGATGTCGTCGATGTGCTCGGGGGTGATCTTGCCAAGCGGAAGCTGGCTTCCCGCCCCGGCATTGGCGAAGACGATGTCGAGGGTTCCGCGCTCCGACTTCACCGCCGCGTAGAGTCGGTCGAGGTCTGCCAGCTCGGAGACGGAGCCCTTCACCGCGCGGGCGTTGGGTCCAAGGTCGGCCACAGCGGCGTCGAGCGCTTCCTGCCGGCGGCCGAAGATGAAGACGAAGGCGCCTTCCTCGATGAAGCGCCTTGCTGTGGCGCGGCCGATGCCGGTAGCGCCACCTGTAATCACCGTGGTTTTGCCATTCAGTCTGTTCATGTCATGCATCCTTCGAAACGAAAGCGGGAAACGCGATTTTGATGCGCTTGACCCATGAAGCCAATTGACTGAATATTGATAAATGCCATCTAGTTTTTAGATAGATATGCTGGATAATGTCACCATCAACCAACTGCGGGCGTTCGTCGCCGTGTGTGATCAGGGAAGCTTTTCTGGAGCGGCACGGGAGTTGAGGCGGGCACAGTCGGCGATCAGTCACGCCATCAGCGCGCTTGAGAGTGCCTTTGATGTGGTGCTGTTCGAGCGAAACGCTCGCAAAGCGACGCTTACGGCCGCGGGCCGCAGCCTTCTGGCTGATGCGCGTGGGGTGATTTCACGCACCGAGGAAATGAAGATGCGTGCGGTTGCGATTGCTGAAGCCGGCGTCCCACACGTCTCGATCGCAGTGGACAGCTATTTTTCACGTGCGCACCTGATTGAATGCCTGCGTACCCTGCAGGCGGACTTTCCAACGGCTGCAATCAATCTGCGCATGACAACCATGCAGGGCGGCGAGCGTTTGGTTCTCGAGGGCACGTGCGCCTTGGCGGTGACTATCACGGATGTGCCGGAGCTAAGCCCGGGTACGATAGAAAGGCATCACTTGTGTGATGCGCAAATGGTGACCGTCTGTGCGACGTCGCATCCTCTGGCTGCCATTGTGGGGCCGATTGCGAGGGAGGAATTTGGCCGGCACATCCAGCTCGTCGTCACTGACAATCAGCCCCACGCGGAAAAGACTCAACAGGGTGTCGTCAGCGAACGCCAGTGGTGGGTGAATGACCTCGGCGCGAAGCATGATCTGCTCAGAGGAGGCTTGTGCTGGGGGCACATGCCGCATCATCTGGTTGCGCAAGACCTCGCGAATGGAACGTTGGTCGAACTCAAACGGCGAGCATGGCACATGCGTCCACTCACCTTCATGATCTCGCAGCGGCGCGGGTACTCTTTTTCCGAATGCGAGGCACGACTCATTGAGCGTCTCGGCGATCGACAGATGTGCCCGAAGGATGCTATCCAGAATTCGTTCCCACGCGAAACTAAAAAAGCCCGAAAGCCTGCCAAGCCTTAGCCTTAGGAAAAACCAGTACGGCCTGTTGCTTCTCGGCGGACGTCCGCAAGGTAGATAGCCGGAAGTCCGCTTTCTGAAGTCTTCAATAACAGAAAAGGTCAGGTTCGAGCCAGCCGGATGCTTGAGAATCAACCGGCAGAAACGGGTCTGACCAGAGCCGACCGCATCTGGCACAGGTCGGGCGAAGCCGTGTAAAAACGCGCAGAACGGCCGACTGGCGGCGCCCGATTCCTTTGGCTCTGGATTTTCTCCCTGCCTGGAAGTCGACCAACATCGCTGTTTCGGGCTTGCCTAAAACCCGTACAACTCAGCCGGATTATCGATGAGTATCTTGCGGCGAATCTCGTCGCTTTTCACTAGCCGCATCGCCCAGTCGAGCATGCGGTCGTCATCGGGCACGGGCTTTACGTTGGGGTGCGGCCAATTCGATGCCCACACGCCGCGTTCAGGAAAACGTCTCGACAGCGTGCGCACGAGCCACGACACGTCATCGAAATCAGGCGCGCCGTGGTGCGAACTTTCATAGGGCGCGGACAGCTTGATCCAGCAACGCGGCCCGTCGAGCAGGCGGCATAATGACGCGAACCCTTCGCTTTCCGGCGTGACCGGCGCGAGAAACTTGCCGAGATGATCGATGACGAGCTTCGATGGCAAGCTCAGGAGCATCGCTTCATGATACGGCAGGGTGTGCCCGTCGAGCTGGAGGTTGATGTTCCAGCCCATCGGTGCGATGCGCGCCGACATATCCGTGAGCACATCCCACGGCAGCACGCCGCCCGGAAGCATCATGAATCGCACGCCACGTATGCCCGCATCGTGCAGGCGCTGCAGTTCGCCATCGCTGACATCGGGCGGCACGACCGCGATGCCACGCGCACCGTCGCCGAGTTGCGCAATGGCCGCGAGCGTGCAACGGTTGTCGAAGCCGTACCCTGTCGGCTGCACGACGATCGCGCGCGAGAAGCCGAGCGCACGCTGCACTTCCCGATATGCCGATGCAGGCGCTGGCGGGGGCGTGAACGTCGCGCTTGCCGCCAGCGGATAGCCTTCTCCGTACACGTGGATGTGGCAATCGCAGGCGCCTTCGAAGTCGATCGCAGGGTTCATCGCGCGACCGTCGGCATGGCAAAGCCCGAGAGGCGGAATGCGTGCGCCGCATTCACGGCGCCGACGGGTATCCGGCCCTGAAGCAGCGCTTCGGTTTGCGCGATTGTTTCCATCGATTGATGCTCGATGGCGCCCGGCGTCAGCCCGCCGATGTGCGGCGTTGCGATGACGCGCGAATGGGCCGCCAAAGAAGGTGAGGGCATCTGATCTGCCGCGCGGCCCACATCGAGCGCGCATCCTGCCAGATGACCACGCTCCAGCGCGGCGAGCAGAGCGGCGTCGTCGACGAGTTCGCCGCGCGCCGCGTTGATGAAGTACGCGCCAGGCTTCATGGCTGCGAAGGCGCGCGCGTTCATCAGGTTCGCGGTCTGCGGCGTGGCGGGCGCGAGGCATACGACGAAGTCGGACTCGGCGAGCAGATCATCCAGGCCGACCTGATGCACGCGCGCATCGTCGATCGTGGCATAAGGATCGGACACGATGACGCGCATGCCGAATGCCAAAGCGAGATCGCACAGATAGCGCGATATCTGCCCATAACCGATTACGCCGAACGTGCTGCCGCGCAACTCGCGGCCCATCTTCGGAGCGGGTGCTTCGCGGCGGTGATACGCCTTCGCATATGCGGTCGTTCCGCGCGCGAGATCGAGCATCGCGCCGATCACCCACTCCGACACGGACGGCACGAAGCCCGCGCTCGCCTGCGTGATGAGCACGCCCAGTTCGCTCGCGGCATCGACATCGATCGTGCGGATATCCACCGCGCAACGCACGAAGGCGGCCAGCTTCGGCAGCGCTTCGAACAACGCGCGCGACCCGGGCGTCTGCCGGTAAGCGATGATGACATCGGCATCGCACGCGGCGTCGGCGAGTTCGGCGGGCGTCAGCTCGCGATCTTCGGTGTTATACGTGACGTCGGCGAACTTCGCGAGCGCCGCCGCCGCGCGTGCGCCGAAGTAATGATCCAGCATGTGCCGGGGATGACTCACGAATACCTTGTTCATGTCCTTATCCTGCCTTTCCGGATTGCTTCGCTTTCGCCGCAGTTTTGCCCGGGCGCGCGACCGACTCGCGCGCCACGAGCTTGATATCCGTGAAGAGCGCCTGCTCCGATGCGGGCACGGGTTCGGCGTGCGGACGCATCGCGCGCTCGACCATCGCGGCGGCCATCGCCGGCACGGGAAGTTGCACGGTCGTGAGCGCGGGGTTGGAGATCGCCGCGAGGAAATGCCCGTCCATGCCGACGATCGACACGTCCTCTGGCACGCGCAAGCCACACTCGCGCAGGCCTGCCATGAGGCCGAGCGCCATCAGGTCGTTGACGGCGACGATGCCGGTCGGGCGCGCGTCGTCTGCCGCGAGCAGACGCGCGAGCGCGCGGCCGTTCTCCACGATCATCGAATCGCCGTATTCGTTCACCGGGCCGCTGTCGAGCACACGCGCGTCCTCCGACAGCCCCGCATCCTGCGCTGCCGAGAGAAAGCCATTGATCTTGTCGCGGCGACTCATTGTCACGCCCGTCAACGTGGCGAAGGCGAGTTGCGTGTGGCCGTGCGCGATCAGATGGCGCGTCGCGATGCGCGCTGCTTCGAAGTTGTCCGGCGTGACGTGTTCAACGCGCGTGGTCTCACCTTCGGTTGCGCGGCGGTCGTAGCTGACGACGACCATGCCGTGTTCGACAGCGGTTTCCAGATGGCGCTCGTTCGCAAGCGACGAGATCACGATCACTCGCCGCACGCCCTGGGACAGCAGGTCCTCGAAGAACGACGCTTCCTTCGCCGGATCGCGATACGTATTGCCGATCATCACGCGATAGCCGTAGCGCTCCTGCGCGTACGTTTCGACCTCCCGCGCGATATAGCCATACATCGGATTGGCGATGGACGGCACCAGCAGCCCGATGAGCGGCGTCTGTCCCGTCTTGAGCTGACGCGCGAGCGTGCTCGGCCGATATTGCAGCGCGCTCATCGCTGCCTGCACGCGCACGAGCGTTTCCTGGCGCATCTGACCGGTGCGGCCGTTGAGCACGTTGGATACCGTGCTCACGGAAACACCGGCCTGGCGGGCGACATCCTGAATGGTGCTCATAAGGTTTTACATCTGCCGGCTACAGGCCGAGCCGGGTCGGCAACCACAACGAAAAAGACGGCACCAGAATCAGCACCACCAGTGCGATGCACAGCACCAGCAGGTATTTGAGCATAGGTCGCGCTACTGCCTTCATTTCCGTGCCGGTGATGGCGCAGGTCGCGAACAGGCCCAGCCCGACCGGCGGCGCGAACAAACCCATGCCCATCGCGACGACAATCACCGTGCCGAAATGCAGCGGGTTGATGCCGAGTTGCGTGGCGATCGGGGTGAGGAGGGGCCCAAAGATGATGAGCGCGGGCGCGCCTTCCAGCACCGCGCCGAACACGATCATGATCAGCACGGACAGCAGCAGGAACATCGTCGGTCCATATTGATGCGCGAAGGCGATCATCGAATCGGAAACGAGCGCGGGAATCTGCTCGACGGTCAGCGCGAACGATACGCTGGAGGCCGCCGCGACGATGAACAGAATGCTGCTCGCCATCGATGCCGAGCGCACGAACACGCGTGTGACCGATTGCGGCGTCAGTTCGCGAAACGCCAGCCAGCCGACGATAAGCGCATAGACGACGGCGAACGCGGACACTTCCGTCGACGTCGCGATGCCCGACGTCACGCCCTTGCCGATCATGCTGATCATGACGAGCGCGACCAGCGCGCCGCCGAGCAGCGGCATCCATGCGCGCGGATTGGTGAGCGCATCGGCGAGATTTATGCGGCGCCCGAAAATCACCGCGACGATCGCCAGCGCCGCGGCAAGCACGGCCGCGGGCACGACGCCCGCGAGGAACAGCCCCGCGATCGAAATGTTCGCGACGAAGCCCATGATGATCATGTTCACGCACGGAGGAATGGTTTCCGCCATCACCGCGCTGCAGGCGAGCAGCGCTGCGGCTTCGTTCGGATCTTCCTTGCTCTGGCGCACAGCCGGCATCACGACACCGCCGACCGCCGCGATATCGGCAAGCTTTGAACCGGACACGCCCGAGAAGAACGCCGTCGCCATGATCGTGATGAGGCCGAGGCCGCCGCGCACGCGCCCGAAAATCCTCAGCAGCAGTTCGATCAGGCGGGACGACATGCCGTTGGTTTCCATCAGTAGTCCGGCGAGCACGAAGAACGGAATCGCGAGCAGCACGAAGTGGTCGGTGCCCGCCATCACTTGCTGCGAGTAGACGAGCATCGGCAGGGACGGTTCCGCGAGGAAGTACAGCAGCGCCGAGAACGCGAGCACGAAGCCGACCGGCACGCCGAGCACGAGTCCGCCGATGAATCCGGCCATCAGCAGGATGCCGGGCTTGATCGCGTGACCGGGCACGAACGCGTTCCACCCGAACACGGCCGCCGCGAGCAACACGCAGCCGATCAATGTGCCGAGCACAGTCCTGCGCGCGCCGTTGAGCGCGTTGGCGAGCGCGAACACTGCCATGAACACGCTGCCGATGACGAGCGGATACACTTTGATCCACGCGGGGAGGCCGCTCGGTGTCATCTGGCCGTAGGAATCGACTAGCAGCAGGCACGACGACACGCACAGATTCCCCGCGACGCCCGCGATGACCCAGTGTCCCAGATGAACGAGCGCGGGCTGCCAGCGCCTGGGCAGCATGCCGCGAAACAGGTCGACGCCGACGTGCTGGCTGCGCGCAAGCACCGTGGCGGCGCCGAAGAACACCAGTACGACCATCAGCGCTCCGGCGACTTCCTCGGCCCAGTCGAATGGATCGTGCAGGAAATAGCGGTAGATCACGGAGAGGAACACCACGAGCACATCGGCCGCGAGCACGGCTGCACACAGGTATTCGATCCCGTGCATGAGGCGCACGAGGCCGCGCGCGAGCACGGTCTCATGGCCGAAGCCCGGGGCGACGAGTTGCGCCTCTGATGCGGGCGTCGCGGAGAAAGTGGTCATGGTGTGGCTGCCTCGTTAGCCGCGCACTGCGGCGATGGCGGTGAAGAGCGGCGCGGTCGCGGGATACTGCTTCGAGAAGTTCGCGTACAACTGCGACTGCATCTCGCCGCGCGCGGTGTCGCGGTCGGCTTTCGACATCGGATAAAACGTCATGCCGCGCTTCTTCAGCTCCTGCTCGGCGCTGGCAGCCGTCTGGATGGCTGCGACGCGCTGACTCGCGGTCGCGTCTTGCGCCGCTTTCTGAAATGCGGGACGTAGATTCTCTGGAATCTTCGCCAGGGCGCGGCGGCCCATGACGACGACGAGCGGGCTGAAGACGTGCTGAGTTTGCCAGCACGACTTCACGACTTCGTCGTACTTGCTCGCGAGCACGGTCGCGCAGTCGTGCTCGAAGCCATCGACGACACCTGTCTGCGCGGCCATGTACAACTCGCCGATGGGAATGGGCGTCGGTACGGCGCCCATCAGCCTGAAGGTTTCCATGAAGGCGGGCGTGGGCAGCACGCGCAGCTTTACGCCCTTGATATCGGCGAGCGACTGCGTCGGCTTCTTCGTGAACACGTTGCGCGCGCCGAAGGAATAGCCCCACGTGACGACCGAGCAGCCCGCACGCTGTTGCAGCATGGTGTCAAAGGATTTGCCGACTGTGCCGTCCATGGCGCGCCCGACATGGTCGAAGTTGTCGAACACATAGCCCAGATCGAGCATGCCGAGCTCCGGCAGCACGGTCGCCCAGATCGACGAGCCGGTGACCATCATGTCGACCGCACCGACCTTCACCTGCTGCACGACGTCGCTCTCCTTGCCGAGCTGACTGTTCGGGAAATAGTCAATCCGAATCTGGTCGCCGACGCTCGCCTTCAGATTCGCAGCGAGCTTCTGATACCACACGTAATGCGCGGCGTTTTCGTTCGCGGGCATCGATGATGACAGCCGCAACGTGGCCGCCGGCTGGGCGCGCACGATCGCGGGAAAGCCCGCGCCCGCCGCCGCGAGGGAGGCCACAGAGGCCGTTTGAAGGAACCGTCGCCGGGAAGTGGAATGCATGGTCTTGTCTCCTGAATGCCGCTCTATGCGCGGGCGAGTGTGTTCAGCGCGACACGACAGCAGCGGCGCGACTGTATCGATTTAGTGTATCGATACAGTAAATCGTTGAGTAGCGCGATCAAATGGGCGTTTACCCGCGTCCGTTCAGCAGCCCGTGACGCCGAATGTGTCCACGGACCGCATAAAGACAATACGACGCAGCCATGAGATAGATGACCGGATGACTCTGCTGCCGGCCTCTCGGTGCTCGCTCGTGCGGCCGGCGGCTATCTCAATCGGATTTCTTCGGCTCGACTGGCCGAGCGTTCAGATCCATACGTTAACGTGACGCGCGCAAAAGGAGTGAGCTATGGCCACTAATTGCCGACCGTTGACGCTGGAGGTTCATCTGAATCGATTCGAACAGGCCAGAAGAGGCACCGATCGGCCACGTTGAGACATTCGATCGCGCTTGCGCGAACGGCAGTGTGCGGGCCCGGAGATCGGGGCATCCTGCCAATAAAACCGCTATCAGATCTCACAAGGTTGCCCAATCGGTCGGCATGGCACGCATGGCGGCATGCGGCCTCGACCGGGGCCTCAGTAAAAGTCTGTCTCCAATTTGCGTGTAGCATAGGTAGGCTGACCTCGGCCAATGACGCCCTTTCCTGTTGGAAGACTCAGGTATGCGACTTTCAGATTTCATTTTGCGAGACCTGGAGCCGATTTCGGAACAATGGGAGGCGTTCGCCGCCACTCTACTACCGGCGGCGGAAAAAATGGAATCGTTGGAGCTGCGCGAGCATGTGAAGGAAATCCTGCAGACCGTGGCAATGGATCTGCGTTCCTCACAGACGCGGGAAGCCCAACATGAAAAGTCGATGGGTCGAGGCGCCGGGCTGATTGATCCGACAGAAGAAACCGCTGCGCAAAAGCATGGCGTCCTGAGAGCACGGGCGGGCTTCAACGTCAACCAGCTCGCCGCCGAATATCGCGCCTTGCGCGCCAGCGTACTTCGACTATGGATGGACGAATGTGAGCCTGGAAGGCATGGTCTGGGCGATGTCATTCGCTTCAACGAAGCGATCGATCATGCGCTCGCAGAATCAGTAACCTCTTTCAACGCACAGATCGAACAGAACCGCAACCTTCTGCTCGGAATGCTCGGGCATGATCTGCGAAGCCCTCTGCAGGCGATTCAGGTCACCGCGTCGTATTTGGCGCTATTAAACGCGGGAGAGCATGTATCAAAGGCCGCCGGCCGCCTCATACGTAGCGGAGCCAGAATTCAGGGGTTGCTTGACGATCTCACCGAATTCAACCGGACCAAACTTGGATTGGGCATCAACGTAAAGCCTACAAGTGTCAATCTGGCGGATGTGCTGGCAGACGAAGTGGAGGAGTTGCGCGCTATTCATCCTGACAGGCAGATCGATTATGACGTAAATGGTGACTTGCAGGGAGACTGGGATGGTCCGCGTCTGCAGCAATTGCTTGGCAATCTTGTTCTCAATGCCATCAAGTATGGAGCGCAGGACACGCCTGTGCGCGTGATGGTGACCGGTGGCGTAACGGATGTTCGTATCAATGTCAGCAACCGCGGAGCTGCAATCGGAAGCGCAACGCTGGCCCATATCTTCGATCCCCTGATGCGAGGGCCCGACCGTCAGAGCGATGACGAGCGGACCGGTAGCCTCGGATTGGGGTTGTATATCGCGAGCGAAATTGCCAAGGCTCATCACGGTGCTATCGAAACCCGGTCCGACGATACGGAGACAATTTTTTCAGTGTCACTGCCCAGGGACCAGGGACGTTAGCCGGAAAGGACGCTGACAGTCCGTGGTGTCGAAGAGATTTGCCAAGCGGAAAGCCGCCATTCGCGCGCTGGGCCGGAATGTCCCTTCGGGGTCGACCTCTGCCGGATGCAGTCGGGCCGGCGGCAGCATCTGTCGTCGGCTCACCGTCGGACCGTGTGCGGCCGAAATCAGCCTTTCACAGCCCTTGCCACCACGTCAATCGGACGGTCGCTCCTATCAGGGAGCGCACTGGCTCAAGGCTCGCTCGGAACAAGCCGGATGCCCATTGCAATCAACTCGGCTGGCCGCGGCTATTGCCGTCCCGAATTCACGAAAAGGTGTTGCTCGAAGAATGGGACATGATGGTTATCGCGTCCGACCACGCGTGTACGTGCATTGTTGCTTGATTTGGTGCTTGCCAGGCAGTTGACGGCTGGCTTCAATCGAGGGCGTTGACCTTATGACATGCCCGCGTCAGCGGTCATTCCGCAAACCTTCGGCTTGACGTCGTACGCGATGCGCCGCGGGGACATGGTCCACATGCGCGTCATGCGCCAGGGTGTCGCGCGAATACAGTTGCTGGTTGCTCGCAGCGACCTGCATCCACGGCAGCACGACGCCGAAACTGAATGCGCTGCCAACGACGAACGCGACGGCCAGCCGCGCGGGGGCGATGTCTGGACGCGAGCGAATTGGCAGGTGGCAGTGCGCTGTGCCGAGCTTCGCAGCTTCCATGCCAAATGGGGGCGCGTTTGGGGGCGCTTCACGGCTCCATCACGGCCTGGGGCGTGTTCCGGAAGCTTATCGCCATGCGATTATAAGTATTCATCAGGCTAATGGCGATGGTCAGGTCAACCAGTTCGCGTTCATTGAATACGGCGCGGGCAGCCTCGTATGCCTCGTCCGGCACGCCGGTCTGCGCCACCAGCGTGACCGATTCGGCCCACGCGAGTGCTGCACGCTCGCGGTCGTCGAACAGATGGCCCGCTTCCCTCCATGCCTGCACGAGCGCGAGCTTTTCGACCTTCACGCCTTTTTTCAGCAGGTCGCGTGCATGCATGTCGAGGCAATAGGCGCAGTTGTTGATCTGCGAGACGCGCAGGTAGACCAGGTCGACGAGAACCGGCGACAGGTCGCTCTGCATGACGTAGCCGTAGACGCCGCCAAGGGCTTTGACGCCCGCAGGCGCAATCCGGGTGTAGTCGAGGCGCTTGCTCATGATGTGACTCCGTGATGCGGTGATTTACTTGATGGGGGTAGTCAGGGCTTTGTCGCTGCTGTCCGCGACGAATACGGCGAGCAACTTTGCAGGCCTTGTTTCGCTCGCGTTGCGGCTTATGCGGTGAACGGCGCCGGGCTTCTCGAAGAAGCTTTCGCCCGCATGGTAGACGTGCCTCGGACCATCATCCACCTGTGACTCGATCTCGCCGGATACGACGTACGCATAGATGAAAGCCGAGCCCGCATGCCTGTGTGCGGACGACGCTGCGCCGGGTGCGTAATCAACGACGACGGCGGTCAACGACTTTCCCGGAATGTTGTGAATGGCGTGCTGAAAGTTCGGTGTGACGGTTTCAGCCGCGCCATGTGCCGCGGCCGGCACCGCGATGCCGACGGCCATGCCGGTGCAGGCGGCTCTTACGATGGATCGAATGTTCATGGATGTCGGGCTCCTTTGTGCTCGTGCATTGTCGTGTGACATTGCGGGCACGCAAAAGCACCAGGAATGAACATTTTCGCTGTACCAAGAAGCGATGGCAAAGTCCTCGCTGGTCCGTCAGTGGCGCCCGCGAACGAGTTCCAGCAGGCGGGAACAGTGGGCCGGCAGCGTTCTTTCATTCAGGTTCGTCACGCCGAGCAGTAGCCCCTGCTGCCCCGGCTTTCTCGTGTACCAGGGGGAGAGCGGAACGGGGGCCAGCCCGAAAGCTCGCGCCCGCAAAGCGATATCGACATCGGATACGGATTGGGGAAGCGCGGCCACGACGGTCATGCCGGCAGCAGCCTGCACTTTGATTGAATCCGAGGCCAGTTCCTTCAGACAACGAACCAGGGCTTCCTGTCGGGCAATGTAAAGACGCTTCATACGTCGCAGATGGCGAAGGTAGTGCCCCTCGTGCATGAACTCGGTCACGGCGTGCTGCACGGATGCAGCAGGGGCGGGCGCAAGGCACGCCGCGATGTCGCCGAAGCGGCGTGCCATGGCCGGCGGAACAACGAGAAATCCCAGGCGCAGTGCCGGGCTGATCGTCTTGCTGAACGTCCCGATGTGGAGCACTCGTTCGTCCTGATCGAGAGAGGCCAGCGCCGGTGCGGCCCTTCCTTTCAACTGCAATTCGCCCAGATAATCGTCTTCGACGATGCAGGCATCGTGTTGTTTGGCCCAGCCGAGCAGTGCAATCCGTCGAGCGAGGGACATCGTCATCCCGAGCGGCGCCTGCTGGCCCGGTGTCACCACCGCGAGGGCGGCTTCGGGCGCGATCCGGATGCCTGCGTCGATATCGAGCCCGTCCGTGTCCACCGGCACCCCTGCCACGGTCATGCCCGCTAGCCCGAGCGCCGTACGCGTGAGCGGAAAGCCAGGGTCTTCCATCCAGGCCTGTCGGCCTTCCACATGCAAGCCGCGGATCGCAAGATTGAGCGCGCCGGAGAAACCTGCCGTGACGAAGACCTGGGAGGGACTGCATCGAAGCCCGCGTGAGACGCCGAGGTACGCCGCGATCTCCTGTCGCAAATCCGGCTCGCCGCGGGGATCGGGGTATCCGACAGGAGCCGCTGCCGCCCGGCGCGCCGCCCGTGCCTGAATGCGCGACCAGAGCTTGAACGGAAAGGCGTCCTGGGAGGGCACACCCATCTGAAACGCCAACGGCGCCGCGCTGAACTCGAAGAACAGATCGGGAAGCGGCGGCGCCTCCGGCGACCGTCCCGTCGTCGCCGGTAACGGCCGCGCGGCGACCCGGGTGCCGGCGGCGCCGAGGCCGATCGCGAACTGTTCATCGATCAAACGTTCATAGGCGGCCCGCACGGTGCCCCGGGATACGCCGAGCTGGGCGGCCAGATCCGCCCAGGAGGGCAGCCGCGCGCCGGCGGCGAGCTGGCCCGACTCGATCGCATCTCGAATCGAGCCGTAAATTTGCGCCGACAGCGAGATGCGTCCGGCGCGATCGATGCCTATAGAAAGCGTTGCCATGGACGCGATAGTACAGTGGCATTTCTCGATCTTGGGCCTGTTCCATGAACCATGGGAAGCGTAACTTCCCAGGTGCAACCTTGCCATTGCGTTCCGGCGCGGAATCAGCCGCCCATGCGGGGCCGTCTGGAAGCGAAACGTGCCGCAGGAAACGAACGCCTTCTACAACGCGAGTCACCTGATGAAGCAAGACAGAACAGCACCGACGAAAGAAATGCTCGACGTCGTCATTCCCGATAGCCAGCTGGCGCGGCAGGTAGCCCAGCTCATTCGCGACACAGAAAGTGAATTGCTGTTTAACCACTCGACACGGGTCTACCTATGGGGTGCGCTTTTGGGAAAACGAAAAAGTATCGCCTTCGACCCAGAGCTGCTCTATGTGGCGTCCATGTTCCACGATATCGGTTTGACGTCGGCCTATCGCGAAAGCGAACTGCGTTTCGAAGTGGACGGGGCCAACGCGGCGCGCGATTTTCTGCGCAGCCATCATGTCGACGAAGCAGACGTGGCGACGGTGTGGACCGCTGTGGCGCTCCATACGACGCCGGGCATTCCGGAGCACATGCACGGTGAAATCGCGCTGGTGCAAGCGGGAGCTGGGATGGATGTGGCTGGACGGGACTTCGATGCGTTTACGGAAGAGCAGCGCGCAGCGGTGGTCGCGGCCTGGCCGCGCGGCGCCGATTTCGCCGGAAAGATGATCGATGCCTTCTACGACGGCATGAAGCATCGCCCAGGCACCACGTTCGGCACGTTCAACGACGATTTTCTGGCGCACAAGGATCCCAGGTTCCAGCGCATGAACTTGTGCAGCATCATTCTGAATTCCCGGTGGGGCTGACTGGCGGCCCCAAACGGGCTCAACTTTGCATCTATAAGGTTTTGCAATGCCCAAACGAACGTTTTTGGTCACAGGCGCCAGCAAAGGTATCGGGCGCGCGCTGTCACACCGGCTCGCCGCCGATGGACATCAGGTCATCGGTCTTGCACGCGGGGCCGACGACCCGAGTTTCCCCGGCACTCTGGTTTTCGTCGATCTGACCGATCGCAACGCGACGACACGAACGCTCGAGGGCCTGGTCGGCTGTTATACCTTCGATGGCGTCATCAACAACACGGGGTTCGTCCGTCTGGCTGGCGTTGAAGCGGTTGATCTCGACGACCTCGAAGCGTCCTTCCGCCACAATCTCACCTCTGCCGTGCAGACCGTGCAAGCCTTGCTACCGGGAATGCGGGAGCGTGGTTGGGGGCGAATCGTCAATCTCTCGAGCCTCGTCGTGCTTGGCGTCGCGAACCGCACCGCCTACGCGGCGGCGAAAGCCGCGATGATGAGCTTCACGCGCACCTGGGCGCTGGAGCTTGCGCAGACCGGCATTACCGTCAATGCCGTCGCGCCCGGGCCCACCGAGACCGAACTGTTCCGGCAGAACACACCCATCGGCAGCGAAGCGGAGCAGCGCTTTCTGTCGCTTGTGCCGATGAAGCGATTCGGCAAGCCTGAGGAATTGGCCGCGTCCGTGGCGTTTCTTCTGTCAGAGGATGCGGGCTTTATCACTGGACAGACGGTGTTCGTTGACGGTGGTGCGTCGGTAGGGAAGGCGGCATTCTGATACCTCCCGTTGTTCTCGAAACACGCGAGGGTAATAACACCGCCCTCGACTCATATTGCCCGAAGCGACCTGGCGACGGGCGCTAGCGTTTGTTTCACGATTGATTTGCCATGCTCTGCCTTGCTTCGGACGGCACCTGGACACGAGGAAGACGAGTCGAATACAGGCCAAACCCACTGCCGTGACCGACCGGTATCCGTGCGACGGAATGCGTGTTCAAGGTCGGCTTTGTGCCTTCCCCGTGTGCGACGGCGACCGTGAAGCGCAACAGACGCACGGGAAACGCCCGCTTCCGGTCATCGCTCGAACTAGCTTGACTCGTCAAGCCCCGCAAAACTTGCAAACTGAAACACTGGCTCCCGAGGAAGTCGCAGCCGATTGACGAGCGAGTGCTGGTTTGCGTAGCCAAGCGACATCCCGCAGACGACCTCGTGCCCGGTTTCGAGTTCGAGTTGCGTCGCGATGACCGTCTGATAACGCGCGAACGACACCTGCGGGCATGTATCCAGACCGCGCGAGCGAGCCGCAATCATGATGTTCTGGATGAACAACCCGTAGTCGAGCCAGCTGTACTTTTTCAGTCGTGCGTCGATCGTGAAGATCATGCCGATCGGCGCGCCGAAGAAATCGAAATTCCGGCCTGTTGCCCGATTGCGCCCGTCGACGTCCGTCTTGTCGATGCCCAATGCGCCGTAATAGCGCGCGCCGAAATCTTCCTGTCTTATCCGATACGATTCCGGCAAAGGATCCGGCATGTATTGCAGCTGCTGATGCGTTCCACCCGTATGAGCACGCGCCAGCGCTGCACTGAGTCGTTGTTTAATGCCGCCAGCCAGCACGTGGACACGCCACGGCTGCGTGTTCGAATTGCTGGGCGCCGCACGTGCAACATCGAGAATATCGATCATGTCCTGCTTCGAAACGGCATCCGGACGAAACGCCCGAACGGCTTTTCGCGAGCGGATCACCGAATCGACAATGTAGGTCTCCGAATTCATCTGCACCGGTCTCCACGGTTTCAACATGTCCGGCCGATGATGCCATACGTCGTGCCAGATTCCCGCTGAAAAACGTGCATCATGATCTTGCACCAGATGGGATGTGGATACGCGGATGCAGGCGCATCTACAAAACCGCATCGGCGACGAGTTGCAAAGCGGGCGCAAGCTTCAGATACACCTCCGGCCGCTCGAGCGCGTAGGTCAGATTGCGTTGCGCGATCTGCACGTGCTCGGTAGCGAGCGATTGCGCCCGCGTGCCTTCGCCGCGTTCCATCGCCTGCACGAGGCTGTGATGCTGCTGATGTGCCATGAAAAGCCATTGACGGCCTTCCTCGATGGCGGATTGCATCGGCAGCATCGCGCTGGCTGCGGCAAACGGCAGACGGTTGTTCATGTCGATTGCACGGATCAGCGCCGCGTTGCCCGAACCTTCGACGATCAGCTTGTGAAAACGGTTGTTCATGTCCGTGTATGCAGCGTAATCGTCGAGATCGAGTTCCGACTTCGCGAGCAGGCGATCGCCAGCGCGCAGACATTCGTTCAGACCGTTCGATAACTGGCGCTGCACGCCGTGCTCTGCGACGAGGCGCGCAGCCATGCCTTCGAGATGACCGCGTACAGCAATGGCATCGGCGATCTCAGCGGCCGTGATACGGCGCATCACATAACCGCCCGCCGGAGACGGCTCGACGAGACCTTCCTGTTCGAGCGTCGTGAGCGCGAGCCGGACGGGGGTGCGCGATGCCTGCAGTCGCTCCGCGAGCGCGACTTCGCCAAGGCGCTCCCCAGGCGCGAATTCACCCTTGAGGATCAGGTCGCGTAGATACACCAACACACGTTCTTGCTGCGATTCCATTTCATTCTCCGGTGGCCTCGGCGGGGCGCGATGCCTGCGCCGCCTTTCGGCTGATTGTAGAGCACGAACGGCACCGGAGGGCGTTGACTTGCCTGTTTTGAGAAATTAAATGTACATGAGTGTATGCAACATACCGCCTACTCACGGATCGTAGCCTGATGAAGCGATCTAGGGAAGATCCTGGGTGTCTCTAATATATCTATGAAAATCAGTATATTAGGTCGTTATTCGCGCTTTTGGCGCTGCCCGAACGTCAGATCCTTACGGATTGGTTGTATACAGGAGTTGCAAGAATGAATTCTTCAATCTATTCTTCGTGATCATTGGGGGTGGGCGTGCATACAGCTGCAGGCCCCGTGCATTCACAGCAATGGGAGACAGACCATGATGAGTTCGCAGCAAAACGACAGGATCACGCGCGTAGGCAAGGGCACGCCCGCCGGGCAACTTCTGCGCAATTACTGGCAGCCCGTTGCGCTGGTGGAGGAGCTGCCCGTGCAGCGTCCCATTCGCGCAGTACGATTGATGGGCCAGGACTTCGTCGTGTTCAAGGACGAACAGGGGCGCTACGGCATGCTTGATCGCGACTGCCCGCATCGCGGCGCCGACCTCGCGGCGGGTCGTCTCGAAGCGGGCGGTCTGCGCTGCGCCTTCCACGGCTGGCTGTTCGATGTCGACGGACACTGCCTGTCGACGCCGGCCGAACCCGTCGGCAGCACGCTCTGCAAGAAGGTGCGGCAGAGCGCGTATCCCGTGGTCGAGCGCAGCGGCATCCTGTTCGCGTACATCGGCGGCGGCGAGCCGCCCGCGTTTCCGAACTTCGACTGCTTCGCTGCGCCGTCCGAGTACACGTTCGCGTTCAAGGGGCTGTTCGAGTGCAACTGGCTGCAGGCGCTCGAAGTCGGCATCGACCCGGCGCACGCGTCGTTTCTGCATCGCTTCTTCGAAGACGAGGACGTGAGCGAGAGCTACGGCAAGCAGTTTCGCGGGGCGTCGGCGGACTCGGATATGCCTATCACCAAGGTGCTGCGCGAATTCGAATCACCGGAGATTCTCGTCAGTCCGGCCGACTACGGCCTTCGCCTGATCGCCAGGCGTCCGCTGAACGACACGCAGACGCACGTGCGCGTGACCAACGTCGTGTTCCCGCAGGCGTTCGTGATTCCGATGAGCGCGGAAATGACAATCACGCAATGGCACGTGCCCGTCGATGACGAAAACTGCTACTGGTACGCGATTTTCACGAGCTTCGGCGCGCCGACCGACAAGGTGCAGATGCGCGCGCAGCGGCTGGAACTGTACGAACTGCCGGACTACACGTCACGCAAGAACAAGCGCAACCACTACGGCTTCGACGCGGACGAGCAACAGACGCAGACCTACACCGGCATGGGCTTCGATATCAACGTGCACGATCAGTGGGCCGTCGAATCGCAGGGCGCGATCCAGGACCGAACGCGCGAGCACCTGGGCACGACCGACAAGGGCATCATCGCGTACCGGCGTCTGCTCGTCGATGCGATCGAGAAGACGCAAGCGGGCGAGAAGACGCTGATGATGATCGACGCACAGCAGGCCGCGCATCTGACGGGCCCGGCGTCGATCGACGGCATCGGCCCCGCCGACGGCTGGGACGACTATTGGAGATCCTCCGACGTGAAGCGTCGCGAAGCCGCACCTTGGCCCGCACCGAAAGCCTGACGACGAATCCCGCAACCACAATGGAGCGCGCGGCCGTCGAGCGGCCGGGCGAAGCAACATGTCATTTGTCGAAACCCACGGCCTTTGGACAGGCGATCAGCACACGGCTTACGCCGCGCTGCTGGAACGGTTGAAAGAAAGCGACGTGCAGGTAGTGCGCTTTTCGTTTCCCGATCAACACGGCCAGCTGCGCGGCAAGACGCTCGTCGTCGATGAGGCGATGCGGGCCTTCAAGACTGGCGTCACGTTGACGAGCACGCTGCTCGCCAAGGATACGTCGCATCGCACGGTGTTCCCCGTGTTCACGCCGGGCGGCGGCTTCGATATGCCCGAAATGCAGGGCGCCTGCGACACGCTGATGGTCGCCGATCCCGAAACCTTCCGCGTGCTGCCGTGGGCGCCGCATACAGGCTGGGTCTTGTGCGACGTGTACTTCGCGAGCGGCCGGCCTGTGCCGTTCGCCACGCGTCACCTGTTCCGTCGCGCGCTGGAGCAGCTCGGCCATCACGGCTTCGAATTCATGTCCGGCCTCGAAGTCGAGTTTCATGTGTTCAAGGTGGCCGATCCGAACATGAAGCCCGAGCATTCGGGACAGCCCGGCATCCCGCCCGATATCAAGTTGCTGTCGCATGGTTATCAGTATCTGACCGAATTGCGCTACGACGCTGTGGATAGCGCGATGGAAATGCTCAGGCGCGGCATCGACGGACTCGCGCTGCCCGTGCGCTCGCTCGAAGTCGAATACGGCCCGAGTCAGTTCGAGTTCACGTTCGCACCGACGAAAGGCATGAAAAGCGCCGACGACATGATTCTGTTTCGCAGCGCCGTGAAGCAGATTTGTCAGCGCAACGGCTATCACGCGACCTTCATGTGCCGTCCGCGCATTCCCAACGTGGTGTCGAGCGGGTGGCATCTGCATCAGTCGCTCATCCATGCCGCTGACAGCACGAACGCATTCATGCCGACCGGTCCGGGCGCGCCGCTTTCCGTCACCGGCCAGCGCTATCTCGCGGGATTGCTCGCGCATGCGCAGGGCGCGACGGCCTTGTCGACGCCGACCATCAATGGCTATCGCCGCTACCGGCCATATTCGAACGCACCGGATCGCGCGAACTGGGGCTGCGATAACCGCGGCGTAATGCTGCGCGTGCTGGGCGGTCCCAACGATTGCGCGACGCGCGTCGAGAACCGCGTCGGGGAGCCGACGGCGAATCCGTATCTGTATTTCGGCTCACAGGTGTTGTCGGGTCTCGACGGACTGCGGCGCAAGCTCGAACTGCCAGCGTCGGCGGATACGCCCTACGAGACGCACGCCGATGCGCTGCCGCGCACGTTGAGCGACGCCATCGCGGCGCTGGGTGCCGACGACTGTCTGCGCGAGGGCTTCGGCAGTGCGTTCGTCGACTACTTCTGCAAGCTCAAGCAGGCGGAGATCGACCGCTTCAATCTGGAAGTGACCGAGTGGGAACACCGGGAGTATTTCGAAACGTTCTGATGGCGTTCCCATCAAGGAGTGAAGTCATGCCTATCGTCACCTACATTTTGCGCGACGGCGAGCGCCGCGCCATCGACGTGAGCGCCGGCACCAGCGTGATGGAAGCCGCGATCCACAACAACGTGCGCGGCATCGACGCCGAATGCGGCGGATGCCTGTCGTGCGCGACATGTCATGTGTATATCGATGAGTCGTCGACGGCACAGTTGCCGCTACCCGACGAATCGGAACTACAACTGCTCGACGGCGTGGCCGCCGGGCGCCGCCCCGAAAGCCGCCTGAGTTGCCAACTCGTCGTGATGCCCGCGATGAACGGACTCGTCGTGCACATTCCGCCGCGCCAGGGATGACATCATGAAGCGCACGCTGGTGATTGTCGGCGCGTCGTATGCAGGCGTTCAGCTTGCCGCATGCGCGCGCGAACTCGGCTTCGACGGCCGTATCCTGCTGCTCGGCGACGAGCCCGATGCGCCGTATCAACGGCCGCCGTTGTCGAAGGGCTTCTTGACAGGCAGCTTTGCCGAAGAGCGTTTACCGCTGCGCTCGCAGGCGTTTTTCGACGAAGAGAAGATCGAGCGGATGCTCGCGACGCGCGCGAGCCGCATCGACCGCGAGCGGCGCGAGATCGAATTGCACGACGGCTCGCGCATCGCGTACGACCAACTCGCGCTGACGACGGGCGCGCGCGTGCGCAAGCTCGATTGTCCAGGCGCGACGCTCGATGCCGTTCATTATCTTCGCGATCTGCGCGATGCGAGGAGGCTTGCCGCGAGCGCGCGTTCGGCAAGGCGCGCCGTGGTGGTCGGCGGCGGTTATATCGGGCTCGAAGCGGCTTCGTCGCTGCGTCAGCAGGGACTCGACGTGACCGTCGTCGAGACTGAGCCGCGCCTGCTGGCGCGCGTCGCGTCGCCGTGGGTCTCGGACTTCATGCTGCGTGCTCACGTCGAACGCGGCGTTGCGTTCGAACTCGGCCGCAAGGTGGTCGCGCTGCACGACGCCTGTGGCATCGTGTCCGTCGAACTGGACGACGGCACGCGCGTGCTCTGCGACCTCGTGGTAGTCGGTATTGGCGTGATTCCCAACACCGAACTCGCCGCGAACTGCGGACTGCATGCGAACGGCGGCATTATTGTCGATGCGTGCGCGCGCACGTCCGATCCGCTGATCGTCGCGGCGGGCGATTGCGCCTCGTTCGTTCCGCACTGGGCGCCGCCCGACACGCGCGCATGCCGCATCGAGTCCGTGCAGAACGCGAACGATATGGCCAGAACGGCGGCGTCGTCGGTGCTCGGCCGGTCGGAGCCTTATCGCGCGGTTCCGTGGTTCTGGTCCGATCAATACGACCTGAAGCTGCAGATGGCGGGCGTGAACGCGGGCTTCACCGACTTCGCGGTGCGCGGCTGCGCCGATGACAGGAAGTGCTCGCTGTTCTACTTCCGCGACAAGACGCTGATCGCCGTCGACAGCATCAACCGGCCGCAGGATCACATGCTCGCGCGCAAGCTGCTCGCAAGCGGCGTGCAGGTGTCGGCGGACGAAGTGCGGAACCCCGCTTTCGACCTCAAGGCGTTAGCGAGCCGCGATTCGCACGCCGCTCAGGGAGTCGCGTGATGGCCGATGAGATGCAGGATCGACCTCTCGTTGGCGTGGTGTGCGACCGGTTCTTCGCCGGCGAACACGATCTGCACGGCGCGAAGCACAGCTATGTCCGCGCGCTAATGTCAGGCGCAAACGTGAGCCCCGTGCTGATTCCCGCCACGCGTGATCTGGTAGCGTTTGACGTATATCTCGATACCGTGAATGGATTGCTGTTTCCAGGCGGCGCGTCGAATGTTGAAGCGCACCGTTATCGCAGTCAAGGAAACGCCGACATGCTCGTCGATCCCGACCGCGACCACGTTGCGCTCGGGTTGATGCAGGCTGCGGCCTCGCGAGGTATGCCTGTCCTTGCAATCTGCCGCGGCTTTCAGGAGATGAACGTCGCTTTCGGCGGCACGCTGTATACGGATGTCCACGCGTGCGGACATTCGGAAGATCACCTCGAAGATCCCTCGGAAGAATTGCACACGCGCTATCGCTACCGCCACGACGTCGAACTCGCGCCAACGGGCATGCTCGCGACGCTCGCCCACGCCCAACGCGTTCGCGTGAATTCGCTGCACCGTCAGGGCGTGGCGAAGCTCGCGCCACGGCTGGTCGTCGAAGCGCGCACCCCCGACGGATTGATCGAAGCGTATCGACTGGACGGACACCCGTTTGCGCTCGGCGTGCAGTGGCATCCCGAAGTGATGCTGGAAGACGATGCATTGTCGCGTGCACTGTTTGCAGCGTTCGGCTCGAATTGCCGCCGTTATGGGCGCGAAAACGCAACACGCAATACAACCCGCAGGTGCACATCAAAAGGCGTTGAACCATGTCAGCCGACCGCATTGACCTGAACCTGTTGCGCGTGTTCGACGCAATCTTCGAAGACCGCAATCTCGGTCTGGCGGGCAAGCGTCTGCATCTGAGCCAGTCCGCCATCAGCCATGCGCTTGCGCGGATGCGCGAGGTGCTCGGCGACGATCTGTTCGTGCGCACAGGCAAGGGCATGGAGCCGACCATGCGTGCGCTCCGAATGGCGGCGCAGGTACGCGGCGCGCTTCAGCAGATCCGCGCCGCGCTGGGCGTCGATGAGTTCGATCCACGCGTCGCGCAACGCAAGTTCGTCGTTGCGGCGAACGACTACATCACGTCGCTGCTGCTCGGGCGTCTCAGTCAACGGCTGCATGCGGAAGCGCCGCTCGTGGATCTCGTGGTGCGGCCCTCGACGCGCCTCGATCTCGCGGGCCAGATCGACGTCGGCCGGATCGACATGGCAATCGGCATTTTCGCGGACGTGCCGACGCGTTTGCGCGGGACGACGCTGTGGGAACAGACCGACGTCGTGCTGCTTCATCGCGATCATCCCATCGCCGGGCGCGCTGTTACGCGCGACGACATGCTGGCCCATCCGCTCATCGCGATCTCGCAGGGCGGCGAGGAGGAGGGCGCCGTGGGCGGCTTTATCGTCGAAAGAGGGCTCGCACGGCAATCGGAGATGTTCAATCGCGATGCGCTCAACCGTGCGTTCGACGATCCCGCGGAGACGCCACGCATGCGTATGTCCGTCGCGCACTCGCTCGCGCTTCCCGCGCTGCTTCGTCACAGCGACATGCTTGCGCTGGTGCCGTCGTCGCTTGGCCGCGAACTGCAGCGCTATGGCGAACTGAAAATGTGTGCGACACCCTATGCGTGTCCCGACGTCGCCGTGCGAGCCGTATGGCATGAACGCAACGACGCCGACCCCGCTCTGCAATGGCTGCGGCAACAACTCGCCGATGTCGCACGCCAGGTCCGAGGCTGCTGATCGGAGCCGTTCAAGATCACCATGCAAACAATTCACAACGTGTTCGCGCTGCAGCAGCACGCGCGAATTTCGTCGAAATATCTCGGAAAGCAGGGCTTTTTTATTCAATCCGAGAACATCGCGCGATGTTCTCGGCGTCGTCCCATGGCAATCGCGTGCCACTTGCGTGATTCGCCGGGTTGTTGATCATATTTGGCGCTCTTAATCTGCGCCCGATAGATCGGCGAGGCACGCAGCCCGCGCTGTCGTGGCGATGCCGGCAGTTCAATCCCATCAGTGAGGATGCAATGGAAGAGACAAGGACTGTCGATGTACAAGCGCTCATTAATGAGCAGCCGTTTTCGCGCTTTCAGTGGCTCGTGTTTGCGATGTGCTTTGTCATCGTGCTAATGGATGGCTTCGATACGGCTGCGATCGGCTTTATCGCGCCGTCGCTGCTGTCGGAGTGGCATATCGGCAAGGCGGCGCTGGCGCCTGTGCTCAGCGCCGCGCTGTTCGGGCTCGCGTGTGGCGCACTGCTGTCGGGGCCTTTGTCCGACCGATGCGGGCGTCGCGTGGTTTTGACCGTTTCGGTGCTGCTATTCGGCGCATCCTGTCTCGTGTCCGCTCTCTCGCAGAATCTGGCCGAACTGACCACGCTGCGCTTCATAACGGGTGTTGGACTGGGCGGGGCCATGCCGAATGCCGTGACACTGATGAGCGAATTCAGCCCTGACGGGAAGCGCGCGACCATCGTCAACCTGATGTTCTGCGGCTTTCCATTGGGTGCCGCGTTCGGCGGATTCCTCGCCGCGTGGCTGATTCCTCAGTTCGGCTGGCGCAGTGTGCTGCTGCTTGGCGGCGTGGTGCCGTTGCTGCTTGCCGTCGTGCTCGCGCTGCGCTTGCCCGAGTCGATCCGCTACATGGTGGCGAAGCAGAAACCGAGCGACCGAATCCGCAAGGTGCTGGCGCGTATCAGTCCGGAAGCGCGTTCAGCGCATGCATTCGTCATGCACGAAAACGTGAAGCATGCAGCAGGCGAGGGCGGCGTGCGCATCGTGTTGGCGCGTTCGTTCCTGCTCGGCTCCGTGATGCTGTGGCTGTGCTACTTCATGGGCCTCGTCATTTTCTATGGGCTCGTAAACTGGATGCCCGTGCTGCTCAAGGATGCGGGATTGACGCCGCAGCGCGCCGCGCTCGTTTCCGCGCTGTTTCCGCTCGGCGGCGCGGGTACGGTGTTGTGCGGGATGTTGATGGACCGCTTCAATCCGAATCGCGTGGTAGCTGTCGCGTATGCGTCCGGTGCGATCGCCGTGTATGAGATCGGACAGGCGATGGGCAACATCGGTTTGCTGATGTGTGCAGTGTTCACTGCGGGTGTGCTGGTGAATACTGCACAGGCATCGATGCCTGCGTTGGCCGCGGCGTTTTACCCGACAGCGGGGCGCGGTACGGGCGTCGCGTGGATGCTCGGAGTGGGGCGGTTTGGAGGTATCGCGGGCTCGTTTCTGGTCGCGGAGCTGTCACGGCAGCAGGTCAGTCTGCCGGGTATTTTCACGGTCGTGGCGATGGCGGGCGCTGTGTCGTGCATGGCACTGCTGATCAAACAGGCGACGGCTTCAAAGGAAACGGTATCCGACGTGCCGGACGCCGAAACGCTGGCGCACTGAGAAAAACAACCGCGGTCGCGTCGATTGCTGCGGGCCTCGTTCGAGGCTCGCAGTACTTCATTTCATTGAACGGGCGGTTTGACGTCGTATGCGATGCGTCCAGACGGCAGGAAGAACAGGGCGATCACCGCACCGCCTTTTGCCTCCGGGAAGTGATGGCTTCCCGGTGCAGGAGCAGTCCAGCCGCCATAGCACCAGCCGTTCGGCCCCGCGAGCGCCGCGCCTTCGTTGAGTGGCACGACCATATTGAACTCCCCATATGGATGCGAGTGATAGTCCCCGCGAAATGCATCTTCCGGGTTGCCCTGCGTGTTGTCGGTGCTGTCGATCAACACGGCCGTGATGCTGAAATAGAACGTTTCGGCCGTGGGCGCGACGAGCCGTGCGCGGCGATACTTCGGGCCGGCGATCTCGACATCGGCGGCCCAACCTTCTTCGACGCCGAGTGTAATGAGGCGCGCCAGATCCTTGTATAGATCGCTATCGACACCGTATTTTGCGTTCAGCCATAGTTCGACGTCGGTGCCCGTTGTCATGTCTTTCACTTCCCTGAGGAAGGGCAGGCAACGCGCGACAAGCTGATCTTTGGTGCTCTCAGTAGAGGCTTCGGACATTCCGCTTTCTCCTTGATGTGATGGCCTTGCACAGCGTCCTTGCGTCATGCACGCTGTCAATGTGCGTCTTGGCGATCACAAGATGCCACAGCCGGGACACGGGAAAAAGCGAAACTCCTGCAACTCCATACTGCACGGTATGCACATTACGATCGTGCACCTTGAACGCGGCGAGACGAGCCATACGGAATCGTGTTTGTTGTGAGAACATGCGCACCCACAAAAATCACAAAGTTTGACGAGGCTATGCATTTCGGTGATTCCAGCTTCTGGCGATTTCTTCCTCTCGTTCATGCGGGTGTGTTCGGCGCAACAGCGCGCGTGAAGAGTCGTGGGGGGTTACGGGTGAGTGTGGACAGTCGTTCAATATTCCCTTGAATACATTTCAAGTTCGAGTTTGGCGTGCGAGCGCGCGAAGTGATCGACTCGATCTCGGTGGATTCATCACGCGTAATGCGTTCTCGAAAGAAGATTTACCAACACGGCCTCTCGAATTCGAGGAGCAACATCCTTCTGCCTTCTTATCGTTGATGCAAACGGCTTTGCGTCGTCGAGGTTCTCCCCGTTGCTGCTTTTATTGTCCAACCCTAATCTCCCGGCATGCATTCATCCGTAGACGAAGAGTTCGGCATCCAAACTAATGATTCGCGGTTAAGGAGACTCCATGAAATACGGTAGGTTGGCAGCACTGGCGGCAGGGCTGTTCGGCACGACGGCATTTGCGCAAAGCAGCGTCACACTGTACGGCGTGCTGGACACGGGCATCGAATATGTTTCCCACGCAAACGCGGTGGGGGATCACGTAGTCCGGATGCCCGGCATCACAGGCGAACTGCCTTCGCGCTGGGGAGCGCGCGGCGCGGAAGACCTGGGCGGTGGACTCAAGGCCGTATTCATCGTCGAAAGCGGCTTCAACCTCAAAGGCGGCGACTCGGGACAAGGCGGCCGGCTGTTCGGAAGACAGGCGCTCGTCGGACTGGAAGGACGTTGGGGCGCGCTGACGTTTGGCCGCCAGTACTCGATGTCGTATTGGGCGTTGGCGGACGCCGATATTCTTGGACCCGATATCTACGGTATCGGCGCGCTCGACGCGTTCTTGCCCAACGCGAGAAGCGACAGCACGGTCGCCTACAAAGGCAAGTTCTATGGCTTCACGGTCGGCGCAACGTGGTCGTTCGGACGCGATAGCACGGGTACGGGCAATTCGCCGGGACAAGGCACATGCGCCGGACAGGTACCGGGCGACGTGAATCAATGCCGCGAATGGAGCGCGATGCTCAAGTACGACGGCACGTACTTTGGCGTGGCGACGGCCTACGACGAACAACGCGGCGGCACCAACGCCGCGGCGAACTTCTTCGACGGCATCACGCCGTTCGCGATTTCCGGCACCGGCGACAAGGATGCGCGTCTTCAGGCAAACGGCTACTTGAACGTTGCGGGCGTAAAAGTCGGCGGCGGATGGGTCGGGCGTCATGTGGAATCGAGCGGACCGGGCGGCGACGTGCGCTCCAGTCTGTTCTATCTGGGGGCGCAATACTATGTGACGCCGACGCTTGCCATCGATGGCGAAGCGTATCGCGTGATCGTCGAGCAGCAAGACGCGCGTGCGACGATGGCGAGCTTGCGCGCCACGTACTTCCTGTCGAAGCGAACTGCCGTGTACTGCAACGTCGCGCATGTGTGGAACAGCGCGCGCGCTCGCTATTCTGTCAGTGCGGGTGGCGGTGGCACCACGCCTGCTGCGGGGGTTGGGCAGCTCGGTGCTATTGCAGGCGTCCGGCATACGTTCTAACGGCCGGAGTGCGCGATCCTGTGTGTCCCGTGAAGCTCAATGCACTCATTGCAGTCAGCGACTCACGACGCGCGGATACTCGTGAGAGTTCCGGAAGCAGCTGTTGGGACTGCGACGGCTCGACCGGCAGCAACGGGGCGACAAGGGAAGTTCGGGGGCGATCCAGACGGGCCGTTCCTCGTCAGCCGATGGATTTCCGGGTTCGGCCGAAAGACGACGCTCGGCCAGCCGAATCGACTGACAGGACAACGGCGAACACACGTCATCGAAACGGAACGCGTCTTGCTGGCTGCTTGGCATTTGTGCCGCCAGCACCACCAAAAGAGATGACCTACGGAACCTTCCCACCCTGGCTGAATACGCTATCGGTCACATGGATCATTTTGGGCGCGATATCTGCGGGTGCGGTCGTCATTGACGAAGTTCGACACCCCCAGAAGATGTGGATTATGAACGTCGTCTGGCCCCTAACGGCGCTGTTCGGCACAGTCGTATGGGGTGCCGCCTACTACGCGTGGGGACGAAATATCGCTGATGCCGGGCGGAAGGCCGACGAGCAGCCGTTCGCCGTGATGGCGATGAAAGGGACGAGCCACTGCGGTGCCGGCTGTACGCTGGGAGACATCATTGTCGAGTGGTCGGCGTTGGCCTTTCCCGCGTTGGCAGTGTGGTTCGGGTGGCACACGCTGTTCAACGAAAAAACGTTTGCCGTCTGGATCCCCGATTTCATCGTCGCCTTTCTGCTCGGCATCGTCTTCCAGTATTTCACCATCAAACCGATGCGGGGGCTGTCGGTAGGCGCAGGTGTGGTGGCCGCCGTCAAAGCTGATATCGCGTCGATCACTGCGTGGCAGGTGGGCATGTATGGACTTATGGCCATCATCCAATTCTTGTGGTTCAAGCCGGCTTACGGGGGGATCGCGAAAGTTGCAAGCCCGGAATTCTGGTTCGCCATGCAACTCGCCATGCTCGCGGGATTCGCAACCAGCTATCCCGTCAACTGGTGGTTAATCCGTTCGGGTGTAAAGGAAAAGATGTAAATCCGCTTCTTCCCGGGTCTCGAAGTGTTTGGGCCACTGCAGCCCTAAACACCGTACTGCGGCTCCGACCGACTGAAGTGACGTTCGTAATGACGGGTACGCGGCCTGCGGCGGTTAGGAGGCCGGCACGCAAGTGCTCGGGAAAATGACAGACATCGCGGAGGATCAAATGGCACACCAGAAACACCAAGCTTGCGTGGAAGCCTGCGACGCATGCGCTAGCGCTTGCGACCATTGCGCAGCCGCATGCCTTTCGGAACAAAACGTTTCTGAAATGGCCGGATGCATCAAGACGGACATGGACTGTGCGGACATTTGCCGCCTCGCATCCGCCGTCATGGCTCGCGACAGTAGTCGTGCAAAGGAAGTTTGCTCGTTATGCGCGTCGATATGCGACGCGTGCGCCTCTGAGTGTGACAATCATCAGCACGAACACTGTAAGCAATGCGCAGAAGCCTGTCGGCGGTGCGCAGCACAATGCCGCGCTATGGGGTAATGAGCCGGATCGATCGCTCTTCCCACGGCCAAGAGGATGCGTAGCAGAGACGCGGATGGCTCGACGAGACGTTCGACCAGGCGGTCGCCATGAGATGTAACCGTCTCGGACGGCGGCCGTTCCGTTATGGAAGCGGCCGCCGACGCGCACCGCACGAATTGCAGCAACGGGTCCGCTACGGAAGGTAAGGGGTGGCTCGGCGACGAGCGATCATCGGCAACTACGAACTACCACGATCAACGCTTACTTCGTCCGGCGCTCGTCGGGTGCCATGGAACAAGGGAAAGTTGACCGGCCAAAAGCCTCCGTTGAAGCTCCGGGAAATCTGGGCGATTCGAACGAGACTGCAGATCTCGTCCAACGCCCGCGAGTTGACGATGTTCAACCTCGCGATCGACAGTAAGCTTCGGGCGTGCTGCTGCGTGCGTGTGATTCCGCACAAAACAGTCTGTACGTAATTGCAGCGTAAGTCGTTGATTTGACAGGGCGGGGCAGTAACCACGATTCGTAAGAGTTTGTACCCGTTGCCCTGCCACGTGCACGAAACGCACACAAAGAGTCCGGCCTGCCCCGCCTAGCGCGGACGGCCGGACTTTCATATGTCACTTATCGGTGGTTGGCTGCGGATAAGGCTCTGCGCACAGTCGTACGATTGCGGCCGCTGCCTGAGGTCGGAGATGCCGTTGTTGGATCTTAGCGAGACGTCGTAGATTGGAAGCGTTCAGAGTCGTGCCGCTGGAGGTCAACTCGTTAGCAGCAGTGTTCAGTCGGCGGATCTGGAACTGCTCCGTCGACTCAGTCAAATCTGCTAAAATGGCTGCGCACTGAGGAAGTTTTTTACGAATGACTCGGCTGCTGCCGACCTCAGGCAGGCGGGCTTCAGTACAGATGGTTCTTAACGTCGCTCTGACAGGCTTTCTCTCAAACGTTTTCAGCCTCGCTGCTGCGCTCCGCAATTCGAGGCTCCATCGATGGTCGCGCGCGCTCCAGTCGCACCTCGGTTTTGTCAGGTTGGCGTCCCGTTTGAGAGCGGATCGCGTGGCTGATCCCTTGAACCAGTCACTGTCATGTAATGCTAACCGGTTGGAAAGCTGGGGGTTCAACATCCAAGCTCCCCGATGACCCGACGAGCCTACCTTTCGAAGAAGCTCCTTGAATTGCTTTCGCCATTCAAGTATCTCCTTCTTGCTGGGTGTGTACTTATGGTTCCCAGTTTTTCGTTTGAGAATTCTCACAACTTGCTTGCGCGTAATACCCATCTCGATCGCAATATCATCGACTGACATACCCTCTGCCTTGAGTTTCCGGGCGGCTCTATGCCAGTCATTGCCGAATACAACGATGTGTGAGATTTCTGGTATTACCGTACCAGTTCGACATCTTTCGAACCAAAACTTAAGGCCACATCGGCAGCACGCTTTGCCTATGCGAGAGCCATCGGCCTGCTCTTGTATAAGTACTGCGTCAATGTTGTGAGCAGGCCCGTGCGCACCGTAAGGATTTGGGCAGAGGTACGGTGTAGCCTTCGTCAATCGGACTATATCGCTGCTTAAGCGTCTTACTTTTAAGAAATGGTCAAGGAGAACGTGTTGAAGCGGATGTGAGTATTTCTCGCCCCGGATCAACTTAACTGGCCAGATACGATTGTTCGAAGGAAGAGTCAAGCCAGCCGTTTCCAAATACTCCTCCCCGTACATCTCGATTATGCCGGTACGGATAGTGTCGGTTTTTAGAAAACCGTTTGGTCTTACAAATCCCGCGGCATCAGCGTGAAACAAGTAATACTCGTGTGTCGAGGGATTGAGGGGTTGCGGCAATGTGGTTAGAAGTTCAACCGACCGGCGCATCACTGTCAGAACATCCGAATTGCTCATCCAAGGAAAATTGTCGTTCCGATCGATCATGACGCAAGGTGTGATCACGTCCTTTGCCGTATACCAGCGGGTATCGCTCTCACGCGTCAAATCGGCAGCTAGTGTTCGTAATAGTGATTTGTGTTTCAAGCACATAAACACGCCAGGTAACTGATGAGACCGCCTCCAATACGGCTCACCGACACGCGCAAAATCTTCTGCAGCGCATCGCGGGCAGAACCTAAATTTTGCCGGACGTTCCCCTTTGGTTATGCCTAGCGACGCGGTGGACGAAGACGCGTTCCTGTCGCTGCCGATCGCATCGATAGCTGCTGCCCTTCTGTGTTCCGGCGCAAATGCGACAAAGTACGGAAGGAACGTGTGGGTTTGCGCAATCTCAATGGCTGATAGATTCCATGTGTCGTGAGTTTGACGTGCCAGCCTGTCCAATCCGAAGTTCAAGTCGACCTTGGGCGTGATCCACCTCCCAAAGAGAATGCGCGTGAGTTTCGATGGAACGTCGACCATGGTTGCTTGCACGTAGCGACCTATAACGCTGTATAGAGGCTCATCTTCATATGGTAGCGGCAGAGCGACTGTCATTTTGCTTTCCTCCGCTCATGAACGTTATACTACTGATTGGTAGAGGAAGACAGATCGCGTCTTCCTCCGGCGATACCCAGTGGGTATGCGCCTCATTGGCTTTGGCCAGTTGGGCACGACGCCACTACGCACGCTCAGTGCGTCCGTTGATCCTTATTTGTGCAACGAGGTGTAGAGATCCCCGGCGGGCATACAGATTCGGAAAAGTCGCTGGTTGTTCGCTCGATGAAAGACGGCCGACCGCGCGTAAGGAAGTCACCTCCTGTTGCCGCTCGAGGAAGTGGCCGAGCAAGATATGTTGCAGAGGGTGAAACCGCTGACCCTCCCGCCTCATCATTCTCACGGTCCACCAGTCGATTGGGGCTCGCGAAGACATCGCACCGATAGCGCTTAGATACTCCCGGCCATACATCTCCGCTATGCCATCTCGGATTGCCTCCGTATCCAAGTAGCCGCCGGACGTGACGAAACCTCGTTTCTCGGCGAGAGAGAACCAGTGCGCAGGGGTACGGGGAAAGATTCTGGCGGGACCGTTTGTGGAGAGAAGATGGAGCGACTCTCGCATTGCACCCAGAACGTCCGCGTTGTAAGCCCACTTACATGCAAGTTGGACGGGTTGAGGATCGCCTGACGTAGATCTATCGTTGGTGTCGGGAAGGCTGCTTAGCAGCCTTCCGTGTTTCCGGCAGAAGAGTACGCCAGGAAGTTGATGGGAACGTCTCCAATAGGGGCGACGTCCGTTGAGAACGTCCTCCGTTGCGCATTGTTGGCAGAACATCAGGCTGCACGGGTTAGCGAGCGCACATGCATGAGCGCGCACGAGCATCGTCGGTGCGGGCTTCCCGCCGCTGGCGATGGCCTTGTACGCGGCAGTCTGTCGCTCGTCCGTCATATAGGCTAAGAAGTACGGTAAAAGCGTGTGCCGCTGTGCGATCTGCAGCGCGGATAGGCCCCACGCGTTATGTGTTTGTCTGGAGACCTCTGCCAAGCCATCTATCAGATCCATTCTGGGCTCGACACGTCGCTGGAACAGATTTTCGAGGACCATCGATGGAGACGAGACTTCAGTCGCCTCCATGTATCGAGCGATGTCGCTGTAGAGTAGTTCGTCTTCGTAAGGTAAGAGCAAGGCTACGGACATTTCTGCTACCTCCAGCTACTGGCGTGGATTCTGTATTTTTTGACCGTCAGTCGCTCTGCTGAATACTGGCCGTTAGCTGAGATGCCTCTCGCGGAAGGCGTGTGCGATCCGCGAGAGGGCATATCGTTAGCGCAGAGTTGTTTGCGTCGGGAACTTAGCGCTTGGTGTCGCCGACGACCCAACCCGCTTGGCGAAGCATTTCAAGCGCCTCTTCGGGACTTTTCGCATCGCGGACGATGTCCGGTAACGATTGTTGTTCCTCCGGGTCGGCCCCATGGGGGGACTCCATCGTGATGCCTGCCTTCTCGCAAGCCGCCCTGACCAGATCTTCGCCCGTAAGGCTGTCATCCTCCGTCAATGCTGCGATGACTGCTGTCAGTGCCTGCGATTGCGGTACGCCCATGGCAATGAGGTCGGACACAGCGATCAACTGGACCGAGTTTCGTTGCCGCTGTGTCGCCGCCTGCATGACTTTGGCCGATTCGGTTTGCTTTCGGATTTCTTCATCCAGACCGGCGAGCATTTCAACAAGCAGGTCGTCGTACAGCTCGATGCGCCTTTTCTTCTTGCTTCTCAGCGCGTCCATCATGGGTTGAACCGGCCCAAAACGGTCCCTCGCTAGTGTGCGCAGCAGTGTTGTGCTCAACCTTTCGCTGCCGGTTCGTATCGCCGCAATCTGCGCAAGTTGGAACAGACGAACTACCAGTGCGTGGATGCCCTGCGTCAGTTCGTACAGCGTTGCGCTAAGCTCCTTGTTGAATTTACGCGGCTTGCGGATCCATTGATACTTGAACAGCTGCTTCAGGAAGAATTCCCATTCCTCATCGAATGCCATGTTTGTGAAGATAATGGCCCCCTGATCGCTGCTCCGTCGGGCAAGGCGGAAGGATTTTTCGAAGAGACTCAAGGCCTTGGGCGTCCCGGCAATAAGTAGCGGCACCCGAACGAGGTTGGTGAAGGTCACAAAGAAGTTCATAAAGGGATCACCACGTCTTGCGGCACCGCTCGCTGCGAACTGAATTTCGTCGATGACGATGATGCCAGTATGATGGTATTTCGCCACCGCGGCGACCTTGTTCATAAGCTGGTCAAGTCGTACGGTGTTCCCGAGCTCTTTGTCGTAATGCGTTCCAAGTACGCGGTCATATTCGAGCAACATCCAGTGAAAGAGTTGCTTGATGCTGCCGTCTGGAGGACAGTCCACTTTGATCCAGACCACCTGGAGATTGCTACCACTCAGTTCCGCATGTCGAATGACTTGCGGTAAGAAGGACAGGGTACGATTCAATGATGTAGTCTTCCCTACGCCTGAAACACCGAACAGAGCCAGGCCGGCCTCGTGAGCCGGGCGCGGCGGAATGATCGTAACCATGTTGGAACCATTCGATCCATTCATACTTTCGGCATAACGAGCACGGACGAGTATCTGAGTCTTGTCTCGGGGGTTTCTCCATGCGTACCCGGCGGTTATCAGTCTAAATATCGACTCGATGAGGATCGGGTGGCATGTCAATGGCTCAACGTAAAGCCTGAGCGAGCTGATGCGGTGCACGCGCGAGTTCGCGGAGAGCCGGCGGTGCGAGATAGAGAAATCCGGTCCGTTGCGGAAGGCAACCAGAACGGACTCGGCGCTTACGTAGGGAGGAAGCGCACGGATGAGGGGATTGTCTACGTCAAGATCCTCGTCCCTCGGGGAATATATCGCGTCGACGATGACAACGTCGGGACTTGCATCCGAAGATGCTTGATCCGGAGATGGGGTGAAAGAGGTTTCCATTATCCGCTCCTTACCGTTTGTCGAGGTCCAGCGTTTTTGCTTTTCCTCGTTGAAAAAGAGCCGCTGATTTGTTTTCGTCGCTTTTATACGGCGCGGTTCCATTGGTTCACTGCGCACTACAAGAGGGTGGTGATGCTAGTGCGGGACCGATGAAAAAATTGAACACCGGGCCCACGGATCACGTCCGCGCTCGAGCGCTTTTTTACTGGCGATGGCGCCTCGAATGATGCAGAGAACACCGTCATGACTTACGTGCTGCTAAGCGCGGTGCAGGGATAGGATGAAAGAGGCTTCCATTATTTGCTCCCTAATCGTTTGAGCAGATCCAGCGTTTTCGCTTTTCCTCGTTGAGCGAGAACGGTAGAGCCCTTTTCGTCGGCTTTGTATGTACCGGCGCCATTCGTCTTGTGCTGGGAAGTTCGACGGGACGTCGCTGTGGACGCCGGGCGGATAAACAGGTCAGAGTTCGGTCCCGCTGCTCCCATGCGCTCCAGCGCTTTTTCACGTGCGCTGGCTTCGCGAATGTTGTCTGTCGACAACTTTTTGATCCCCGCATCTTTCATCGCTCGGGCTTTCGCCTGAAGAGCATTGTGGACGATCTGATCGGACGCGAGAGTTACGCGGACACGTGTGGGAAAATGTTTGTCCTCTGCGCGCGACAGATTGTCATTGCTCTTCGCCTGAAAGACTTCCCATTCAACGAGGGATACGCCATTCGGATCGATATCCGGGGCGTTGGTACCCGCTCGTGTGCACTCTTCGAACATTCCGCCTTCACACAGCCAGATGAGCCCTAGGTCACGTGGGTCATACGCGACGCAGACGGGCCACGACCTTTCCCGCGCTTTTACGAGCCAGTCGCCCTTCGCTGCAGACGGACACTGATAAAAGTTCTTTCGAAATTCGATCCCTTTATGCGTAACCGTTGCGGTATCTCGAGGAAGGACGTATCTTCTGATCTGGCTGATTGAGTCGTTCCGGAGGTTGCCTGAGGCGGACTGAATGCCGTAGTTCCACAGTTCGACGGGAGTCGGGGCTGTGCCTTCGGCCGCCATATCTGGAGTTGAAGGAAAGTCGGAAATCGGCGCGGAGTTGTGCTGTATCACTGCGAGAATCATCAACTGCGTGAATTCATACAGCGTCAGCGCCGCGTCAAGCCGATAGTCTCGTGCTCCGCGCTCGTCGAAGTCCTTCTTTACATAGCCGGGCGCGAAAGCGGCCCATTTGCGCTGGATCGTGTTGAACCTGAGTTCAACAATTGATTTGGCATCGGGGCGACCGGAAGGCGCATTCAGGATTCTGATTCCCAGTTCGCTACTGAGAAGCTGGCCGCCTTGAATCTTCATCATTTCCCCTTTGTCACCGAAGAGTGTTGTTGGCATGCTGTGGCAAGGCCACTGGTCCTCGGTAATCTCGACACCGAACTGCGCGCAGTAAGCCACTTTAGGGGTAACGACGTTGCACATAAGGACCATGGCCGCTACCCAGGAGGGAGGCTCAAACCCAACGTAGATCCCTACGATGAGCCGGCTGTAGATATCAATAGCCAGGTAGACAGTCGGACGGCCGACGATAGTCGTCCTGTCGAACTGCGAGAGGAGGTAAATGTCCGCAATCGTCGCATCGAGAACGACGTGCCCTGGGCACGGGAAGTGTTGATCGGCCCTACCATGAAATGCGCGACCGGTGAGGTCAAATCCCTTCACACCAAGTTTTGCGCGTCTGCGTGCTGCATAAGACGTGTGTGTCAAGACGAAGTGCTGTAGCTGCCGAACAGTGGGCTGCACCTTCCGATCCACACCGACGACGACAAGGCGTCCTAGTGGGTCTGTTATCTTGCGGACGTTGCCGAAGTACTCTGCTACGCGGTCCAAGGCCTGCTGGTACGTCCTGCTCGGGCGGTCGGCGAAAAGCCAATCGGCCGCAATTTCGAGCATCTTGCGAACTGTCGCGGTGGCCGGGACGCCAGGACGCTCGTCTTTCGGACGTCGTCCACCTTTTTTGTCTGTGAATACCTTGGGTTTGCCTTTGCCGCCGCACTTGTCTTTGTCATCCATGAGCGCGTCGCGGTCCAGTCCGCGCTGCCAGTAGCGCCTCAGGACACGTGTCAGCCTCTGTCGGGTGGTCCGGTTCAGCTTCGCATGCTCGATCAGGATCGTGTTGCGATACTGAGGAAGCATGACCCGATACGCGACAGGCGGTCTGAGGATTGGCTGTATCAGCTGCCAGTCGCGTTCGAGTTTTACCTTGTCATACTTTGGCCGCGGCGGTCGCAGCATGGGCGACCACGGATCGTCGAGCTCGACGACAAGCTTCTCTTCTGCCGGCGCTTCGGGCCGTAGGCGTTGTTGCACTGCCTCGGTGACTTCTGCCAATGGCCAAGCGTTCTTGTCGTCGATGTCGTACAGCATCGTGTAGCAGCCTGCGTCTTCCGGCGTTACGATGCGGAACGTTCTGTTGCCATTGGCTTCACGCAACAGCATGCCCAACGACAGTGGGACTTCGGTGTAATGGTCGTTCATGATTGATCTCGAAGGATGCGATGGGTTGATTGATCAGCTTGTTGGCTTCCAGGTCCCCGCAGAGAATGCGCGCGAAGAAGAGAAAGCGCAGTGCTGTCACGTGAGCGCCCGCGACGGATCGGTACCGTTTATCAAAGTGTCGACACGCCGTACCGGCGGGCTCGGGATGGGACTCGCGCACGGCAGCAAGAAGCCGGAGGACGCAGTCCATTTGTGGGCGTACGTTGCCGCGCATCAATTGTTCGTAGCCAAACAGCCAGTCAAGATTGAGCGCACGAAAGCCGTTCAAACCTTCGTTGACCACGAGGTACCAGTCGACACCCAGATTCCTCCAATAGCAACGTTCAATTTCCAGCTTGGCCATGGCTCGGGCGTTGTCCAGCTGTCCAAGATCCTTGACGGCCCATGCCGTGTAGGCAACGTCGTCCCCTCGGCCCCTGGTGAGCAAGAGGTCGGTTGTCTGGTACAGAAGGACGCCGGTATGGGGATCTTTCGGATGCGCTACGCCCAGTTGACCGGCGATTTTGAGGGTTCTAAAGCAGGTTCAGCGGATATTGCTCGCGGATATCCGTGATGGACTCGTCCCACCACGCTTCCAGGAAAGCGACGTACTCGTGATCGGAAAGGAAATGCATCGTCCTGCGTCCAGTCTTATCGCATGCGACGCGCCACGATCGCCCTCGAGAAGGGACGTCGGATACCATAAGCCATGGGCGATAGTTCGCACCTTCGCCTTGGCCTCTCCGCTCTCGGATGAAACGTCGCAGCTTTGCCATAGTCATTGCATATCTGAATCTGGCCATGAGTTCTCTCCTGCTGCAGTTCCCCTTGAAATACAGGGGGCTGCGCGATTCGCATTTGCGTGAAGTTCCGGACGGGTTCATCGGTTGACGAAGCCGGCTCGACTACTACCGTACCAATCACGCTTCTAAAGCATGTCGTCTGTGTTGCGTTAAAGGCGCTGGTTCGCTGACGTCGACAGGCGATGGATATGCGTCATGTATGGTCCGCGCGAATGGACAGGCGTGAGCGGCAAGAACGAGTCACTAGGATGTTGCGCGCGCCAGTCCGGTCTCGTTGAATGGAAACGACGTTCCTGGTCTTCGAATTCTTTTCGCGCAATGTACAACTGGTAACTTGGAATCTTGCGAACCGCCTCCCTGAAAGTCTCAAAGACCTGCGGGTCGATAGTGGATTTATCAGTGGTTAGGTTGAGGAAATAAAACCTTAAGAGATGGTCAACGAGATTTGACCATTCCCTGTGCAACCGCACGTTTGATCCGTTCATTTCAGGTACCTCGTATGAATCGTACGCACGATGAAGCTCGACGTAGCGAACATCGTGAGCAGTTGACGACAACATGGACCTCGCGCTCCTTGATGAAGGCGCGATTGGCAACGTCCATGTATGGGGCGAGAGAGGCTGACGCCCGACGCCCTAGCTGTTTGCGCTGGGCGTGAGGAAGGAAGTGCCGATGGGGAATGCGCTCGGTAGGCGCGAGTTATGCCGTGCCGGCAAAACGCGCCAAGGCGCCCGTGAGGGGGGGCGCATCGCCGCTAGCTCACTGCCAGGTCGATGCGGCCTAAAGGAAATCGAGCACATTTTGTGATGGTCTCAGTCGTTTAGGACACGCGAGCCCTTTGACGCCAGGCGGCGCTCGTGAGAGCATTGGGTTGCTAGGCCGTGGTTCTCTCACGAGACCACCCAGGGTTGGTAGATTCGGTAACTCTCTGGTCTGTCGAGTCGGGTTTTGTTGCTACATTTTGGCCTCCTGGTTCCGTTTACTCCTGACGGATTCAATTCTACGGTCGTGATCTATTCATTTCCAGTTGACGGAAACGATCGACTGATGGAAATTGAGAATGCGTCCCAATACACTTGATAATTTAGGTGTACAGACGGAAGGTCTGTTTGTTCATTTTTGGGGTGGCTTGTGATTTACGATTTTCGTAGATATACAAGTGAACGAAAGAACCTATATTAAGAAGGTGAATTCGATCCGGTATGTAGCCAAATATCTTCGAGTTCGGTACGAGATGACGAACGACATGCTAACGGTAACCTGGATGGCTCGTTTCCAGTAGGCGTGACAATATGGCTTCAAATCTAGGTGCAAAGTTCATGTTCGTCGTCTCGACCCAGATTGCTCGATCGTTGTATTCGGAAGGAATCGCACTGTGTGAAGCATCGACAATAGTTATCTGCGAGGGTGTGCGCTTGTGCACATCTTCACGTAGCATTTCAGCCCTTGATTGGTATGCTATCGGACGGTGATGCAGTCTGTTTCCGTGCATGGTCGCGCCGATTGTTTTTTCAGCAATGCGTTGAGGAAGGATATGGAGCACTTGGCGGAAACCATAGTCGGCCACGAACCAGCTATTGAGCACGATGCAGAGTTCATCGTGGCGAGCAACGACCGTTACGAGAGGTTCGAGAAGCGGAAGCGGTTCGAGAAACGACGTGGGTCGCGCCGCTCGATGCGAGGAGTGGCAATGAATGCGGTCGCGAAACAGGACACCTTCGATGCCGAGGTAAAGGATGGGATTCATGGCGGCCATTCTCCAAGCCGCCTCTGTTTTGTAAGGCCTTGCAGGCCTTCAATGCATGGGTGCGGCGAGCGAGAAATCCCTTTCCTCTGATGTTTTTGCCTTGCTTGAAAGGGCCGCGTGCTATTTAGCACACATTAAACGATAGCGCAGATCTGCAAAAATGCAAGCGAAACAGATCCAGTGCATAAGTTCGGGTTGGGCGAATCTGGTCTCGAGAGCCATCCATCTTGTGTTGGCGCGGCAGGAAGTCAGCTACGCCCAGTTGGCGAATGAGCTCTCTCGGATCGGCATCACTGAATCGGCGCGTTCGGTCCAAGGAAAGGTCCAGCGAGGCACATTTAAATTCACTTTTTTTCTGCAGGCGATCGTTGCTGCGCATTGGTCTCCTTTACCGTCCAACTGGAAGGCAGCGCTGAGCCTGGAAGAAAGGTCTTGGGAATATCGTGCTGCCGAGCTTTTGATGGGGGAGCTCGCGTTACAGCCGTGGGTCGGATGGCAGAGCCTTAGCCGTCGACTGGAAGAAGATATCGGCATTCACTTGCCACCCGATGCGCTCGGCGTTGAGATAGAGGAGGGTCGCTTTACAGCCGCTCTTTATTTCCAGTGCGCGACGGTGTGTCACTTCGACGGTATTTCGACCTTTCTCGATACATTGTCGATCTACGAAGTAATCAAGGCGTGCCGGTCTGCGTCCTGAAGTGAAGCATTCCATGTAGTTTCACTTGTATTTTTGGTATAGCAGACTACTGTTTATCGTGTGCTGTTCAGCACGCGACTGGTTGAAAGCTAAAAGTAAAATTCTATCCGGCTCTCACCGCACTATTTCATAGTCCCCAATGTAGGCGACTCCTACATAAGCGAGATGATACCTTGGGGACCGGTTCCACACCGAGGCAGCCATGTCAATCTGGGCCCTACCACCCGTTTGTAGCGAGCCGATCGTGGGTTTGCTCAAATGGCGAGTCTTCGAAACCCTTCCTGAAGGAACCCGGCACTTCGTTGGATTGAACGCCAACGACAGAACGGGACGCGTCAGTTCTGCGATTCGGGAGGTTGACCTTAAACACTTGCGCGGCACGACCGAGTCTGGCCGCATATACGAACTGCTCGGGCCTAGTGGGACAGATCCCGACGCGCAGTTCGTGTGGGAGCGATGGTGTACGTTGAATGACGTTGTGCAATATCGAGACGTGACAAACAACCTAGCGGCGACGAGGTCGCAATGACGACCCCGGATGAGCGAACTCGAGCGGTCGTCGGGGCTCGAGATCTCCTGACGATTCTCTCCGATGGGCGTGGCCCATACTCGGGAGATCTCGTGCGAACGCTTGCCATGACGCTGCTCAGGCACTATCCCCTTGAGGTCGACATCTCCGTTTCTGCGGCGGCATTGCCCGGCCTCTGGGCAGACCCACTATCAGGGCGGGAGGGTCGATGACAATGCTCAAGTCAGGCTGCATTAAACATCGGCCGTCCGGCGGCGTGCGATGCGGGTCCTGCGCAGGTTTGTCGCTGCGATACAGGTGGGCTTGAGCCATGGAAACGGACAGCATCCCTGAGGATTTCCCGACGGCAATTTCTGCCGTCGTTCCTGGCGCACAACCGAAGCTCTGCGTGCTGCGCCGTGTGGGTCTTTATGTGGCTGACCAGGATGACGATGCCCGTCGGCAGCGCTGGCTCATGTGCGAAGACCTGACATCTCAACTCGTCAGCGTCGCGGTGAAGGACACTCGCGGACGTCCGGCCCCACATGAAGAGACGCTGCATCGGATACGGCTATCAGTTGCGCGCAAGTGTTGGGTCTCTCCCGCCGAACTGGACTGGGTCATCAAGCGGTTGCGCCAATTGCTCGCGTGGTGAAGGGGAGTTCCGGGTGACGGCTTACTCGATAGCCTCTTAGCTCGTGGCGCGAAGTAAGGAGGCGCCTTCCTTGATCTGAACGGGGTGGCATCGCGATTCCCAGACGCGCCCTGTCAGCGCGTGCCTCGTCTCATCGCGATGCTGCAGGCGGGGCCGACGGCAAGTCGGCACACGCGGCCGCGAAGCGCATCTGCTAACCACTCGACGACAGAGGTCAGTGCCGGGTCAGGGATGCATCGTTTGACGCCTGTCCGCTGCGCAAAGCGGTAGCCGGGCGCGTAATTCGGTCGATCGGCGACTTGTTGCAAAAAGTAGACACTTGATAATCTCCATGTGAATAATAGGAGATTTTAAAATCAAGAAACTATTTTAGGAATTTGTCGATTTATCAATAGACTTTGATTCCGTCTGAATGATATAAATTCGCCAACGGGCAAGGCCTATTCGGCCTCCAGCGCATACCTGACGCGGCTTTCCGGCCAATCGTCATGGTGGTGATTTCACTCTATACATGATTGCACTTTTATCGACTCGCTTATACCGATGCCGATAAGGACGCATTAATCAACGCACTCGAATCACGATATTCGTGTCGAGGAAACTATTCAGATGGGAAACATTATGGAAGGCATGGATAAAATTCGCGTGGGCGCAGGTCCTGTAGCACTTGGCCGGCTTGAAGAGCTTCAATCGTTCGACGAACGTCCGCGACTGGCGGCCGGATTGCCCGGCAACATTCCCGTTTTGACTTTCCCGTTGAGACCGAGTGAAGCGCAATGTCTCTCGCGGAATTATCGTGGGTATCAGTTTGGGTTTGGGCACGTCGAGACGGGGGACGGCATGCTGCTGACGATGAGGCTTCAACTGGAAGCGGTGCAGTTCTACTGGATCGCGCAAATGACAGATCCTGAACTGTGGGCCGCCATCGACATGTGGCGGCGCGAACAGCGAATTCCGGTTGGATTGAAGATTCAAAACGGAAAGGCGTGGGATATTTCGTTCCTGGTCCTGGATATGCCGTTGCCTACGCCGCTGACTGCGGAGAAGTATCGACGCGCTCCGCAGCGCGTGGTCACGCCGCATGACTGGAAGTGCATGGCGGCTTTGACCGGCGGTCTCATGCAGATTCAGGCTGTCACGGGGCGGCGTAATCGAGCCGGAGATGGGCGGCGTAATGGAGCCGGCAGAAACGGGGTAAAGCGCAGATTCGAACGGGCTCAAGAATGCGGTTTTTTGCCCGGTTTGGCAACCGCGTTTTCACTGTTTCCTGGCATCGGTTTGGGTTTGCGGAAGCTCTCACCTTCGATCACGACGCGATAGGCGCCGTGGCGTAGCCGGTCCAGCGTCGCGGCGCCCAGGATGCGGTTGTCGGGGAACGCGTCTCCCCATTCGCTCAGATCCAGATTTGACGTGACGATGGAAGCCGCACGCTCGTACCTGGCGGCGATCAGATCGTGGAAGTCTTCGTCGTGGGGCGGGTGTAGCGGTTTGACAGCGAAGTCGTCCAGTAATGTTGCGCGCAACATTACTGGACTTGTACTAAACCGCTGACGCGGTAGTGGGAGGACAGCGAGAGCCGATGGCTGGCGTTCATCGTGAGTGGTGAGCTGGCACAGGATCACGACGAGTCGACGCAGAGCCTCCAGGAGCAGTATGTGGATGCCCAACCGGGCTCCACCACTGTTTCCGGAGGTCCGTCATGACGCCACTGCGCCAACGCATGTTGCACGACATGCAGATCAGAAATCTATCGGATAACACACAGAAGTCCTATCTATTGCAGGTGTCGAGTTTCGCCCGGCACTTCCGCCGCTCGCCCGAAATGCTGGGTCCGGAGGAGATCCGCGCCTGGCTCATCTACCTCCGCGAAGAGCGCAAGCTGGCACCCGCCAGTCTCAGCCCGGCGATCGGCGCGCTGCGCTTCCTCTACCGCGTGACGCTCAAACGTGACTGGAGTGACGAGGATTTCCCCTTGCCCAGGAAGCCAGTCCGGCTCCCCGTCGTTCTCAGCCTGGAGGAGATCACCACCTTCTTCGACTCCATCCCCAGCCTGAAGCATCGGACCATCCTGATGGTTGCCTACGCAGCCGGCCTGCGTGTCTCGGAAGTCGTCCACCTGAAGGTCACCGACATCGACAGCAAGCGCATGGTCATCCGTGTGAACCAGGGCAAGAACCGTAAAGACCGTTACGTCATGCTCTCGCCGCGTCTGCTCGAGGTTCTCAGAACGTACTGGCAAGACGCCCATCCCCGCGACTGGCTGTTTCCCGGTGATATTCCCGGACACCCCATCACACGAACCGCGGTCGCGCGAATCTGCGCTCTCGCACGCCAGCGCAGCGGCATCACCAAACCCGTCACCCCCCATTCGCTGAGACACGCATTCGCCACACATCTGCTGGAAACCGGTACCGATGTGCGCAGGATCCAGCTGCTCATGGGCCATCGGTCCCTTGCTACTACTTCGCGATACTTACGAATCGCGACCAGCACCGTGTGCGCCACCGCGAGTCCCTTCGATCTGCTGCCGCACCCGGCGCCCATTCCATCCCCACCACCTGCACCCGAGTACTTCTGAAGCCGGCGATGCGCCCGGCGCTCGAGGTGGCGGACATCTTTCGCCAGTCTGGCCCGCAGTATCGGCAAACGCATGCCGGGGAGCTCAGTCGCGTCCAGCGACGCGTGATGAGCGCCATCGAGCTGTGTCGCACCGCCGCGCTCGGCGGACATGTCGAGCAGTGCGATGCGTGCGGCCACCAGCGCATTGCCTACGACTCGTGTCGCAATCGCCACTGTCCCAAGTGCCAGTCCCTTGCCCGCGCACACTGGCTCGAACGTCGCCACGCGGAGCTCCTCCCCTCGGTGGAGTACTTTCATGTCGTCTTCACGGTCCCCGAGCCCATTGCCGCGCTCGCCTACCAGAACAAGAGGCTGCTCTATGACATCCTGTTTCGCACCAGCGCGGAGACGCTGCGCACGATCGCCGCCGATCCGAAGCATCTGGGCGCCGACATCGGCTTCATCACGATCCTGCATACGTGGGGACAGAATCTGCTGCATCATCCGCATGTGCATTGCGTCGTGCCGGGCGGCGGCATCGCCCCGGACGGCGAACGCTGGATCGCCTGCCGTCCCGGCTTCTTCCTGCCCGTGCGGGTGCTCTCGCGCCTCTTCCGGCGGCTCTTTCTCGAACAGCTGCGCCGCGCCTTCGACACCGGCTCGCTGCGCTTCCATGGCCAGCTCGAGCCGTTGCGTGATCCGCGCGCATTCGCGGCCTGGCTTGCGCCTGCCGCCCAGGCGGAGTGGGTGGTCTACGCCAAGCCGCCCTTTGGCGGCGCCGAACACGTGCTCGATTACCTGGGCCGCTACACCCACCGGGTCGCCATCTCCAACAACCGGCTGCTCGCCTGCGACGGGCACACCATGCAGTTCCGCTGGAAGGACTACCGGCACGCGTCCAGACAAAGGACCATGACGCTCACGGCCGACGAGTTCATCCGCCGCTTCCTGCTGCATGTGCTGCCCGACGGCTTCAAGCGTATCCGCAGCTACGGGTGGCTCGCCAACTGTCACCGCGCGCAGCGCCTGGCCACCTGCCGGCGGCTGCTCGATGTCGAGCCGCCCCCCATGGAATCACCCGTCCCCCCGGAAGACTACCGCGACCGTTACCAGCGGCTCACCGGCAGGTCACTGCGCGACTGCCCGGTGTGCGGCAGGGGCCACATGGTCCGCATCGAAGGCGCGCTGCCTGACGACGCGCCTGGCATCCTGCCGCGCGCTCCTCCTGACCCGACCCATGTGCACTAGCCAGCATCGACCTTCTTCCCGAACACGTTCGCCTTCCCCGATGAGGCTGGCGCGGGGCACTCGTGCCGCCGACCCGCTCCCGCAGCACAATCCCCTGAAACGCCGGGTTACCTGTCCGCTGAAACCCACATTCCCGCCGCGTTCACTCCGCAGGCTTCACGCGATAGCCCTGAACCCGGGCGCGCAAGCCACGCGCCGGCCATCCCGAATCACGGCCGCGCCCATTCAATGCCCATAGCTGCCACCGCCCGTGGAGCGGTTTAGCACAAACGTTTTTTTAGTCACCGGTCGCGGGCTGACTCCCGGCGGCTTGTCGAGACGTTGATCGCCGCGACCGCTAACCAAAAAAACCTCTGCATAGCGCGCGGTTATGTGGAGAGGTCGTGCAGCAAGGCGAGCCCACCTGGTTTGAACCCGCCCTGACTGCACATAACACGTCAGAGCCTACGCAGCCAGCCAACCAGGTCAGCGCCGTTCAGGGTGAATGCTCCACCTCGTGGAGGCGCGAGGATTTCTGGGAACACCTGCGCGAGTGCCTGACGTTTGAGATCGATATCGGCACGCGCATAGCGCATCGTGGTATTCAGGCTCGCGTGGCCGAGCCACTGGCTGATGGTCGCGAAGTCTACGCCAGCCTTCAGCAACTGAATCGCGGTGGTATGCCTAAGCGAATGCGGGTGGATTTCTTTGTGCGCAAGGGTTGGGTTCCGGGTGCTCGCGATGAGCATGTATTTGCGCAGCAGATAGCGCACGCCAAATCGGCTCATCTGAGTGCCGCGGCAATTGACGAAGACAGGCAGTTCGGCCGAGCCTTGAGCGACCAAAGGACGAGTGCGAATGAGTTCGCGCAGAAGCTGCGCAGTGCGCGGCCAGATCGGACACACTCTCACCTTGTTGCCCTTGCCATGCAGCCGGACCTGCGGGGGTGGGTCGAGCCGCAGATCACAGATCCGCAAATTGAGGATCTCCTGTACACGAGCTCCGGTGTTGAACATCAGCGCAAATAGTGCAAAGTCGCGTTGCCCCGCTGGACGACTCTGGTCGATGGTGGTCAACAGTGTGTCGATCTCGGCCGTTTCCAGATATTCGATCGGTGCCTCCCGCGCTCCCCTCTTAAAAGGTATCCCGAGCACCTGCTGAAACGGTGCCAGGTGTTCGGGATGCTCGGCAATCACGAAACGCGCAAATGCGTGAATGGCGGCGAGCCGAGCGTTGCGCGTCGCGATGCTGTTGCCACGCTCGGACTCAAGGAATTTAAGGAATTGCTTTACGTGATCGGCGTTGAGATCGCTCAGATCCAGGGCTTCGATGGGGCGCCGGCTCTCGCGCGCGGTGAACTGCAGCAGCAAGACGACGGCATCCCGGTAGCTCCGTATCGTGTGCACGCTGACGCCGCGCAGTGTGGGCAGATAGTCCTGGAAGAAGCGCAGCAGACATCGGCCGAGCTCTGTTGGTTTGCGCGGTTTCATGGCTTCCCCCCGCCGAGCACGTGGCCTAGATGCTTCTCAAAGCGTTCACTTGCGAGCGCTGCGATCGTCGGAACGAATGGAAGGTAGTATGCCGTCGATACGATCGAGACATGCCCCATGTAGATGGCCAGTTTCGGGAGATTCGACTGTACGTCCGCGCCTTCCTGATACCACCGGATCAAAGCCTGGACTGCAAAGCTATGCCGCAAGTCGTGAATTCGCGGGCATCGCCCCTCGGCATCGCGAACGTCAGCGAGCTCGAAGAGTGCGTGTATGGGACGGCTGATTCCCGTGCCGGTGTATCCACGTAGACCTCGGGTCGTATTGCACAACAGTGGCGTTTCCGGGGCTGTGTCGAGCGAAGCGGTGAGGCGCTTGCGTAGGTAAAGCCGAAGTTCGCGTGCGGCATCGGTTGACAGTGGCACCAGCCGACTCTTGTGGAACTTCGACTCTCGAATCTGCAACACCCCCGACGTGGGTTCAACGTCTCGTAGCGTCAGACGCAGCAGTTCGCCGCGCCGCAACCCGGCCGTATACAGAAGCACAATGGCGATGCGCGTCACGGCGGGTAGTAGCGGTGAGCCCAGCGTCGGCGTCAGGTGCGTGGCCGCGACCAGCATTCGTGCCACCTGATCCGGCTGCACAATGACCGGGCGGATGTACGGACAGGGTCGTGCGAAGTACAGCGGATTGGGCACGAAACACCCGTTCTCGGCACGCTGTCTGAACAGGCAGAACTTGTGCACCATCAACTGTCTGGCGCGACGGGTATTCGGTCCCAGATGGTGCATGGTATCGCACCATCGATCGAAGCTGGCTTGATCAAGCTCCCGAACTGAGGACTGCGCGAGCCAGTGACACATCGACAGCAGGACTCGTTCTTCGTTGCGGTAGCCACGACCGAGGGCGCGTTGATGGGCGACGTAGTTTGCGATCCCAGACTCCATGGCAAACATTGGCGTGGAGCTGCTCATGGCAGCCTCCTCGAATTCGAGAGCGTCGGAACCTGCAACGCAACGGAACGTAACATGGCAATGTCCAGTCGCAGGTAGACGCACGTGCTCTCAAGGCTGCGATGTCCCAGAATATCGCCAATGGCCTTCGTGCCCACGCCTCGATCCAGGAGACGCATCGCGAACGCGTGCCGCAGCGCATATGAGGAGCTGTTCGTGATTGCCAAGCCACTCAGCCTGGCGCGCTTGCAAAAGATGTCGACCACGCCATAGTGGGTCAGTGGCCCAGCCGGGCTTCGTGCCCGTAGGAACAAAGCGGGGCAATCACTTCCAGAGCGGCCACACCGGAGATAGCGCCGTAGCAGATTTATGGTCCTGTCCGCCAATGGCAATACCAGGACCGAACGGGTCTTGCGCTGCTGAACATGAAGCGTGCGCGATTCCCAGTTGATAGAACTCAGCGTGAGTGCGGCAACTTCTGATGCTCGTAGACCGTAGTACGCCATCAAATGGAGGACTGCGTGGTCCCGCCAGCCGGTGCGGCTGTGACGGTCCACCGAATTAACCAGCTTCGGCACCAGCTTCCAGTCGAGTGCACGCGGGGGCAACTCGCCACGATACGTCCGTGGCGTGTCGATGCAATGCAGTCCGGGCGTGATATCGCCACGGTCTTCGCAATAGCGCAAGAACGCCCTTAAATGCGCAATTACGTGCTGCAGCGTCTGACGGGTAACCTCCCGGCTCTTGAGCCGGATGTAATTCTCGACGTCCGTAGCGCTCAATGTCCGCAGCGTTCGATCGGGTAACGCCACCCGGCCCAGGAAGTCCCTGAGAGTCGAGTCATGCTGAGCGGCGGTCGAGACTGCGAACCCACGTAGCTCGCGAAGGTGCTGTAGATAGTGACCGCGCAGGGCTCCGAACGGGGCTTCCGGCTCAGCCCGAATCAATCTGCCTCGCGAAGACAGAAAGCGCTCGAATGCCCGCTGCGTACCCCGATATAGCGCCGGGAAGTGCGATGACGTAAATGCGGTGTATAGATGCTCGGTGGCAAACTCCCCGCCGGGCTCGGCGTCATCCATCCGTTCAAGTGTTTGCTTTGCCCGAAACAAATGATCGCAGGTACTGTTGCGAGAATATCCGCTCCGACGCAGCCAAGCAGCGAAACCCTCAAGATCGGCGGCGAACCGGGATCCCTCATAGCGGCGATGTACCTTCGGAAACAATTCCTGAAGCATGGTGCCCTCCGGATACGGTGATCGGAGGAACTACGCTACTCCCACGACGAAGTTATGTTGACAAACTTCTGACGTAACCGAGCGCCGAAGCACCGCCCAGAGGAAACTCCACATAACCGCGCGCTGCACATAAGTCGATGATGAGCAGTGGCACGCGCACGAACTGCTGGAACTTGCGCTCGTACAAGCCCGTGGCGCGGGCCGCGTGCAGCTTCTTGAGCAGATCCGTCTGCGAGATGAACAGCACGTCACGTCCCTGCCTGGCCGCGCAGTGACCCAGTGCCTGCGCCAGATGGGATTTGCCGACGCCTGTTCCGCCGACCAGTAGAACGCAGACCTTCTCGTCGATGTAGCGGCCGGTGGCCAGATCGTGGATGTAGGTTCGATTCAGCTTGGGCACCAGATCGAAGTTGAACGTCTCGAGCGTCTTGCCCATCGCGAAGCCGGCGCGGGCAAGCCGTACGCCCAGCTTCTTCGTGTCGCGCCGCGCGATTTCGTCGTGCAGCAGCATGGCGAGGAACTCGGTGTAGGCAAGCTGCCCGTCAATGGCTTCACGGTTTCGCTGTTCGATCGAGTCGAGGATGCCCGAGAGGCGCAGCTGCTTGAGGATGGTGTTCAGTTCGGGACTCGGATTCATGGTCGGCTCAATGGATCAGAAGGGATTGAAGGTCGCGGCCGAAGCGGCCACCGTTCAGGTAGGTATCAGTGGGCGCCGTAGTCGTGGATGGCGCCGCCGCCTGGCTGTCGAGTCCCTTGTCGAGGATCGTCTTGATGGTGCGATACTGGGGGCTGGAGAACGCGAGCGCGCGCTCGCACGCAGCGTTCAGTCGTGCATCGCCGACCTTCTCGCGCAGCCGCACGATGCCTTGGGCGCCGCGCAGGTTCTCAAGCACCGTGTTGTTGAACATCGCGAGGATGACGGCGTGGCAGGCCGGGCCGATATCCTTCGCGCGCGCGAGGCACCACTGCGGATCGTGCTCGAGCCACGCCTGCGCATCAGGTGGCTGGTGGTCGCGCACGGTATGGCGGTCGCCGGGCTTGCGTAGCCTCGGATGAGTGGCGACGAGCTCGTGCCGGTGGAACGCCTGCACGACCGTGTCGGTGGCCTTGAGCCACAGTTGCTTGCCCACTAGCGTGAAGGGCACCGAGTACAGCGCCTTCTTGTAGACGACGTGACCGTCCGTATGCACCTTGACCTCAGACCACACAGCCAGTACCGGCGGCACATCGGGCAGGCGCGTGAGCAGCGGCCGCTCGATCGCGAAACGCCTGAGCGGTTGCTCGTGTGTGGTGCCGTGATCGCGCACGCCGGCGTGCTGCATGATCCACTCGCGCAACTGCCGGTTCGCGTCGGCCAGATCGCGGAACTCGCGTAGTGGTACGAAGGACTTCTTGACGTACTTGACTCCGGATTCAACGATTCCCTTCTCGCAAGTCAGCAACTGTCTGTCATGAGGAACGTCACGTAGTCAAAGGCGCGTCCTTCGAGATTACCCACCCATTCCACCCAGCACGTGGAAATCACTTTGTCCTGGTGAGTCGTAAGCAGAACTGGGGTGAAGATCGCGTGATGTATTACGACGCACACAAGCGTCTGTGCTCGGTGCTGGCATCCTGGACCGATGTCCCGGAGCCAGATCTGTTCGCGCAGGCCTCCGGTGGACATTCCTGGTTTAGGACTGACGACCTGCTTCGATTACGTGCGCTCGTCGACGATTTGTTGGGAGCGCGTGATGTCAAATAAATTTCGCCGCTTACGTAAGAAGAAATATGCCGATATAGAGATGTTCTTGGTTCTGACTCATCAACACTGCCTCAATTTTTACGGGGAAATGACCGCATCGTATAGCGTACACCAGATCACTGAGATTTTTGACAATTCGAACAAAGCGGCGTATTTTAGTTTTCGTTTCGTCAACGAGAGATCATGTAATGACCAAGCCACCGTCAAAGCGCGATCGACTACGCGAACTTGGTGCTCTCAATCCTCATCCCGACCGAATACGGGCGCCATGGTTTCGATCGGGCGATTTCTTCGACCCCGACGACCTTGTTCAGGTCAAGTACGAGATGTTGCGTCATGTTCGGGTCGATGGCGCTTCCAAGGCCGAGGCGGCCGCCCTGTTCGGAATGTCCAGGCCGACCTTCTATCAAGCGGAGAGCGCCTTCGCGAGCGAGGGGCTGCCAGGGTTGCTTCCGAAACAGCGTGGGCCCAAAGGCGCGCACAAACTCAACTCGGTGGTCATGGCGTTCATCGAGGAGCGTCTACAGCAAGACGGCAGCCTTCGCGCTCGCGCGCTTGCGCAGGAGATCGAAACCTGGCTGGAGCTTTCGATCCACCCACGCAGTATCGAACGTGCGTTAGCACGCAAAAAAAAACCGTAGACGATTCGCCGCAATTCCGTCTGCCATCGTCAGCGCTTGCTCGTTACGAAGCGCTACGGGCCGACCTGCTCGACACAGGTCCTAACTCAGAAGGCCACGCGGCCATACGCTTTCATGGCCTGTTGCACGGGCTGGCGATCCAACGCCCGGACGCTTCGCGCATCGAGGCTCCCACTCCAACCGTGCCTGCTTCCAACTCAGTGCGGGATAACGGCGCGCTTGTTCGCGTGCTCGCCAACCTCGTACTGCGCACCCACGAGGAGCTTGCCCATGTCTACTAACTCCGCTCTGAAGGTCACCGCTGAACATCTGCGGCGTGATGCGTTCCTCTACGTTCGACAGTCGTCACTTCGCCAGGTATTCGAGAATACCGAGAGTACGAAACGGCAATATGCGCTGCGCGATCGTGCCGTTTCGCTCGGATGGCCGATCGAACGTATTCACGTCGTCGATAACGATCTCGGTATGTCCGGTTCCAGCACCCAGGGGCGAGATGGCTTTCAGCACCTTGTCGCCGAGGTCGCCAATGGTCACGCCGGCATCGTGCTGGGATTGGAAGTATCGCGTCTTGCGCGCAATAACGCAGACTGGCATCGCCTGATCGAACTCGCATCGCTCACGCAAACTTTGATTTGCGACGAAGATGGAATTTACGATCCTGGTCAATTTAACGACCGCCTTTTACTGGGCTTAAAGGGCGCCATGAGCGAGGCCGAGCTTCATGTTCTCAAAGGCCGGCTACAAGGTGGCATCAAGAACAAGGCACGCCGGGGCGAACTGGAAGTGCCGTTACCCATAGGGCTTGTTTATCACCCGAACGGCTCAGTGGTTCTCGATCCTGATCAACAGGTCAGGGGCGCGCTGCAGTTGCTATTCGATACGTTTCGACAGGCTGCGTCAGCTACAGCCACGGTCAAGCGATTTCGCCAGGAAGGCTGGCTGTTTCCGCGTCGCATCCGCCGGGGGATTGGCAAGGGAGATCTGATTTGGGGGCCATTGGAGCACTGTCGCGTTATTCAGATATTGCACAACCCCCGTTATGCCGGTGCCTTCGTATACGGTCGCACACGCGGAGCATATCGTCAGGGACGCAAATCCTTCGGACTTAAGGTTGACCGCGAGAACTGGCAGGTGTTAATCCAGAATGCGCATCCCGGCTTTATTGATTGGGACGAGTTCGAACGCAACCAGGCGACGCTTAAGCAGAATTTAACGGGATTCGGGCGCGATCGACGAGGCAGCATGCCACGTGAGGGCGTTGGGCTCCTGCAGGGGCGCGTCGTGTGCGGATTGTGTGGCGCACGCATGCGTGTACGGTATCAGGTCGTCGGTAATAAACTCGAACCCTACTATATGTGCACGGAGAACCCAGTGCGCCGTGCCAGCAAACCCTGCCAATCGGTTCGTGGAAGTGCCATCGATGACACGATAGGCTCGCTTCTATTAGAGAGTGTCGCACCGGCTGCTCTCGAGGTCGCGCTAGCTGTAGAAGACGAGATATCCGGGCGCGTCAAACAGGCCGCCGATCAACGTCAGAACCAACTGGCCCGAGCTCGCTACGATGCCGAGCTCGCGCGTCGTCGATATATGAGTGTCGATCCGACCAACCGGCTTGTCGCTGACACGCTCGAAGCGGACTGGAACGAACGTCTACGTGTGCTGGACGGCTTGCAACAGGAGAACGAACGACTCCAGAAGGCCGATCATAAGCTGTTAAGCAGCGATGCGCGAACCAAGATTCAGTCGCTCGCCGAGGACTTCCCTCGTGTTTGGAATGATCAGCGAGTCGTGCCGCTCGAGCGCAAGCGCATGGTCGCTTTGCTCATCGAAGACGTCACCCTGGTCAAATCCGAACGCGTCGCAATCCATGTACGTTTTCGCGGCGGCCGAACTACCTCATTGGAGATCGATAAGCCCAAGCCTATCGCACTGATTCGAAAGACGCTACCGGAAGTCGTTGCGAAGATCGACGAACTTCTCGAAACCGGCTCGGACCGACAAGTCGCAGAACAGCTTAATGCGCTCGGCTATACAAACTGGAAAGGCGAAACGTTCACGCACAAGAAGGTCTACCTCGTACGCACCGCCTACCGGCTCAAGAGCCGGTTTGAGCGCCTGCGCGAACGCGGCATGGTGACAGCCAACGAACTCGCCGCACAACTCGGGGTCTGTCCGACTAGCATCCACCTATGGGCCCGGCGCGGGCTGTTGCGTCAGCATCGCTACGGAAATCTGCATCGCTGTCTCTATGAGCCCGTCGGCGACGTCGTCCTGGTCAAAGGCCAAGGGGGTCGCTACAGTTCGACTCAACCGACGTTTATCGCTGTTCCACCAACCGCACAAGGTGCAGTATGAAGCGTATGCCTTCTTGGCCGGGTCGTGCGGCGGACATGGGTCGATGCGGAAACCGTATGCTTCGGCGAGCCCCGCGTAGGAGCGCTGAACCTCAGGACTGTGCAGGCAGTGCCGGATGATCGCGCACTTGGCGTTGTCGATCGTCACCCGGGAAGGACAGCCCCCGAACCATTCGAAGGCACGACGATGACAGGCCAGCCACGTCTCGACGGTCTGGTCCAGGACGACCTCGGCATACTGGTGCCGGGACCAGCACAGGGTCATCACGAAGATCCACGTCTTGAGCGGGATACCGGACTCGTGCGTGAGCACGGGGCCGGCGCCGAAATCAACCTGGGCGGCTTCGGCGGGCGCGAACTCGAGGATCGTCGTTGCCTTGACGACGCGTTCGGCCGCCAGACGGCGCAGCATGCGCTTCACGGCATCGTAACTGCCGGTATAGCCGTGATTGCGCTGAAGGGCTGCATGGATTGTGGTGCCCTGGACGCCGGCGGCCAGCCACTCGCGAACCTGCTCGCGGTACGGCTCAACCGTCGAGACGCTACTGCGCGGCACCTGTCTCGGAACGCTGTTGAGGACGCTGGCGATCTCGGGGTCTTCCGGCATGGGCTGCGCCGGATCGAGCCAGCCTCGCGACTGGGCTTCCTGCCGTAGTGCTGCAAGCTTGGCTCGGCCCATCAGGCGTCGCCGCGCGATGTCGCGGTCGGAATCACCGCGTCGCATGCGCACAAGGATATGACGATACTCAAACAATTCGAACCTCCTGTTGGCCATAGGCGCTCCGCTCAAAAGAACGGAGCGTACCGACTTGGAAAGTTCGAACTGCGCTTGTTCCCGCTACTGCTGGCGCCCCGGGGTGGCTTCTTTACGCCGCCCATGAGGTGGCTCGATTACGCCGCCCCTGGACTGGCTTCATTGCGCCGCCCCTCAGGTGGCCCGATTACGCCGTCCCCGGATTGGCTCTATAACGCCGCCCGCTGACAGGCGACGTCAGATATTCCCGGCATACCGCTGAAATATGTCTTCGCAAGTGCGCTGCTGACGCAGCAGTTCGAGGGCGTAGCCGGCAAGGAACCTCTGATAAGGATGCCTATGGTCATTAAGGCCCCTCACCAACGTCATGTCGACATGCAGTAGGGCAAAGCGTTACCACTCTCAAATGCGCGACGACGCGGTCAGTCGCGCATTTTTTTGCCGCGCTTCCTAGCGAAGCGCGAGGACTGCACCGCTGGCGCCCGAGCGAAGCGTTCGCGCGTCTTTATCTCGGGTGCAGGATCGGCGAGTTCGATCGAAGCTTACGTGCGAATGCGTTTCTCCACGAAGTTACCCTCAACGATGCCGAACAGTGCAGGGTGGTTTGGGCAGCGGCTCCTGGTCCGCAAAGGCGGTACCGCAACGCACGGCAAATGCGAAGGCTGACTCCCGATTGGCAAACTGGCCAAGCTCGCCAAGAGAAGTCGATTCGCCATCTTCTTCGAGGACTGACACGCGGGCAACGAAGGTGTTCCCCGTCCTGGATACGGACGCCTGGATGGCAACGCCGTTGTGAACGAAGTGCATACGGAACTCCCGTGGGGGTGAGGCCTGCCGTCCGATTGTAGACCTTGCTCGCAATAGCGTTGAATCGAAACTGCGCGGACGACGACGGTCGGGTCGTGGGGCTGCCGTTGAGGACGGCGCTCATTCCGCGACCTCTGCCCCGATGAAGGCAATATGGCCGTATCTGCCACGGCGATGCCCGGCGTCCGAACGGACCCCGCAGCCGCGGCTGAGGGCGAGGACAATCTTCGAGCGTCTTCTGACTCTCAGCCGTCTGCTGTGCAAGCTCAAGTTTCAGTTGAGGGCACGGCGCCGCACGTGGCGCAGATGCCGCCTAGCGGTATGCCGATTCCACGCGTCGAGCCACGATTTCGGTCGATTGAAAACTCGTTGCCTAGTGGGCAGTTTTTCTCGCCCTCGAAAATCTCTCTAAATATCAATGAGTTTTTGAGCGACTTAAAATCTGTTCGTAAATAACCTGAGATTTTTAAAACAAAACTTTATTTCAGAAAATTCGCAAAAATCTAATAGACATCGGGCTAATGGAGATGCTAAAAATCCGTCTGTTGCTTGTCGCTGAATCGAACTCCGGTGGCGATCTTGAACTGAGCGGATTTACGGAATTTTCGGCCGCATGCACATAGACCCGCATGGCGCGAGCGCTGACCGAGCGTCTTGCGGGTGGTCCAGAGAAACCGATGCAGAAGAATATTAGCCTTATTTAAAAAGGGCAATTTGACGTTGCCGTTATTCGTGTCATGACATGGGTAGATTTCGCGATATACCCATGTGCAGGCTCAAATCAATGCGGTAACTGAGCAATGCATCCCGCTTTAATAGCCCGCTGGGGCAGCGAACCTTATCGCGCCGCCGCCCGCTTAAATTGAACATTATTGGAAATAATCATGAAAGGTATGAATCGCATCCCCGCTGGTCTGGTCCCTGTCGCGCTCGGCCGACTGGAAGAACTCAAATCTTTTGAGGCGACTTTCAAACAGGCGGCCGGTCTGCCCGGTGACATTCCCGTACTTACGTTTCCGCTGCGGCAGAGTGAATTTCGATGCGTTTCGCAACAGCAGGGCGCCGGAAATTTCGGTTTCGGCCGCGTCGAGCTTGAAGACGGCTTGCTGATGTCGATGCGCCTCCAAATGGGAGGTGTGCAGCTTTACTGGCTGGCCGAAATGACGGACCCGGAACTGTGGGCGGCGATCGACATGTGGCGACGTTATCAGCGGATTCCGATCGCTCTGAAGATCGAAAAGGGCAATAACCTTTGGGACATGGCGTTCCTCACCATGGATATCGAGGCCGAGCCAATGCAGGACGAAAAATATCGATGTGCACCGCGGCGCGTGGTGACACCGCACGATTGGGAGACCATATCCGCTCTGGTCACTGGCTTCATGCAGATGCAGGCAACTACGGACATCCCGGGAATCCCGCTGGAGCATGCTTTTGCTGCCGGGCTCCTTACCAAGCAATTCGAGGAAGTGGCCGAGCAAGAGCCGCTGGTGAAAAAGGCGGTGATCGTAAAGACGACTGACGGAGGGCGTATCCTCATCGGGTAGGGAATACGATAAAACTCTGACAAATGCGCGACTGTCACAGTCGCGCATTTTTCTATGGCTCGCCCGTTGCGGACATGGATAACAGGGACGTCATCGATGCAAACGGCAAAGCGTTGAGTTAGGCGTGTTCACGGTGCACCGCTCGACGGGTGTCTTGGTGTTACACGTCATCCTCTGCCGCCTTGCGCAGCGCCGCCTGCAATTGATCGAGCGTGTAAGGCTTTCGAAGAGCTTGCCAAATGAAGTCGTTCCTTTCGTCGTCCGGAATGCAGTCTCCGGACGCGAAAATCACGGAGATGTCCCTGTGCAGTAACACTACTCGGTTGGCTAGTTCGATACCTGACATGTCGGGCAGGTTCACGTCGGTGAGGAGCACGCTAAACGATGCGTTGGCAACTGCATCTAGTGCTGCCTGCGCGCTGGGGACGGTCGTGGGACGGTGCCCCAGCATGAGCAGCAGTTCGCGCACCGCATCGCGCGTCGGCTCGTTATCGTCTACAACGAGCACTTCAAGAGCGAGGGGATCCGAAACTCCAGATGTGTTTGCTGGATGAACGTCGGCCGCGACTTCCGCGGGCTGTCCTTCACGGCCCAATATTTGCCGGACCTTATATGCCAGTTCCTTGTGGCTGTACGGTTTGCTGAGAAGCTCAACGCCAGGGTCAAGGCGACCGCCGTGGAAAATTGCGTTCTGCGTGTATCCCGAGGTGAACAGAACGCGCAGATGTGGTTGTATCTGAACCGCAGTTCGCGCCATCTCGGGACTCTTCAAAGTTCCCGGCATAACAACGTCGGTAAATAGCAGGTCAACGTGTACACCGCTGCTGAGTACAGCAATGGCCTGGTCAGCGTTGTCTGCTTTCAGCACGTTATAGCCAAGGTCAGCGAGCATGGCGATTACCGTCCCTTGCACCGTCTTGTCGTCCTCTACGACAAGCACCGTTTCAGTACCACCCATGGCTGGTGCATTTAGTCGAGTTACCGCACCCCTTGCGTCCGCAGACGTTCTGGGGAGGTAAATTCGCACCGCAGTGCCATGTCCCGGTTCACTGTAGATCCTGATGTGTCCGCCGCTCTGCTTCACAAAGCCATATGCCATGCTGAGACCCAAGCCAGTGCCTTGCCCTTCTGGCTTCGTGGTGAAGAACGGGTCAAACGCCTTCTCGAGCACATCGGCCGACATCCCACATCCGGTATCGGTCACGGCGAGCATTACATATTGGCCGGCTGGCACATCCGAGAACGAGCGCACGTAGCTGTCGTCAAGCATCGCATTCGCGAGCTCCAGGGTCAGTTTGCCGCCATCGGGCATGGCATCGCGCGCGTTGATTGCTAGATTCAGGAGAACGTTCTCGAGCTGGTGGCCGTCAACGAAGGCATTCCAGAGGCCAGCGGCCACCACCGTCTCGACCTCGATGGTTTCTCCAAGTGCTCGGCGAAGCAGGTCATCAGCGCCGCGGACCATGGCCCCAAGGTTGACAGGCTCGGGCCGAAGCGCCTGACGCCGGCCAAACGCCAGCAACTGCGAGGCGAGCGTCGCCCCTCGCTCCACCGCCTCAATCGCGTTTCCTAGCCGCGCCATCGTCCACTGGTCTCGCGCGCATCGGCTCTGTAGCAGTTCCAGGTTACCTCTCAGAACCTGAAGCACGTTGTTGAAGTCGTGGGCGACGCCGCCCGTGAGCTTGCCGATCCCCTCCATCTTTTGCGCCTGGAAAAGCTCTGCCTTCGCCGTCTCAAGGAGCTTGTCGGCTTCTCGCCTTTCAGTGACGTCTCGCGTGATTTTTGCAAATCCGAGTAGAGTGCCGGAGTCATCGCGGATGGCATCGACGACGACGTGAGCGACGAAGCGAGTTCCGTCGCGTCGTACGCGCCATCCCTCTGATTCGAAACGTCCCTCACGGGCGGCAATCTCGAGCGCGCGCTGGGGCAAGCCGGCAGCAGCGTCGTCAGGCGTGTAGAACCGGGAAAAGTGAGATCCGATGATTTCCTCTGCGGTGTAGCCCTTGATGCGTCGTGCGCCGTTGTTCCAGTTGGTCACAAGACCGTCCGGCGACAGCATGAAAATCGCATAGTCGGATACTCCGTCTACGAGCAATCGGAACCGTCGCTCGCTTCCGATCACCGCTTCATGAGCTTTTCGCTTCTCGCTCTCGTCGCGTACCAGTTTCGCGAACCCGAGCAGAGTGCCGTTTGCGTCTACGAGCGCCGTCGTCACGATACTCGCCCAGAGCACCGAGCCGTCCTTGCGTTTGCGCCAGCCTTCCGTCACGGAGCTGCCTTTCTCGTGAGCGCGATGGAATTCCGATTCAAACTCCTCTCGCTCGTGCAGATCATCAGGAAGCAAGATTGACGCATGCTTCCCGATAATTTCGTCGGAGGTGTAGCCGTAGATGGCAGCTGCGCCGGGATTCCAGGTCGAGATGAAACCGTCGGGCGTGAGGGCGAAGACGGCGAGTTCTGTGAGGGACGCAGCCCACAGCGTTGCCCAATGCTCAGCGTCGCGACTATCGGCGTTCTCGATGCGCGGCATGTTAGTCCAGTTTTGGAGAGGGAACGACGTCTATTTTACGGTGTGTAGCAGACCGGGGCGCGATCGGCAGGCGATCACATCCAAGTCACTCAGGGTGCTTGCAAGGTCCGCCAGAATGGCCGACTGCCGGCCGGATTGCGCCTGATCGCGCCGGCGTCCGAACGACGAGCCGAACCACTACCCAGCCGTAGGTCATTGGCTTTCGACCCAGGCACGTCCCCACAACAATCCAGCCAACTCTGCTTCGTCTTCGGTGTCGAAGTTATTCAGCACGCCGGACGCCTCAACGATCTTGCCTTCCTTCGTGATGGTGCCGCTTGCAGCGTATCGTTCGCGCGCCGTCGTTTCCTCGCGCTGATTGAGGATCGCGTGTCCCCACAGTGTGTAGCCTCTGTATTCTTCGCTCTTCATACGATGAGATGTTCAAGGTGGCTGCAGTTGCGGATACGAGGTGCATTGCTCGGCGCTATCACTGACGATGCTACCGCCGCAAACTGCGCGTCAACTAGTCCGGCGCCGTTCACGCCGATTATCGAACTCGTCGGGAGCAGCGGACATCCTGTCCAACGCAATCGCCGATACAACCAGCGCAGAATCGCCGGTTGCGCAGTGAGTCGTCGACCTTCCATGCCAGTCCGGATGGCGTCGCTGCTCCCACTGCTCGACCGTTCTCGCACGCATAAAAACTCGGTTCGCCGGCTTTCCCCCGGCGGACAGCTTCGTCGATGGCTCGGTCGCCGAATGCCTCCCTTAGCTGCGAAACGAATTCAGCTATCTCCGGCATCGGATGCGGCTTGCGGTTGACGCGTGCGTCCATGGTCATTCCTTCGTTGTTTGCCTGAAGGCTTCTCCGAGATATGATACTGTATAAACGTACAGTATTGGCAACCAGTCATGCTTGCAGATGACATCCACCCATCGCTTTGGCGAGCCTCGCAACTCGCGCGCAGCCGGGGAGAGTCGTTGAGACGGGCTACGCGGCGCTGTCCCGCGAGTTCCCCGGCGGTGGCTGGCCCACGGGCGCACTTATCGAACTGCTGGTCCAGCAGCCCGGCGTCGGTGAACTGCGCCTGCTCAGCCCGGCGCTCGCGTCAGGAGACGGCAGGCCGATCGCATTTCTGCAGTCGCCGCACATTCCCTGTTCGGGGTTGGAAACAATCGAGCTCGATGCCGGCAGGATATTCAGGGTGCAAGCAGAATCGACGGCGGACGCGCTATGGTCTGCAGAGCAGATTTTGCGGGCAGGCACTTGTTCAGTACTGGGCGCAACATGATCCAGTCCTCAGCCCTGAGGCGATTGCATCTCGCCGCACAGGCCTCGGAGTCCCTGTTCTGGATGATCCGGCCGCTGGCAACAGCCAGGATTCATTTCCCGCGATACTTAGGGTTGCGCTGCGCCTCAGCGAAGAAGGCGTGGTTGTCGACATAGTGAAGCGTCGAGGCACAATCGGAAGTGAGCCGGTCTCCATATCGTTGCGGCCCACGCCGGTTCTGTTTTCGCCTCGTGGTCGACAGCTACGGAAACGAATCTTGTCACCCATCGAGGGTGTCGCTTTGACGGAGTCTGTGGAAAGCTGAGCCGGGCGTATTAGCTGCAGCCTATTGGACACCGACTACGCGTCTCGTGCAGCATGCAAGTTGCGCCTTACTCGTGACGAGGAGATGTTCAGGGCAACTGGAACGGTTAAGTGGTTCAACGACGCCAAGGGTTTTGGGTTCATCACACCGGACGAAGGTCTGGTGATGACCTGTTTGCACATTTTTCGGAGGTGCAAGCGCAAGGCTTCAAGTCGTTGCAAGAGGGGCAGCGTGTCAGTTTCGACGTCAAGCAGGGACCCAAAGGAAAACAGGCAGCGAATATCCAGCCGATTTGACGGGGCGGCTGGGCGCCATTGTTCCCCTGGCCTGAGCCCGAGGAGCGACAGCACGAAAGGCGAGGGCGAGCGGACGAATCTGCGCGCTCGCCCTCGGTTTATCGACGATTTTTGGGCGGCATTTGCCGCTGCGATCCCATGTTTTCAGACCGCTCGCTCTCGCTAGTGATAGTCAGCGACCGCTCATTGGCGCGCATTTGGTGCGCACCGTTTTAGGATGCGTTTCCATCCGTTGCGGGACTTTACGGCTTCGCCAAGAATGTCGAGATACTCCTCATGATCGACACGATCGTCCGGCGGTAAAAAGCCATCGGCGTGCCGCTCGAGCGTCTCCAGTCGTTGCTTGACGCCCGCAGCCATCGAGCTGATGCGACTGTAAGCTTCACAGGCGTAGGCAAACGTCTCGCGTTTGGCGTACTCAATGTTGAGCAGATGCTCCCCTCGACTGCTTTCGCGTAGCCCGACAGTGGCTCGCTTGCAATTATGGAAGGCGTGGGCGGCCTCATGGACGACAAAATCCGCGAACGGGTCAGTTTCCTGGAAATATGACATCGAGATATAGCACGTCGTTTGCTCGCTCAGCCCCACAATTTGGCAGGCCTCGTGCGCGAGAGCTGGTGCACCCACACTACGGAGATAGACATTCGCCAGGTTCCAGGCGGTCGACGGCCACCGTTGCTCCATGAGAACCGAAGCAATGTTCTGCGGAGTGAGGAATACAACGTTGCCACCAAGTGTGTCGAGGACGACGGAGCGCTCGTCGGCAGGGAAGAGCCCGAAGATCATGGGGGAAAGCTTATTTCGGGGCCACGCACGCAAATCGTCCGGTACGGTTACTTGGCCGCCGCGGCCATTCGCTCGCCGAAGGGTCTCCTCCACGAGCGCAGTTCGCAAGCGTTGACTGGCTTTTTTCGCTATGTCGACGTAGTTGTCACCCGGCCAGTTCGCAAAGCTGCTGTCATAGTCGCCACTGTCAAGGTAGCGCTGAACTTCGCCGTCGACCCACTGCGGTGCGCCAATTACCAACTGCTCACGATCACTTTCGGCTGTCATAACCGACCTGTTTTATAGCTGCGGGCTAAAGCGTGAAAGATCCCGCGGAAGTTGACGTACAGCCTCAACCGAGTGAGGCCATAGCTCTTGCTGGCGTCGCATAGCCAGGCCTTACCTGCGATTGACTCAGCGACTCGCCGCTAGCCCTCCATGTTATGCGACGAGTCAATAGTCTGGCGAGGGTAAGGCACCTCGACATGCCCTCGTGAAAGTTATCTCGATGATGTGCATCGGCTTGCGCGCAGCCTGTTTCGGGAGGTGATGAAACGTCATCGTCGCCCTGCGCTGCGCCCGCCGTCTTGCTTAGAATTTCGCTCGAGCACGCGCGTTGCGCATTTCCAGCTGAAGTGTGTTCATGCGCACGGACGCGGATTCCTCTCTGGGTCGCGTTCCCCCGGTGTCGTCTTCGTGCCACGGCCTTTCTGACCTGCCGTCGCGACGCAGAGACAACTCCATTATCAACGCGTCTATTGCGGTATGAGCGTTTCCGCACGAAAGGTTGATACTAATCCTTGAAGCTGGTTGACGCAAAGGCTACCCATTCAGGATAGGTCGCTAACTCCCCAAAAAGGGGATCTGACTCGTCCCGCCTCCTATGCATTTGCTCGACCGCAATCTGGCTGAGGAGACTGGAGAACGTAATGAACAACGGCATCCATATATTACAGCGATCCGCCGACTGCGAAAGTGGATTGAGAACGCGGATCGCCAGATGCGCGCGTATGTTGCCCTTTGCGTTGCTCTCGGCGTGTGCCGGTCCGGGGGTATATCAACCCGGAGATGCACATGGGGACCCCCACGGTATCGTGAAGCCGTTAAACACATATCTTTCGGATGAAGTGACCGACGTCAAGCTTGTCTTCATTCACGGAGTTGGGGATTTTTGCCCAGGATATGCGCTGAGTGGAGACAGCGACGATGGATGGCTCGGTAACGACACGGCGAAAAAAATTGGGTTGATTCCGAATGGGGCGGCACCTGTCACCGAGCTGCCAATCTATAGCAATGAATTCTTGACGCCATCGGAAGGAAATCCACACCCGTACGATGACCAATCGTATGTCGCTCTTCGAACGCAGAATTTTACCTATCCGCCTTCGAAAATTCGCGTTGAAGCCATTGAGGTGACATGGTCGCCGCTTACTCAGTGGGTCAAGAATACCCGCCTCAGGGATGATTTCACCAAGCCTGGGATTTTCTCGTGTCTGCCTATCAGTCAGGGAGAACAGGCTCAGCCGCCATCGAGACTGGCACTGAACCGCTTGGTGAAGGAGGATATTCTGGATCGGAAGCTTGCTGATTCCGCTATCTACATGGGCCAGTATCACACCGTTATGCAGCTTGGCTTGGCCGACGCATTGTGTCACGCTTTCACGGGGCAACCGATTCTGCCTGCAAATCCTCTGAAACCGAATCCGCGTTGCGATTGGAGCAAGGCCAGTGTAGATTCAAAAACACGATACGTTTTCGTGACTCACAGTCTTGGCAGTCGGTTACTTTACGATACGCTGCTAGGGCTCCTGGGAAAGAACCCCCCAGGCGTCGACCAGTCCGCACTAGCGATAGAATACCCGGGTGCCGAAAGCTACCTGCGTGATATGTTGGCTCATACGCCGGTCATTTACATGATGGCAAATCAGCTTACATTTCTTGGGATGGCCAATATCACGGCACAAGATACAGCGGCTACCGCTAATCGCAAGCCAGCCGGAGCCCCCGTCGAACTGCAGTTGTCGGAAACTGAGAAAGGCCAGCCCGGTGCACAGGGAAAAAATGAGAAGTGCGAGGACGTATTCTGCCTTCTGGCACAGGCAAAATCTGAGTCCGTACGGACACAAGTATTGAAAGCAGTTCCCACAGTGAGCGCGACGCTTGATGTCGTTGCATTCAGCGACACAGATGACCTTCTCACATGGTCGATCCCTAAGGAATATGAGCACGAGCCGTTACGAATTGTGAACGTATATGTGCAAAACGCAGCCCGATTCCTCGTCATCGAGGACCCGGTATCGGCGCACGGCGGGTATTTTAAGAGTGGAGCGGTATGGGACGTTATCCATTGCGGAGCGCAGGGGACGACCGTGAACTGCAACTAGCGAGAGAGCAGTTGCAT